>NZ_JAYRPE010000067.1:0-106451 GCF_041911315.1 Xanthobacter sp. | reverse complement strand
GATGCCGGAGATCAAGGTCACCTGCGCCGACCACGAGGGCGACGGCGCCATCCGCTTCCAGCAATGGGACGGCGCCAAGTGGGTGATGATCTCCGACTGGATCAAGTCCGACCAGTCCATGGTCCGGCCGCTCATCGAGGCGTCCGCCGCCCAGTTCGCCAAGGAAAAGGGCATCACGCCCCGCGACTGCGCCGGCGAGACGAACTGACCTCGCAGGCCCCGTTCAGCCCTGATCCGTGACCTGCCGCGCGCCGGGCTGCCAAGCCCGCCCGGTGCCGGAGCCACCCCTTGGGAGAAGCACGCCATGAGCGCGCAAGGCCCCTTGCTGTCCGTCGCCGGCATCGAGGTGATGTATTCCCGTCTGGCCCTCGTGCTGCGCGGCCTCACGCTCAGCGTCCCGCGGGGCGGCATCGTCGCCCTGCTGGGCGCCAACGGGGCGGGCAAGACCACCACCATGAAGGCCATCGCCAACCTCCTGCGTTCCGAGCGCGGCGAGGTGACGAAAGGCGCCATCCACTATGACGGTGCGCGCATCGACGGGCTCGACCCGTCCGACCTCGCCCGCCGTGGCCTTTCCCTGGTGATGGAGGGCCGCCATGCCTTCTCCACCCTGTCGGTCGAGGACAATCTGAAGGTCGGCGCCTACTCCCGCAGCGACGGCGCGGTCGCCGAGAGTCTCGAACGCGTCTACGCCACCTTCCCCCGCCTGAAGGAGCGGCGGCATCAGCCGGCCGGCCTCCTCTCCGGCGGCGAGCAGCAGATGTGTGTCATCGGCCGCGCCCTCATGGCCCGGCCGCGCATGATCCTGCTCGACGAGCCCTCCATGGGCCTCGCGCCGCTGCTGGTGGAGGAGATCTTCTCCATCATGCAGCGGCTGAATGCCGAAGCCGGGGTGACCTTCCTCCTCGCCGAGCAGAACGCCGCCGTGGCGCTGCGCTACGCCACCTATGGCTATCTCGTGGAAGGCGGCCGGGTGGTGCGTGAGGGACCGGCGCGCGCGCTCGCCGCCGATCCCGAAATCCGCGCCTCCTATCTCGGGCTCGATGCCTCCGCCGAAGCGGATGGGGCGAGCCTTGCCGCCCGCCGTCGCCCGCGCTGGCTCTCCTGATCCTCCATGGACGAAGGGATTCCTCCTGCCATGAACCGCGCCTTCGACCATGCCTCCAGCGCCGCGGAACGGGCCGATCCTTGCGCTGCGGACACGCTGCCCAGCGCCCTGATCGCCGCCGCCCGGCGCCATGCCGCGCGCCCGGCCTTGCGCCACAAGGTCGGCGGCATCTGGCGTACCTGGACCTTCGCCGACTATCTCGCCCGAACCGCCGCCATCGCCCGCCTGCTGGATGGCGCCGGCCTCGCCGGCCAAGGCCTGCTGGTGATCGTGGGCGAGAACCGGCCGGAGCTTTATGCCGCCACTCTCGCCGCGCAGGGCCTCGGCGCCGCGGTGATGCCGGTGGGCCCGGACTTCCTACGCCGCTTCGGCGCGCCTGCGGCCGAGCCTGCCCTCGTCCTCTGCGAGAATGAGGAGGCCGCCCGCGCGTGGCGGGCCGCGAGCTGCTCGCCCGCCATCGTGCTGCGTCTCGACGAATGCGCGCCATCGCCGGAGGCCGCGCAGGACGAGGCCGTGGCCTGGTACGCCTGGCGGGCCGCCACGGTCGAAGGGAACCGAACCGCTCTCATTCTCCACACCGCCGGCTTGGACGGGCCGCCCCGCCCGCTGGCGCTCACCCACCGGCGCCTCCTCGACGCCGGCGCGGCGGCCATGTCCCGGCTGCTGCTGTCTCCCGCTGACCGGCTCATGGCGTTTCTGCCCGTCTCGGGTATTGCCGACGCCGCCGGCAGCCTGGTGCAGCCGCTGCTCTCGGGCTGCTCTGTCCATTGCGTGGAGGGGCCGGCGAGTTTCCCCAACGATCTGAGGGAGGTGGCGCCCACCGTGCTGGCCGCGCCGGCGCGCGTGTTCGAGCTTCTGGTGAGGGATGCCGGCGTTCGCCTGTCCGCAGGCGGGCCGCTGGTGCGCGCCCTCGCGCGGGCGAGTGAGAAGGGTCTGCCGGGCACCGGTCTCGCCTTCGGAGCGCCGTTGCGCAACACCCTCGGTGTCGGCGCCTGTCGTCTGGCGTTTGTCTCCTCCGGCATCCTGGACCCGACCACCGTCCGCCGCCTCGCGGCCTACGGTGTGCCGCTCGACGCGGACCTTGCCCTCGCCGACGACGGCAGCCCCCAGTCCCGCGCCGGTGCCCCGGCCGACGATGCCCATCTGCTGAGGTCCGTGGAAGCCGTGCTTCGGGGCGACGCCGTCATTGATCGCGCCCGCGTCACCCGCGTTCCCGGCGGCCTCAGCGCCCGGATCGCGCTCGCGCCGTCTGCTGCTGACGCGGAGGACACCGCCGCCGCCCGGGGCCACGCATCGGCCGCGGTGGAGCGGGTGAATGCACGGCTGGCTGCGGAATTCCCTGGAACGTCCCTTGCCATCCGCGCCTTTGAACTGGCCGCCGATGGCTTCGGTCCGCAGGAGCTGACGCTGGAAGGCGAGGTGCGCGACGCCCCGTTCGCGCCAGTTGGACGCGAGACGCAGGCAAGGCCGAGTGAGCGCGAAGCCCGCTCGCGCGGACCCGTGCTCATGCAGGTCAGCGGCGTCGCCGTCGCCTTCGGCGGGGTGAAGGCGCTCACCGACATGTCCCTCGCCATCCATGAAGGAGAAATCCTCTCCATCATCGGGCCGAACGGGGCGGGGAAGACCTCGCTGCTGAACGTCATCAACGGCGTCTACCACCCGCGCTCGGGAACCATCACCTTCGCCGGCAAGGAACGCGCCCGCATGCGCCCGGCCTTTGCCGCACGCTCGGGCATCGGCCGCACCTTCCAGCACGTTTCCCTGTTCAAGGGCATGAACGTGATCGACAACGTTCTGGTAGGCCGCGCTGCGCGCTTCGAGGGCTCGCTGCTCGGCAAGGTTCTGCGCCTGCCCTCCACGTCGGCGGAAGAGCGGCGCGAGCGGGAGGCGGCGGAGCGCATCCTCGCCTTCCTGGAGCTGGAGCACCTGCGCAAGGCGCCGGTGGCCAGCCTGCCCTACGGTATCCAGAAGCGGGTGGAACTGGCCCGCGCGCTCGCCACCGAGCCGAGGCTCCTGCTGCTCGACGAGCCCATGGCGGGCATGACCCACGAGGAGAAGCGCGACATGTGCGGCTTCATCCGCCGGGTCAACGAGAGCTTCGGCACCACCATCCTCATCATCGAGCACGACATCGGTGTGGTGATGGGCCTGTCCGACCGCGTCGCGGTCCTCAATTACGGCCGCAAGATCGCCGATGGCACGCCCGACGTGGTTCGTGCCGATCCCCAAGTCATCGCCGCCTATCTCGGCTCCGCCGCCCTCGGCGAAGCCGCGTGAGGGAGAACATCATGGGCGACTTTTCCTTCTTTCTCGAAGTGGTGGTGGGCGGCCTCCTGTCCGGCGTGATGTACACGCTGGTCGCCTTGGGCTTCGTGCTCATCTTCAAGGCCTCGGGCGTGTTCAACTTCGCCCAGGGCGCCATGGTGCTGTTCGCCGCGCTCACCTTCGTCGGCTTCCTGGAGTTCGGCCTGCCCATGTGGGTCGCCTTCCTCCTCGCGCTCGCCGCCATGCTGGCGCTGGCGGTAGCCATCGAGCGCACGGTACTGCGTCCCCTTGTCGGGCAGGACCACATGATCCTGTTCATGGCCACCATCGGCCTCTCCATCTTCCTGGAGGGCTTCGCCCAGCTCATCTGGGGCACCAAGGTGCGCGGGCTCGACCTCGGCATCTCCGACGAGCCCATCGAGATCGGCGGCATCCTCATCTCGCAGTTCGACCTCTCCGCGGCGCTCATGGCCGCGGTGCTGGTGGCGGTGCTGTCCGCCTTCTTTTCCTACACCAAGGTCGGGCGCGCGCTGCGGGCGGTGGCCGACGACACCCAGGCGGCACAGGTGGCGGGCGTGCCGCTCGGCTTCATCTGGGCCGTGGTGTGGGGCGCCGCTGGCTTCATCGCGCTCGTCGCGGGCCTCGTCTGGGGCGCGCGGCTCGGCGTGCAGTTCGCGCTGACGCTGGTGGCGCTCAAGGCGCTGCCGGTGATGATCCTCGGCGGCTTCAACTCCATCGCCGGCGCCATCGTGGCGGGGCTCGTCATCGGGGTCAGCGAGAAGCTCGCCGAGATCTATCTCGGGCCCTTCGTCGGTGGCGGCATCGAGAACTGGTTTCCGTACGCACTCGCCATCGCCGTCCTGCTCATCCGCCCCGCCGGCCTGTTCGGCGCGGCGCGCATTGCGAGGGTCTGACACATGTTCCACCGTGACGCCGGCGCGCTGAAGACCTCCTACAGCGAGGAGCAGGCCATCTTCCCCGTGGCCCTCGACCGCTGGTCTGTGGTGTCCCTGGTGGCCGCGGGGGCGCTCGTGGTGCCGTTCGTGGCCGGGCCGTACTGGCTCGGCTCCATCCTTCTGCCCTGTCTCATCCTGTCGCTCGCGGCGATCGGGCTCAACATCCTCACCGGCTATGCGGGCCAGCTCTCGCTGGGCTCCGGCGCCTTCATGGCGGTCGGGGGCTATGCGGCGGTGAACCTCGTCATCCGCCTGCCGTGGCTGCCGTTCCCGGTTTCCTTCGTGCTGGCGGGGATGGTGGCGGGCGCCGTGGGGCTCGCCTTCGGCCTGTTGAGCCTGCGCATCCGCGGCTTCTACGTGGCGGTAGCGACGCTCGCCGCCCAGTTCTTCATCGAATGGATCTGCACCCACATTCCGTGGCTGGTGCTGAACACCCCCTCCGGCGTCGTCTCCACCCCGACGCTCTTTTTATTCGGCTTCGGCTTCTCGTCGGTGCCGTCCCGCTACCTCGTCGCCTTCGTGACGGTCGTCGCCCTTGCCGTCGTGGCGAAGAACTTCATCCGCTCCTCCGCCGGCCGCGCCCTGATGGCGGTGCGGGACCACGAGACGGCCGCGGAACTGACGGGGGTCGACACCACCCGCGCCAAGCTCACCGCGTTCGCGGTCTCCGGCTTCTATTGCGGGGTGGCCGGCGCGCTGTGGGCGTTCCTCTATCTCGGCAACGTGGAGATCGAGGCCTTCTCGCTGCATCGCTCGTTCCAGATCCTGTTCATGGTCATCATCGGCGGCCTCGGCTCCATCCTCGGCTCCTTCCTGGGCGCGGCCTTCATCGTGCTCTTGCCCGTGGCCATCGCCAACGCCGCGACGGTGTTCGGCGAGGCCCTGAAGCCGGATGTTCTGGCCAATCTGGAGCTGATGATCTTCGGGGCGCTCATCGTCGCCTTCCTCATCATTGAGCCGAACGGCCTCGCCCGCCTCGCCGTCAAGGCGAAGGACCGCCTGCGCCGCTGGCCGCTGCCTTACTGAAATCCGACCCGCGGATGAACGACGCGCACCAACGCGCGCAAAGACCGGAGGAACACACCCATGACCACGACTGTCGGCCGCCTTGTCGGGGCGGCGATGATGACGCTCGCGCCCCTCGTTGCGCTTCCCGCCGTCGCCACGGCGGAGGAGCTGAGGCTCGTCTTCGACATCCCGACCAATCATCCGCGCGTGCCCTACTTCACGGCCATGGCGGAGGATGTGGCCCGGACGAGTTCGGGCCGGCTGACGATCGCCGCCAATCCGGGCGGCACCATCTATCCGGGGTTCGCCTCCATCGAGGCATTGAAGGCCGGAAAGGCGGAACTCACCTTCGTCAATGCGGCCAATCTGGAGCGCCTCGATCCGCGCTTCGGCTTCGTCAACCTGCCCTTCGCGCTCGACGACACCGCCATGACCCAGCCGGCGGCGCGCCGCGGGGTGGTGGACCTCCTCGACACCCTCGCGCAGAAGCAGGACCTGTGGGTGATCGGTCTGATGCGGGGCGCGGACCAGCTCTTCGTCTTCCGCGACAAGCGCGTCGCGACCCCGGCGGACCTCAAGGGACTGAAGATCCGCGTGGCCGGGGCCGGCACCTACGAGGACATCATGCGCCGCCTCTCGGCGGACCCGGTGGTGCTGCCCATCCCCGAGATGAAGCCCGCATTCGAGCGCGGCGCCCTCGACGGGGTCTTCACCTCGCCCGGCGCCTGGACCTCGCAGCTCGGCATGGCCGCCCCCAAGGCCACCCACGCGCCGGGGCTGATGATGATCACCTACGTGCTGGTGGCGCGGAAGGACGCGATCGATCGCCTCTCCACCGCCGATCGCGACGTGCTGCTCGCGGCGGCCCGCGCCAACATCACCGAAGGCTGGGCGCGCATGGAGGCGGACGACGCGGCGATCCTCAAGGACATGGCCGCCAAAGGCGCCGCCATCGTCACCGTGACCGATCTCAAGCCCTGGCGGGAGGCCGTCGCGCCCGTGGCCGCCAGCTTCTCCGAGCGGTTCCCCGACACCTGGCGGGACTTCCGCGCGCAGATCGGGGCGGACCGCAAGTGATGGGCAAACCGATGGCATACGACTTCATTCAGACCCGCGTCGCCGGCCGGGTGGGCTGGATCACGCTGGATCGGCCGGACGCGCTCAATGCCCTGAACGCGGCGATGGTGGGCGAGATTGTGCGCGCCCTCGCCGGGTTCGGCGCCGATCCCGGCATCGGCTGCGTGGTTCTCACCGGCTCGGACCGCGCCTTCGCCGCCGGAGCGGATATCAAGGAGGCGGCGGGGCGCAGCTATCCCGAGACCTTCCTTGAGGACTTCCTCGCCTCCTGGGATGCGATCGCGCACCTGCGCAAGCCTCTGGTCGCCGCTGTGGCCGGCTATGCCCTCGGCGGGGGCTGCGAGATCATGATGATGTGCGACATCGTCATCGCGGCCGAAACGGCGCGGTTCGCCTTGCCGGAGGTGAAGATCGGCGTGATGCCCGGTGCCGGCGGCACCCAGCGCCTCGCGCGCGCCATCGGCAAGGCAAAGACCATGGATCTGTGTCTCACCGGCCGGATGATGGACGCCGCGGAGGCGGAGCGCCTGGGCCTTGTTTCACGCATCGTCCCGGCATCGGCGCTGCTCGCCGAAGCCCAGGCCGTGGCGGAGGGGATCGCCACCAAATCCCGCATTAGCACGATGGCGATCAAGGAGGCCGTCAACCGTGCCTTCGAGACCTCGCTGTCCGAGGGGCTCCTGTTCGAGCGCCGGACCTTCCACGCCCTCTTCGCCACCCAGGATCAGAAGGAGGGCATGGCCGCATTCGTGGAGAAGCGCCCGCCGCAGTTTCGCGATGGATAGTGGGCGCGTGCGACTTCATCGAGGTTGCCCCGATCGGCGATGAGGTGGCGCCAAGGTCTGCCATCGCAACGCCGATCGCATGCTTCGCATCCAGTGGGCGGGGGAGGGCGTGCGCCCCCGCCGCCGAGCCGCTTCACTCCCCAGTGGCGTGGGCTTCCTGCTGCCGCTCCTTCGCGTAGCGCACCAGCGCGGCGAAGCGGTAGAGGCCGTGGACGAACTTGCCGTAGGGCATGGTCAGGAAGAAGCCGAACACGAAGCCGAGGTGAATGGCCAGCATGGTTCCCATGGCCGGCGTCGCACGCACCACAAGAAGCGCAAGGCCGGTGAGCGCGGTGCCGAAGAGCATGGCGAGGAAGGCCGCGTCCATGCCCCGGCGCGTGTCGTCCATCATTATGGGATCGCGCGCCTTCTTGGCCATGAACAGGCCGGCCGGTCCGATCACGAGGCCGATGCCGCCGAGGGTGCCGAGCACCACCGGCAGATCCCACCACGGGTAGGGCGACATGCGGCCGAGCAGGTAGTGATAGAGCGTCGCCACCGAGGTCGCGGCGAAGCACAAAGCGAAGCCGTAGAAGGTGAAATGGTGAAACAGCCTGCGGTTGTCGGTGGGCTTCTCGTCCGCATTCATGCAGCCGACGCCGCCGCCATCGAGATAGCGCAGCTGGCCCGCGTCCTTCATGGCCTGCCAGAGGGACGGCGCATCGGGCGGCAGGGGCTTGCCGTTCTCCATGTCCCGCCAGAAGGCGCGCAGCCCCATGAACAGGGCCAGAAGGGCATAGATGAACACGCCGCCGAACAGCGCCACCATGGCATTGTGCGGCATGAGGCGGAAGAAGGCGCCCGGCCCCGCATGGGCGCCGAACATCACGGCTGGATCATTGAAGGCCATGAAGCCGCCGAGGAAGGCGGCCACCGATGCCGCCGTGATGAGGGCGATGACGAGTCCGTTGCGCCGGAACAGGCCGGCCAGCGGGCGCGGCCAGGCATAATGGGCGTAGGAATCGTTGCGCACTTCGGCGAGCGTGCGCGGCACGTTCACATTGAACTCGTGCGGCGGCGAGAACTGGCAGTCGAAATAGCACGCGCCGCAGGAGTGGCAGAGGTTGGACAGGTAGTTGAGATCCCCGGTCGAAAACGCGCGACGCATCTCCATGGCCGGAAACACGGCGCACAGGCCCTCGCAATAGCGGCACGAATTGCAGACCGTCATGAGCCGGGCCGCTTCTTCCAGCGGCGAGCTGTGCGCGTTCATCTGGAATTCTTCCTTGTTGTGTGAGTTGTCTTGCATACAGCTGCGCACAGCCGTACTCCCTTGAGGGACCAGCGCGCGGAGCGCGCCGGAAAGCGGGGAGGAGCGCAATGGCGGACGCGACGGCTGGAGGAGACGATGGCCTCTCCCGCGCACAGCGCGTCTACGAGCGCCTGAAGGAGGATATCCGGGCCGGTGCCCTCAGGCGCGGCGAGCGCGTGCGCGAGGAGCAGGTGGCGCGGGCGCTGGGCGTCAGCCGCACGCCGGTGCGCGAGGCGCTGGCGCGGCTCACCGCGCGCGGGCTGATCGAGGCGACGCCGGCCGGGCTCGTGGTGGCCACCATCTCCCGTCCCCAGACGCTCGAACTCTACGCCATGCGCGAGGTGCTGGAGGGCTCGGCCGCCCGCTTCGCCGCCCAGCATGCCGCACCGAGCGAAATCGCCATGCTCGATCGCCTCTCGTCCGCCTTCGAGACGGCGTTCGGTGATGCGGGCCGGCTGGCGGAGCTGAACCGCCGCTTCCATTCGGCCATCGTGGACGCCGCCCACAACCGCTACCTCGTGCGGATGCTGGATGAGCTGAGCGATGCCCTGGCCCTGCTGCCGGGCACCACCTTCCAGCTGGCCGAGCGCGGGCCGCTGGCGGTGAGCGAACATGCCGCCATCGTCGCCGCCATCGCCGCCCGAGATCCGGACGCGGCCGAGCGTGCGGCGCGGCTGCACATCCAGCGCGCGCAGGAGGCGCGGCTGTCGCTGTTGCAGCTCGACTGAAGCGGTCTGGCTAGTTGCGCACACTGCGGGCCGCTCCGGTGCCGGCGCAGCGGCCGAACACGCTGCCGATTGTCATGCCGATGCCGGCCGCATAGCCGCGGCCGAGCACGTTGCCGGCCATGATCTCGCCCGCGGCGAACATGTTGGCCGCCGCTGAGCCGTCCGCCATCTGCATCCGCGCCTCGCGGTCCACGCGCACGCCGAGATAGGTGAAGGTGATGCCGGGGCGCACCGGATAGGCATAGAACGGCGCGGTATCGATCGGCCGCGCCCAGTGGGTCTTGGGCGGGGTAAGGCCTTCCGTGCGGCAGTCGTCCAGCACGGTGTGGTCGAAGCTGCCGCCGGGCACGATGGACGCATTGAAGTTCGCGACGGTGGCGGCGAAGGCCTGCGGATCGAGCCCGAGCTTGCCCGCCAGTTCCTCCGGCGTGGCCGCGCTGATGGGCGGGTAGAGCGAGGGCATGAAGGAGGTGAGCGACTTGGCGTCGAACACGATGTAGGCGATCTGGTCCGGCTGCTGGGCGACGAGCCGGCCCCAGATAGCGTAGCGCTTGGGCCAGAAGTCCTCGCCCTCGTCGTAGAAGCGTTCGGCCTTGTTGTTCATCACGATGCCGAACACCACGCAGTCGAGCCGGGTGATGATGCCGCCGTCGAACTTGGGGGCGCGCGCATCGATGGCCACCGCGTGGCACTGGGTGGGATCGCCCACCGGCTTCACGCCCTTGTCCAGCAGCATCCGCAGCATGGTGCCGCGGTTGTAGGGCGTGCCGCGGATGAGGAAGTTCTCCGCCGGCGGCCCCCAATATTCCTTCAGCCAGTCGATGTTGGCCTCGAACCCGCCGGCGGCCGCCACCAGAGCCCCCGCGCGCACCATGTGGCGCTGCCCGCCATGCTTCACCTGGGCGCCGAGGAAGAAGCCGTCGGCGATGTCGAGGTCCACCACCTCGGCGTCGTACAGCACCTCCACCCCCAGCCGCTCGGCGGTCTGGTAGAGGGCGTTCAGCATGGAGCGGCCACCGCCGAGGAAGAAGGAATTGGTGCGCCCGAGGCTCAGCGTGCCGCCGAGCGAGGGCTGGAACCGCACGCCCTGCTCGGTGATCCAGCCCAGCATGTCCTTGGACTGGGCGATCATGAAGCGGGCCAGTTCCTCGTCCGTATGGCCCTGGGTGACGCGCTTCAGGTCGTCCCAGAACTCATCCTCGGTGTAGGGGCCGGTCAGGGTGTCGGTGGCGGTGTCGTGGGCGCAGCGCATGTTGCGGGTGTGGCGCGTGTTGCCGCCGCGATAGAAGCGCGGGGCCATCTCCAGCACCAGAACCGACGCGCCGTCCCGCCGCGCGGCGATGGCGGCGCAGAGGGCCGCGTTGCCCCCGCCCACCACCAGCACATCCCAGCGCCGGCCCAGCACGGCGGAGGCTTCAGCTGCCGTCTGCGCCTCGGCTCCCTCTCGCGTCATCCGCTCCTCCACCCGTCTCGCCATACGACCGCTCATGGCTGCATTCTATTGTATACAGTCGTGCGCAGATTTCTGCGCGCGTTTCCCGTCCACGTCAAGCGACCCCTTGACGTACCGGCCCGAATTCGCGACGGTTATAAAAAAGAATAACTATTCTGTCTAACAGAACAAAAAGGCCGCACAGAGCGGCTCAGGAGGAAACATGTCGTTCCGAAGCATGATGGCTGCCGTCGCCGGCTGCCTCGCGAGTTGCATCGCCCTCGCCGGCCCCGCATCGGCGGAGACCTACCCGACACGGCCGGTGACGATGATCGTGCCCTATGCCGCCGGCGGCGCCACTGACGTCGTGGCCCGTGCCGTGGCCGAAAAGCTCACCGGGGCGTGGGGCCAGGCGGTCGTGGTGGACAATCGCGCGGGTGCCGGCACCACCATCGCCGCCCGGACCGTGGCGCAGGCGCCGGGGGACGGCTACCTGCTGTACATGACGACCTCCGCCCACACGATTTCGGGGCACCTCTATCCCGGCCTGACCTTCGACGCGCTGAAGGACTTCGCGCCCATCACCCTCATCACCAAGGTGCCGCTGGTTCTGGTGGTGAGCCCGCAGGTGCCGGCTTCCAACATGGCCGAGTTCCTCGCCTGGCTGGCCAAGGAGGGGGACAAGGTGAACTACGCCTCCCCGGGCATCGGCACCGCGCAGCATCTCTCCGGCGAGCTGTTCAAGGTCGCGACCAAGAGCGGCATCACCCACGTGCCCTACAAGGGCGATGCGCCGGCCCTCACCGATCTCATGGGCGGGCAGGTGCAGATGATGCTCGCCACCGCCACTGCCGTCATTCCGCTCATCGAGAGCGGCAAGGTGAAGGCGATCGCCGTCGCCCACAACCGTCGCCTCGGCGCGCTGCCGCAGGTGCCGACCTTCGCCGAGGCCGGCGTGAAGGACTTCGAGGCCGCCACCTGGTTCGGCTTGCTGGCGCCGGCGAAGATCAAGCCGGAGCTGGTGGAGAAGATCTACGCCGACGTGTCGAAGATCGTCGCGGAGCCGGACATGCGCCGCCGCATCGAGCAGCTCGGCGGCGACGTGGTCAACAGCACGCCGGCCGAATTCGCGACCTTCATGAAGGAGGAGAGCGGCAAGTGGGCCGCCGCGGTGAAGGCCTCCGGCGCTTCGCTCAAGTAGGGCTCCCTGTCCCGGTTCGCGTTCGGCGCGGGCCGGGATGCGGGTGTCGGGCGCGGTGTCGCCGTCCCTCAGGCGGCGCCGCGCTCGACCTTTCCGGTGGGACGCTGGAAATGGGGCCAGGTGCCACCGAGCGTGCGCGTCAGCCGCTCCGCCTGCGGCAGAAGCTCGGCGCGCATGATGGCGACCTGCTCCGGCGAAAAGCGCTCGCGTGGGCCTGACAAGGAGAGCGTGCCGAACAGCCCCGCGGGGCCGAATACGGGCGCGGCAACCGCCGCGCAGGCGGGATCGCGTTCGCCCAGGGACACCGCCAATCCTTCGGTGCGGATCGCGTCGTAGCGCGGCCCCGGTTCACCGTCGAAGGCCAGCAGGACATGCCCGCCGGCGCCGACCCGTATGGGATAGACATCGCCCGCCGCCACCCTGTCGAGGGTCGCATGGCGCGAATCCACCCGGAACAGGCACAGGCGGTGGTCGGCATCCTGCCGGACATGGAAGGACGAGCTTTCGGTCCCGCGCTCCACCAGATCCTGCAGAACCGGCATCACATGGCCGCGCAGCCCGTTGCGCCGCTCATAGGCGATGCCGAGGCGGAAGGCGGCCGGCCCGAGGTCATACCCGCCATCGCGCAGGCGCGTGACGTAGCCGTTGCCTTCCAGCGAGGCCATGAGGCGGAGGATGGTGCTTTTGTAGAACCCCGTCAGGCGGGAGAGATCCGCCAGGCTGACGGGACCGTTCGCGCGCTCCAGCGCGCCGACGATAGTAAGCGCCCGCTCCACGGCGGCGACGCCGCCGCCGTCAGGCGCACTGAGGGTCTTGGACTCGGACACACGCATCTCCAGTACGCCCGCCGACCTGAGCCGAACGGGCGATGGATGATCGCAGAAGCGGCCGGCAATTGGAACGCTTCCTGCGGTGCGAGGCTGCCCGCAGGGAGCGGTCTGGTCTCGGCCCCGGCTCGGGCCTCAGTTCGATTTGGCGACGATGCGGCTGACCACTGGCCAGTAGAGATCGCCGAATCCTTCGGCCTGCGTCTTCTCCAGCAGCTGGTCGGCGAGTTCCGCGCCTTGCAGCCGCAGCCCCACGGACTGGGCGAGGGACAGTGCGTAGCCGATGTCCTTGCGGGCATAGGTGGTGGAGAAGGCGCGCTCCGGGAAGGTCTCCGCCACCACCGCCTTCATGCCGTGGTTGCGCAGGGCGAAGCTGTCGGCCGATCCCTTCATCAGGGTCTCGAACAGCAGCTTGCCGTCGACCCCGGCGCGCGTGGCCGTGGCCATCGCCTCGCTCAGCGCCACCACCGTCTCCACCAGCACCATGTTGTTGAGGATCTTGACGATCTGCCCCGCCCCGATCGGCCCGCAATGGGTGATGTCGCTGGCGAAGGTGGCGAGCAGCGGGCGGACGACGTCGAACGTCGGCTGGTCCGCGCCCACCATGATGGAGAGCGTGCCTTCCTCGGCCGCCTGACGGGTGCGCGCGATGGGCGCATCCGCATATTGCGCGCCGGCCGCGACGAACTTCGCCGCGATGTCCCGCGTCAGCTCCACCGGCGAGGTGCCGAGGTCTACGATCACCTGCCCCGGACGGGCATGGGCGAGAAGGCCGTCCGCGCCGAGTGTCACGGCCTCCACATGGGCGCCGCTCGGGAGGGCCATGAAGATCACGTCGCACGCCTCGGACAGCGCGGAGAGGCTGGCCGCGCGGGTCACCCCGAAAGCGGCGAGCCGCTCCAGCGGCGCGTCGGCCCGGTCGAAGCCGATGACCGGCCTCCCGCTCTTCTGTGCGAGGTTGCGGCACATGGGCTCGCCCATGACGCCGAGCCCGATGAAACCGACGCTGCCGCTCATTGTCCCATGCCTTCCTCGGGCACCAGCTTGCCCATGTCCCAATAGATGCCCTTCGCCTGCTGGTAGAGGCGGACGCCCGAGATGCCCTTCTCGCGGCCGATGCCGCTTTCCTTGAAGCCGCCGAACGGCGTCGCCACGGAGAGCTGCTTGTAGGTGTTGATCCAGACGGTGCCGGCCTCGATGGCCCGCGCGATGCGCCATGCGCGGCGGTAGTCGGCCGTCCAGATGCCGCAGGCGAGGCCGTAGACGCTGTCGTTTGCCTGGGCGACGAGGTCCGCCTCGTCGGAGAAGGGCAGGATCACCAGCACGGGGCCGAAGATCTCTTCCTGTGCCACCCGCGCCGCATTGGTCAGCCCGCCGATGAGGGTGGGCAGATAGAAGGCGCCGTTGGCGAGCGCAGCCGGTTCGGGCCGGCGGCCGCCGGCGATGATGTCGCCGCCCTCCTTGCGGGCGATGTCCACCATGCTTTCCACCCGGTCGCGGTGGGGGAAGGAGGCGAGGGGCCCCATCTTCGAGGCCGGCTCTGTCGGCATTCCCACCGCCAGCGCCTCGGTCTTCGCCTTCAGGCGATCGACGAAGGCGTTGTAGACGGACTTCTGCACGAACAGGCGCGAGCCGGCGACGCAGGACTGGCCGGAGCCTTCGAAGATGCCGCCCATGACGCCGGCCACCGCCGCGTCGAGATCGGCGTCCTCGAACACGATGTTCGGCGACTTGCCGCCGAGTTCCAGCGCGGCGGGAATGAGCCGGTCGGCGCAGATGCGGCCGATGGCGCGCCCGGTGCCGGTGCCGCCGGTGAACGAGACCATGCGCACGCCCGGATGCTGCACCAGCGCGACGCCGGTATCGCCGCCGAGGCCGGTCACCACATTGAGGATGCCGGGGGGCAGGCCCGCTTCCGCGGCGATGCGGGCGACGAGAATGGCGGCCGTGGGCGTCACCTCGGATGGCTTCACGATGATGGCGTTGCCGGCGGCGAGCGCCGGGGCCACCTTCTGGGCCTCCATGGTGAGCGGCGAATTCCAGGGGGTGATGGCGGCGATGACGCCCATGGGCTCGTAGACCGTCATGGACAGGTAGTCGCCGCGCGCCGGCGTCACCTCGGAGCCGAGCGTCTCGCAGACCGCCGCGAAGTAGCGGAAGGTGGCGATGGCGCTCGCCACCTGGGTGCGGCACTCGGCGATGACCTTGCCGTTCTCGCGCATCTGGATGGCGGCAAGCTCATCGGCGTTGGCGGCCATGCCATCGGCGATGCGGGCGATGATGCGGGCGCGTTCGTGGGGCCGCATGTTGCGCCACGCGGCGGACCGCACGGCCTGCTGCGCCGAGGCGACGGCGGCGTCCACATCGGCGGCGGAGGCGGCGGAGAGTTCGTAGTTCACCTCGCCGGTCGCCGGGTTGCGGGAGACGAAGGTGGGGCCGGTGCCCGTGACGGGCTTTCCGGAGACGAAGAAAGGCAATGGGCTCATGAGATCCTCGCAGGGGAGCCGGCCCGCGTCGTGCGCGGGCGCGGCAAGGCGGATCAGCGCTTGACGAGCGGGCACTCGCTCTCGCTCAGGGGGCGGAAGGATTCGGAGCCGGGGAAGCGCTCGACCGTCTTGTAATAGTCGAACTCGTACTTCGACTCCGCCGGCGTCTTCACCTGCATCAGGTACATGTCGTGCAGCACGCGGCCATCGGCACGGATCACGACATCCTTGTTGTACATGTCGTTCACCTTCATCTCGTGCATCTTGGCCGCGACCTTCTCGCCGTCCTTGGTGCCGAGCGCCTTCACCGCCGCCAGATAGTGCTTCACGCCGCTATAGACGCCGGCATGGATCATGGAGGGGACACGCCCGCCCATCTGGGCCTGGAAGCGCTTGGTCCAGGCGCGGGTCTCGTCGGTGAGGTCCCAGTAGAAGGAGGTGGTCACCTTCAGGCCCTGCGCGGCCTTCACGCCCAGCGCCTTCACGTCGGTGATGAAGACGAGGAGGCCGGCGAGCTGCTGCCCGCCCTCGACGATGCCGAATTCGCCCGCCTGCTTGATGGCGGTCTGCACGTCGCGGCCCGAGGTGGCGAGGCCCACCACGTTCGCCTTCGAGGCCTGCGCCTGAAGGAGGAAGGAGGAGAAGTCGTTGGTGCCGAGCGGATGCGCCGCCTGGCCGACCACCTTGCCCCCCGCCGCCTCGATGAACTTGGTGGCGTCGCGCTGGAGCGCGTGGCCGAAGGCGTAGTCCGCCGTGATGAAATACCAGCTTTTGCCGCCGGCCTTGGTGATGGCCTGGCTGGTGATCTTGGCCAGCGCATAGGTGTCGTAGGTGAAGTGGAAGGAGTAGGGCGAGCAGGCCTTGCCCGTGAAGTCCGACGAGGCCGGGCCGTTCACGATGAAGATCTTCTTGCGCTCCTTGGCCGCCTCCAGGATCGCGAAGCCGGCCGAGGAGGCCGCGCCGTCCGCGATCAGATCCACGCCCTGGGTATCGAACCACTTGCGGGCGGTGGCTGAGGCGATGTCCGCCTTGTTCTGGTGGTCGGCATCGATGATCTCGATGCGCTGGCCGATCACTTCGTTGGCGAAGTCTTCCGCCGCCAGCTTGGCGGCGATAACAGAACCGCGCCCGCCGTTGTCGGCGAACACGCCGGACTGGTCGTTCAGGATGCCGATGCGGATCACGTCATCGGCGGCCCGTACCGCGACGGGGGCGGTGGCGAGGGCCATGCCAAGGGCGGCCGCGGCGAGCCTCTTCGTTGTCTTCATTCTGGGTTTCCTCCTCGGTTTTCTTTCTTGGGTTATGGTTGGCTGGCGCGCCGCCGGACGTCGTCCAGCACGGGCGCGATGTAGCGGCGGAACTGCTCGGGGTTCTCGCTCATGGGGAAGTGGCCGAGACGCTCCATCACCGTCACCTGCGCCCCGGAGATGGAGCGGGCGGTGCGGAGCGTGTCGTCGGGCGAGCAGGAATAGTCGTATTCGCCCGTGAGCAGGTAGAGCGGGCAGACCTTGGTGTCGATGGCGGCGGTGCGACCGCGCAGGTCGCCATCGACGCGGTAGAAATACAGGTCGCCCTTGAACACGCCCGGCCCGCTCTGCTTGTAGTGCCACAGCGTTTCCATGCGCCGCGCAGGGGGGAGGTCGGGCGACATCAGGCCGGAGACCAGCGCCGCGCAGGCTTCGCCGCCGTGGACATCGGGCCGGTTGAGCCATTCCGTGTCGTACCAGGGCTGCTGGAAATCCGCCGCCTCGAGGCCGATCAGCGCGGAAAACTCCGCGGCGTGATCAATGGCGAGGTTGAGCACGATGCGCCCGCCGATGGAGCAACCCATCACCACCGGCCGGGCCAGACCCAGCGCGCCGCAGAAGGCGCGGATGGTGGCGGTGTAGGCCGCCGTGGTGAGGCGATATTCGGTGCCGTCCCAGTCCTCGGGCGGATTGGACTTGCCGTGGTACGGCAGATCGAAGGCGATGACGCGGAAGTGCTGCGTGATCTCGGGATCGGTCAGAAGGTGGCGCCACTGGCGTCCGTCCGAGCCTGCGGTGTGCAGGCAGACGAGCGGGATGCCGCTGCCGGCTTCTTCGAAATAGACGCGATGCGGCCGGCCTTCGATGGGGAAGGTCACATAGCGGCCGATCATCGGCTCGATTTGGGGCTCGATGCGCGCGGGAACGGTCGTGCTCATGCCCGCACCTCCCGCGGCAGCGCCAGAAGGTCCTTGAAATACTGAAGGTTGGCGATGAAGGGGTGGAGGTCGCCCTCCAGCGTCGCCGCTCCCCGCTTGGTGAGGGCCAGAAGGTCGTGCCAGCCCGCCTTCGGCATGGGCTGCCAGAACTCCATCCACGCCTCGGGGCGCGCGCGATAGGCGAAACGCCAGTTCGCCATCACCTTCGGCGCCTCGTCCATGCGGACGATGCGTCCCTGCTCGATCCGGACTCGAAAGGGCCGGCTGGGGATGCCCACGAGCCAGTCAACCGAGAGGAAGCGGCCGCGCTCCTGAAGGGCCGGCGCGCGTTCGAGCAGGTCGGGCAGGCGGAGGAGCCGCGCCACCACGTCGTCTTCTGAGTCCACCGGCTTCCTCCCGACTATCGTTCTTCTAGACAGAACATCTGTTCTTTTTTCGAAGTCGAATATACAGAGGGGTAGACCGCTGGCAAGTGGCTTGAACGAGAGCGGGTCACAGGGAGGTAACGATGGAGTGGGAGGTCTACGCCCTGCGCTACGGCGACCAGCAGCGCACGCGCGGCATGAACTTCATCGGCGCGGGAGACCCGCATGACACGCCGATGCCGCTCGACTTCTACGTCTGGCTTCTGCGCAGCGGCAGCCGCCTGATCGCCGTGGACACCGGCTTTGCGAAGGTCGGCACACCGGCGCGGGGGCGGCGCATCCTGCGCGATGTCGCGACGGCCTATGCCGATCTCGGCTGCGATCCGGCGGACGTCGGGGACGTCATCATCACCCACCTCCACTACGACCACGCCGGCAACCTCGATCTCTTCCCGAACGCCACCTTCCACCTGCAGGAACGGGAGATGGGCTTCGCCACGGGGCGGCATATGTGCGTGGCCTGCATGCGCCACGCCTTCGATGTGGAGGACGTGGTGAAGATGGTGCGCGCCCTCTATGCGGGCCGGGTGCGCTTCCACGCCGGCGACGGGGAGGTGGCGCCCGGCGTCAGTGTCCACCATGTGGGCGGCCACACGGACGGATTGCAGATGGTGCGTGTGGAGACCGCGCGCGGCCCCCTCGTCCTCGCCAGCGATGCCAGCCACTTCTACGCCAACATGCAGGAAGGCCTGCCCTTCCCGATCGTCTTCAACCTCGGCGACATGGCCGCCGGTTGGGGGGGCGCGCGCGTGCTGGCAGAGGGCCGGGAGGAGATGATCGTGCCCGGCCACGATCCACGGGTCCGCGTGCTCTATCCGGCAGTGGAAGGCAGCGCGGGAGAAACCCTCGCGCTGCATCTCCCGAGGATTGCCTGAGGTCGGACAGCTCGTATCTGTATTGCGAAACGATGTTCGGGCGATGTCCGGACATCGCGCGACGCCACGGTTGCCGTCGCCTGCGCTCTCAGATGCGGGGCGTGGGCAAATCGAGTTCCTGCGTGATCCAGCTGGCGAACATGCGCACCGCCCGGCGTGCTTTCGCGGCGCGGGGGAAGACCAGATAGTGTCCGACATAAGTGACGTCGTTCGCCTTGCCGGCGAGCGGCGCCACCAATTGCCCCCGCGCGATCTCGCGCTCGGCAAGGCGGGTGGATTCCAGCGCGATCCCGAGCCCGTCCACCGCCGCCGCGATGGCCATGAAGGAGCGGTCGAAGCGCGAGCCGCGCGGGCCGGGCGGGGCCACGCCGTTGGATTCGAACCAGTGGTTCCAGCGCACGCGCTTGTTGTCGCTCTCGATGAGGTCGTGTTCGAGCAGGTCCAGCGGTCCTGAAATGCGGGCGGCCATTTCCGGCGCGCACAGGGGCGTCACCGTCTCCTCGCCGAGGGGCACGACGATCAGCCCTTCCTGCCGCGGCGGGCCATAGCAGATGTCGGCGTCGAACTCGTCATGCTCGAAGCGCGGGTAGTCCACGCCGGCCGCGAGCCGCACCTCCAGCCCCGGCTGCTTGGCCAGCAGCGTGCGCAACCGGGGGAGCAGCCATTGCGCCGCCAGTGACGGCGCGCAATGCAGGCGCAGCAGGTTCACCGAGCGGGCGCCGACCATCTCGATGCCCTGCCGCATCTCGTCGAATCCCGCCGCCACATGGCGCATCAGCGCCTCGCCGGCGGGATTGAGCCGCACCGCCCGGCCTTCCCGCTCGAACAGGGCGGCGCCCATCAGGTCCTCCAGCTTGCGCACGGCGTGGCTGATGGCGCTGGGCGAAATGCCCAGCTCCTCCCCGGCGACGCGGAACGAGCCGCGGCGCGCGGCCGACTCGAAAGCCTGCAAGGCGGACAGGGGAAGGCGCTTCATGATGAGCCCTCATGACAGCGGCCGCCACGGCAGTCCGGACGGCCCACGGCTTTAGATGAACATGGTTCATCCATTCGCGCAATTTTTGCGTTTTTCAGCCGGGGAAAGAGGAGCCAGTATCATTCATACAAAAAGAGGCCCCTCGTGGAGGAAACCATGTTGCTTCAGAACAAGACCGCCGCCATTTCCGGCGCCGCCAGCGCCCGCGGCATTGGTCTTGCCACGGCGAAGCTGTTCGCCGCCCATGGCGCGCGCATCGCCATTCTCGACATCGACGAGGCCGCCGCCAAGGCCGCCGCCGCCGAGCTCGGCCCCCAGCATATCGGCGTCGGCTGCGACGTCGCCAACAAGGCCTCGTGCCAGGCGGCCGCCGATGCGGTGATCGCGGCGTTCGGCCATGTGGACATCCTCGTCAACAATGCCGGCGTGACCCAGCCGGTGAAGACCCTCGACATCGACGAGGCGAGCTGGGATCGCATCCAGGACATCAACTGCAAGGGCGTCCTGTTCCTCAGCCAGGTGTTCATCCCCCACATGCGTGAGCGCAAGTCCGGCTCCATCGCCTGCATGTCGTCGGTGTCCGCGCAGCGCGGCGGCGGCATCTTCGGTGGCCCGCACTATTCGTCCGCGAAGGCGGGCGTGCTCGGCCTCGCCAAGGCGATGGCCCGCGAGTTCGGCGTGGACGGCATCCGCGTGAACTGCGTCACCCCCGGCCTGATCCAGACCGACATCACGGGCGGCAAGCTGACCGACGAGATGCGCAAGGACATCCTGAAGGGCATTCCGCTCAACCGCCTCGGCGATGCGAGCGACGTGGCCGGCATCTATCTCTTCCTCGCCAGCGACCTGTCCGCCTACGTCACCGGCGCGGTGATCGACGTCAACGGCGGCATGCTGATCCACTAAGGCATTCCCGGCGAACTCCGGTCCGCCGGAAATACCCTAGGCATTTGGCGCTACGCCTTTTCTTCACGCGAACCGGAATCCGCTTCGCTTGAAAATGCTCCAATCCCGGTCCGCCACAGCGCGTTGGGGACGGCTGGTCGCAGGGCGATCGGGGCCGTCCCGGCGCGGGCGCTCCTCTACAGGAACAGGGACATGACCATTTCACCTTCAAACGTCTCGCTGGAGCGGCGCGCCTGGAACATCCGGCGTCATGCCATCCGCATGGGCGAGGTGCAGGGGCAGGGCTATATCGCCCAGGCCCTCGACATCGCCGATGTGCTGGCCACCGCCTATTTCCACGCCATGCGCTACGAGCCCCAGAACCCCGAATGGGAGGGGCGCGACCGCTTCCTGCTCTCCAACGGCCATTATGCGATCGCGCTCTATGCGGCGCTGATCGAGGCCGGCATCGTCCCCGAGGACGAGCTGGAGACCTACGGCTTCGACGACAGCCGCCTGCCCATGTCGGGCATGGCCGCCTACACCCCCGGCATGGAAATGTCCGGCGGCTCGCTCGGCCTGGGCCTGTCCATCGCGGTGGGCAAGTGCCTCGGCCTCAAGCGCAAGGGTTCGGACAGCCGGGTCTACACCCTGTTCTCCGACGGCGAGCTGGACGAGGGCTCGGTGTGGGAGGCCATCATGTCGGCCGCGCACTACAAGCTCGACAACCTCATCGCCATCGTCGACGTGAACAACCAGCAGGCGGACGGCCCCTCCACCTCCATGCTCGGCTTCGAGCCGCTGCCGGAGAAGCTCGCGGCGTTCAACTGGTTCGTGCAGCGGGTGGACGGCAACGACCTCGACGCCGTGCGCGCCGCCTTCGATGCCGCCAAGACCGCCAATGGCGGCCGGCCCAGCATGATCATCGCCGACACGCTCATGGGCAAGGGCATCCCCTTCCTCGAGGCGCGCGACAAGAACCATTTCATCCGTGTGGATGCCCATGAGTGGCAGCTGGCCCTGGCCGCCCTCGACGAGAGGAAGCCCGCATGAAACCCGCTTCGGCTCACCCCGCTCCCGCCGCCAAGACGGACGCGCCTGCCAAGCCGCGCCTGACCACCTCCGCCATGATCGCGTCCATCGCGGGCGAAGGGCAGCGCACCAAGCCGGCCCCCTTCGGCCACGCGCTGGTGACGGCCGCACAGAACGATCCCTCCATCGTCGGCATGACGGCGGATCTCGGCAAGTATACGGACCTGCACATCTTCCAGCAGGCCTTCCCGGATCGCTACTACCAGATGGGAATGGCCGAGCAGCTCCTGTTCGGCGCGGCCTCCGGCCTTGCGGCGGAAGGCTTCACGCCCTTCGCCACCACCTATGCGGTGTTCGCTTCGCGCCGGGCCTATGACTTCATCCACCAGACGATCGCGGAAGAAGACCGCAACGTGAAGATCGTCTGCGCCCTGCCGGGCCTCACCTCCGGCTACGGCCCCTCGCATCAGGCGGCCGAGGATCTGGCGCTCATGCGCGCCATTCCGAACATGACCGTGATCGACCCGTGCGACGCGCACGAGATCGAGCAGGCGGTGCCGGCCATCGTCGCCCACAAGGGCCCGGTCTACATGCGCCTGCTGCGCGGCCAGGTGCCGCTCGTGCTCGACGAGTACGGCTACACCTTCGAGCTGGGCAAGGCGAAGATGCTGCGCGACGGCTACGAGGTGCTGTTCGTCTCGTCCGGCATCATGACCATGCGCGCGCTGGAAGCTGCCAAGGCGCTCGAGGCGGACCGCGTGGACGTGGGCGTGCTGCATGTGCCAACCATCAAGCCGCTCGACACCGCGACCATCCTGGAGGCCTGTGCCAAGCCCGGCCGCCTCGTGGTGGTGGTTGAGAACCACACCATCATCGGCGGCCTTGGCGAGGCGGTGGCGGGGCTTCTGATGCGCGCGGGTGTCCACCCCGCGTTCCGCATGATCGGTCTGCCCGACGAGTTTCTGGCGGCCGGCGCGCTGCCGACCCTGCACGATCGCTACGGCATCTCCACCGATGCGCTCTGCGCGCAGGTGAAGGGCTGGCTCAAGTAGTCGAAGGGTTCACGTCATCCATACGGCTCCAGCCCCCGGCAAGAGGGGCGGGCCGAGCGGGAGGAAAAGATGAAGAAGATCGGCTTTGTGGGGCTCGGCTCCATGGGCCTGCCGATGGCGGTCAACCTCGCCCGCGCTGGCTTCGCCGTGACGGGTTTCGACATCCGGCCCGAAGCCGGGGCGAAACTCGCCGCCGCCGGGGGCGCGGCCGCGGCCAGCCTCGCAGACGCCTTCGCCGGCCAGGATGCCGCGGTGCTGATGGTGGTGAATGCCACCCAGGCCGAGGACATCCTGTTCGGCGCGGGCGCATTGGCGCATCTGCCTGAAGGCGGCACGGTCATCCTGATGGCCACCTGTCCGCCGGCCGCCGTCGCGGCCCTTGCCAAGCGCGTGGAGGCGGAAGGCCGTCGCCTCGTCGACGCCCCGGTCTCTGGCGGTGTGGTCGGGGCCGAGGCGGGCAGCCTCACCATCATGGTGGCGGCACCCTCCGACCTGTTCACGCAGGTGAAGCCGGTGCTGGACGCCATGGGCTCCAAGGTCGTCCTGCTGGGCGACAAGGCCGGGCAGGGCGCCACCGCAAAGGCGGTGAACCAGCTCCTGTGCGGCGTGCATCTGGCGGTCGCCGGCGAGGCCCTGTCGCTGGCCGAGACGCTCGGCCTCGACATGAACGCCATGCTCGACATCGTCTCCGGCTCCGCCGCCTCCAGCTGGATGCTGCGGGACCGCGGCCCGCGCATGCTGGAGAGCGAACCGCGCGTGACCAGCGCGGTGGACATCTTCGTGAAGGATCTCGGCATCGTGCTGGAAGCCGGTGCCGGTGCGAAGACCGCGCTGCCGCTGGCCGCAACCGCCCACCAGATGTTCCTCGCCGTCTCCGGCCAGGGCAAGGGCACAAAGGACGACAGCAAGGTCATCGACGCCTACCGCGCCCTCCAGGGCCGGGCCTAGTCCCCTCTTTCCAAACGACCAAGCCGCCGAAAGCGGCACACTAGGGAGAAAACACCATGACACCGACCAAAACCGGCCTGACCCGCCGTCATGTGCTGGCCGCAGGCGCCGCGCTGCCGCTGTTCAGCATCCTCACCCGCCGGGGCGAGGCCGCCGAATTCACCTACAAGTACGCCACCGGCCAGGACCCCACCCACCCGGTGAACAAGCGCGCGCAGGAAGCCCTCGACCGCATCCGCGAGGCGACCTCCGGCCGCGTCGAGATCAAGCTGTTCCCGGCCAACCAGCTCGGCTCCGACACCGACCTTCTCGCCCAGGTGCGTTCGGGCGGCGTGGAGTTCTTCAACCTCTCCACCTCGATCCTCGCGACGCTGGTTCCCGTCTCCGGCATCGTCAACACCGGCTTCGCCTTCCCGGACTACGCGACCGTGTGGAAGGCGGTGGACGGCGATCTCGGCAAGTACATCCGGACGCAGATCGAGAAGACCGGCCTCGTCGCTCCCGCCAAGTTCTGGGACAACGGCTTCCGCCAGATCACCTCGTCCACCCGCGAGATCCGCACCCCGCAGGATCTGAACGGCTTCAAGATCCGCGTCCCGCCCGCGCCCATGCTGACCTCGGTGTTCAAGTCGCTGAACGCCGGTGCCACGCCCATCAACTTCAACGAGCTTTATTCCGCGCTCCAGACCAAGGTGGTCGAGGGCCAGGAGAACCCGCTCGCCATCATCGCTTCCACCCGTCTCTACGAGGTGCAGAAGTCCTGCTCCATGACCGGCCACGTGTGGGACGGCTACGTCATCCTCGGCAACCGCCGCGCCTGGGGCACGCTGCCTGAGGACGTCCGCGCCGTCGTCACCCGCGAACTGGACAAGTCCGCCGTGGACCAGCGCGCCGACATCGCCTCGCTCAACCAGAGCCTGCGCGCGGACCTCACCGCCAAGGGCATCACCTTCATCGACGTGGACCGCGAGCAGTTCCGCAAGGCGCTGGCCTCCACCCCCTTCTACGGCGAGTGGAAGGCCAAGTATGGCGATGAAGCGTGGGGCCTGCTCGAGGCCGCCGTCGGCAAGCTCGGGGGGTGAACATGTCCCAGCACGTATCCCACTCCATGCCGCCGCCGAAACACGCGCTGGGGGAAGCCCACGCTCTGGACGAGAGCCACGCGCTGCACGAAGCCTACGCCACAGAGGAAGCGCCGCCCCCGGCGCTTCCCACCGGCTGGCGCCGCGCCGTATTCGGTGTGGAAACCGCCATCTGCCGCGTGGTGGAATATCTCGCCGCTGCTCTCGTGCTGGCGGAGATCACCGTGCTCTTCGTGGGTGTGGTGAAGCGCTATGCGCTGCACAGCCCCATCGTGTGGTCGGACGAGCTTGCGTCCGTCCTCTTCATCTGGCTCGCCATGTTCGGCGCCGTGCTGGCGCTCCAGCGCGATAGCCACATGCGCATGACCGCGCTGGTGAGCATGGCCTCGCCGCGCGTGAGATCGGTGCTGGAGACGCTGGCCCTCGCCGCGCCCCTGGTGTTCCTCGTGGCGGTGCTGCATCCCGCCATCGAGTATGCCGAAGACGAGATGTTCGTCACGCTGCCGGCCCTCGACGTGCCCAACACGTGGAAGGCGGCCGCATTGCCCATCGGCATTGGCCTCATGGCGCTGGTGAGCTTCCTGAAAGTGCTGCGCGCGGCCAATCCAAAGCAGGTGGCCGTGGTGTGCGTCTGCCTCCTGCTGGCGGTGGGTCTCGGCCATGTGGCCTCGCCCTGGCTGAAGACGCTGGGCAACTACAACCTGCTGATCTTCCTCGTCGGCCTTGTGGCGGCGTCGGTGTTCGCCGGCGTGCCCATCGCCTTCTCGTTCGGCCTCGCGACGGTGGGCTACCTCACTTTCACGACCACGACGCCGCTCGCGGTGGTGGTGGGGCGCATGGACGAGGGCATGAGCCACCTCATCCTGCTGTCGGTGCCGCTGTTCGTGTTCCTCGGCCTGCTCATCGAGATGACCGGCATGGCGCGGGCGCTGGTGGGCTTCCTCGCCAGCCTCTTGGGGCATGTGCGCGGCGGCCTCTCCTACGTGCTGATCGGCGCCATGTATCTCGTCTCGGGCATTTCCGGCTCGAAGGCGGCGGACATGGCGGCGGTGACGCCGGTGCTGTTCCCGGAAATGGTGAAGCGCGGCGCCAAGAAGGGCGATCTCGTGGCCCTGCTCGCCGCCACCGGCGCGCAGACGGAGACGATCCCGCCGTCCCTCGTGCTGCTCACCATCGGCTCGGTCACGGGGGTGTCCATCGCGGCGCTGTTCACCGGCGGACTTCTGCCCGCTCTGGTGCTCGGCCTCGCGCTGTGCCTCCTGGTGCGCTACCGCTACCGCAACGACGACCTCTCCAACGTCAAGCGCGTCTCGGCCAAGGACATCCTGTGGTCCGCTGGCATCGCGCTGCCGGCCATCGCCCTGCCGTTCGTCATCCGCGGCGCGGTGATGGAGGGCATCGCCACGGCGACCGAGGTCTCCACCATCGGCATCATCTATTCCGTGGTGGTAGGCCTGCTCGTCTACCGGCAGTTCGAGTGGAGCCGGGTCATCCCGATGATGATCAGCACGGCCGCGCTCTCCGGCGCGATCCTGCTCATCATCGGCGCGGCGACGGGCATGGCCTGGGCGCTCACCCAGTCCGGCTTTTCGCAGGCCCTCGCCCATGTGATGTCCGGCCTGCCGGGCGGCGCGGCCACCTTCATGGTGGTCTCCATCCTCGCCTTCATCATCCTCGGCTCGGTGCTGGAGGGCATCCCGTCCATCGTGCTGTTCGGGCCGCTGCTGTTCCCGATCGCGCGGCAGATGGGCATCCACGAGGTGCACTATGCCATGGTGGTCATCCTCGCCATGGGCATCGGCCTCTTCGCGCCGCCCTTCGGCGTCGGCTACTACTGCGCGACCGCCATTGGCAACGTGAACCCGGACGAGGGCATGAAACCCATCGTCGGCTACATGCTGGTGCTGCTCATCGGACTGGCGGTGGTGGCTGCCGTGCCGTGGATCTCCATCGGCTTCCTGCCCTGAGTTTCTTGCCTTGAGTTTCCTGCCCTGAGGAGGGCGCCCGGCGCAGACCGGGCCCCGCCTCGGGGTTACAAGCTCCCTAGCCTGAAGGCCCGCCGGTCCGCCGGTGGGCCTTTTTTTGTCCTGTCCGCGCGGGCACAAGAAAACGCCGGCCGGAACGGGTTCCGGCCGGCGCATCGCGCGAGACTGAAACGTTGCGAGCCGCCTCAGTCCGGCGAAACCACGTTGGAGGGGCGGCCGGCCACGAAGTTCTCGATATTGTCGATGAGCTGATCGGCCAGCGCCTGCTGCGCCTCCAGCGAGGCCCAGGCGATGTGCGGGGTGCAGATGACGTTGCGCCGCCGTGCGAGCCGCATGAAGGCGCTGTCGGGGGCGGGGGGCTCCGGCAGGGTGACATCGAGGCCGGCAGCGCTCACCAGCCCCTCGTCGAGGGCGACCTCCAGGTCTTCCTCCACGATCAGCCCGCCGCGCGCGGTGTTAATGATGATCGGCCGGTTCTTCATGCGCCGGAAGGCGGCCATGTCGAGCATGCCGCGCGTCTCGTCGGTGAGCGGGCAGTGCAGGGTGATGGCGTGGGAGGTCTCGATCAGCTCGTCGAGGCTTACAACGCCCGCCGTGCCCGGCTTCGCCATGGGATCGTAGAACACCACGTCCATGCCGAAGGCCCGCGCGATGCCGGCCACCTGCGAGCCCAGCACACCGGCGCCGACGATGCCGAGCCGCCGGCCCGCCAGGTCCACGATGGGATTGGTGAAGAAGCAGAATTGCTGCGCCGCCTGCCACGCGCCCTCCAGCACCTCGGCCCGGTAGGGCACGATGGAGCGGGCGAGGGAGAGCAGCAGCGCGAAGGTGTGCTCCGGCACGGTGGCCTTGGCATAGCCGCGGATGTTCACCGTGGGGATGCCCTGCGCGGCCGCCGCCTTCTTGTCCACGCAATCGGTGCCGGTGGCGGCGATGGCGATAAGCTTGAGGTTGGGCAGCTGGGCCAGCGTGTCGGCCCGCAGATCCACCTTGTTGTTGATGATGATGGTGGCATCCTTCGCCCGTTCGATCACCTCGCCTGCGCTGGTGCGGGCATGTTCCACCCATTCGTGGGGGAAGGACGGGCGGCGGACCTGAACCTCGGGCGCGATGGTGTCGCGGTCGAGAACGACGATCTTGTGCATGGTGTTGTTCTTTCTGATTGTCGCGACGGGCTCAGAGGCGCACGCGGGCGGCCTCGGCGACGGCCTCTGCGGTGATGCCGAAATGCCGATACAACGCATCCGCCGGGCCGGAGGCTCCAAAGCCGGTCATGCCCACGAAGCCGCCGTCCTCGCCGATCCAGCGCTCCCAGCCGAACTTCACCGCCGCTTCCACGGCGACGCGCACCGTGCCTTCGCCCAGCACCGCCTTGCGATAGACGGCATCCTGAGCTTCGAACAGGCTCCAGCAGGGCATGGAGACGACGGCGGTGGGAATGCCCTGCGCCTGGAGCAGGGCACGGGCCTCCACGGCGATCTGCACTTCTGAGCCGGTAGAGATGAGCGTGACGCGGCGCGGGCCACCCTCTGCCTCCTGAAGCACGTAAGCACCGCGGACCGAGCGGTTCTCCGCGCCGCCATCGCGACGCAGGGCCGGCAGGGACTGGCGCGCGAAGATGAGCGCCACCGGGCCGGTGCGGTGCTCCAGCGCGATCTCCCACGCTTCGGCCGCCTCGATGGCGTCGCAGGGGCGCAGCACCGTCATGTTGGGCATGGCCCGCAGCGAGGCGATGATCTCCACCGGCTGGTGGGTCGGCCCGTTCTTGCCGATGCCGATGGAATCGTGGCTGAACACGAACTTCACTGGCAGCCCCATGAGCGCCGCCATGCGCAAGGCGGGCCGCTCATAATCCGAGAAGGGCAGGTAGGTGACGGCGAGCGGGATGATGCCGCCGTGGGCCGCCATGCCGTTGGCCAGCGAGCCCATGGCATGCTCGCGCACGCCGCAATGGATGTAGCGGCCGGCCCGGTCCTTCGCCGTGAAGGCGGAAAGCTGGCGCTTGTGGTTGGTGGGCGCCTCCAGATCCGCACAGGCGGTCATGATGTCGGGCAGCGCCTCATAGAGCGCCGCCGCGATGTCGCCCGACGTGGCGATGGAGAAATCCGCCTTCTCCTCAGCCGCCGCCTTCGCCTTGTAGGCGTGGATGGCCTCGCGCGCGCCTTCACTGAGGATGCCGGACATGGTGCGCTGGAACTCGTCCTGCACCGCATTGCCGGCGGCGGCGAGCCGCTTGCGCCAAGCGGCCCGCGTCTCGGCGCCCGGCTTGCCCGTGGCGCGCCAGTCGGCGCCGATGTCCGCTGGAATGTCGAAGCTGCCGCCGGTCCAGCCGAAGCGCTCCGCCATGGCGGCGCGATCATCCGGGAACAGCTTGCCGGAGTGGCCGCCGCGCTGGCCCTCGAGGCGCGGGATGCCGCGGGCGATGGTCGTCTTGCAGGCGATCATGGAGGGACGGGGATCGGCCTTGGCGGCGCGGATGGCGGTGTCCACGGCCTCGATGTCGTGGCCGTCGATCTCCACCACATGCCAGCCGGCCACGCGGAAGCGCTCGGCCACGTTCTCGGAGATGGACAGCTCGGTGGAGCCATCGTCGGTGATGGCGTTGTCGTCCCAGAAGAAGGTGAGCTTGCCGAGCTTGAGGTGGCCGGCAAGCTGGATCACCTCCTGCCCCACGCCCTCCTGCAGGCAGCCGTCGCCGACGAAGGCCCAGGTGCGGTGATCGATAAGGTCGTCGCCGAAGCGCGCGTTGAGATGGGCTTCGGCGATGGCCATGCCCAGCGCGTTGGCGATGCCCTGTCCGAGCGGGCCGGTGGTGGTCTCGATGCCGGCGGCGGGCTCGTATTCCGGATGGCCGGCGCAGGTTGAGCCAAGTTCACGGAAGCTCTTCACAGCGTCCAGCGAGATGTGGTGATAGCCGGTGAGGTGCAGCAGGGAATAGAGCAGGGTCGAGCCGTGCCCGTTGGAGAGCACCACCCGGTCGCGGTCCGGCCAGGTGGGGTCGGCAGGATCGAACTTGAGGTGACGGCTGTAGAGCACCGTCGCGATCTCGGCCATTCCGAGGGGAACGCCCTGATGTCCTTCGCCCGCCGCGAGAATGGCATCCACCGCAAGGAAGCGGATGGCATGCGCCATGGGCTGGAGCGTTGCCGAAAGGGCGGCTCCATGGTGGGCGGAAATGGCAATATCGCCAGTGGTGGCAGGGGCTTGGGCGCTCAACGGTCGTCTCCTCATCGTGCCTTGGTCTTTTAGGGGCGCGATGATGCCGAAAGCCGCCGAAGGCCGGTAACGCGAAAAACACACCGATTGGTGAAGCTGGTTCATGGATGCGCCCGGCCCGCCGGGCGTTTGCCGGGGCTTGCGTTCATCGCGGATGAATCAAGGCCCACTCAAGCCGGTGCGCGCAGGTCGCTCCTGATGTCGCGAAGGCTCGCCTCGTGGGCGCGAAGGACGGCATCGAGGCGCGCGGCGTCTGCCATTACCTTGCGGAGGCTCGCGGCGCATTCTTCCCGTGCGTGGTCGCCCGCGGCGGCCACCCAATCCCCGATCTCCCGTTCCAGGGCCGCGTGCAGGCGCGTGGCGTCGACGCCGACGGACTGGCGGGTCCCCTCCACCTCGATCACGATCTCCTCGAAGCCGATGTCCGGGGTGGGTGCGAATGGCGCAGGTTGCCCATCGCGGCCGAGCCGATAGTCGCGGAAGTGGGCGTCCCGCGCCTCGCCCCATGCCGATTGCAGCGCCTGCGATACGCTGCGGCGGACGCCAGCTGCATCCCGCTCAGGAGCATGGGCGTCGAGCAGGTCCGGCAGAAGGGGGGCGATGGCGCGCCAAACGTCCTCCTGCATCTGCATCCCCCGTCGGTCGAGCTGGGCTGTCGCGTCGTCCAGCGCGGCATTCAGCTGTTCCAGCGCGGGCCGCAGCAGCGCTTGCAGGCCGCCCAGGACGGTCTCGTCCAGATGGCGCAGCCGCACCTCGGCCGGCTTGCGGCGTCGATAGGCCAGCGCCGGCGAAACGAGGGCCCGCAGGGCGGCATAGAGACGATCCATGCCCGCCGTCGCCATAGCTGCGGGGCTTTCTCCGCCCGCCCGGGCCATATGGACAGAGACAGACAGGGGCGGGCGCAGCAGCGCCATGTCCAGCCCCAACGCCGCGAGCTTGGCGCGCGCACGCTCCGCCACGTCCGCCTCCTGCCCGCAGCGGTCGGCCGTCGTCTTGTTGCGCATGAGCTTCACCAGCGCGCCGTCGATCTCGTCTTCTTCATAGCGGTCGCTGCGGGTGATGACCGGCAGCAGGGGCTTGGCGCGGCGCAATTCGCCGGCAAGCTCCTCCAGTTCCTGCACCTGTCCCGGCGTTGAGGAACTGGTGAGCCACAGCACAGCGTCGGCGCAGTCGACGAAGCGGCGGGTGAGCGCCGCGTGCTCGCCGGTGGCGGAATGGAGGCCGGGCGTATCCAGCAGCACCAGCCGCTGGCCCAGCCGGATGCCCTGGATGCGCGATGTGGTCTCGGTAGCGCCTTCGGTGAAGCGGGCGCACGGCTCCGGGCGTCCGTCGGCATCGAGATGAAAGGAGTTCACTTCCAAGCCGTGGGCCGCGAAGCGGTCGGCCATGAGATTGCAGAGCGAACTCTTGCCCGCATTGAACTTGCCGAACACCAGCAGGACAACGGCCTGATCCAGGCTCCGCGCCAGCGCCTCGGCGGGGCGCAGCGCGTCGCGTTGCCGGGGCCAGTCCGAGATGCAGGCGTCGATCACGGCATTCGCCGCCGCGATGCGGCGGGCGATTTCGCTGTCCTCCCGCAATGCTGCGGTGGAGAGGCGGGCACCGACCAGGCCCGCGCCGAGACTTGAAAGCCAGTCGTCCAGACGTGCGAGCGCGGGTCGAAGATCTTCGAGGCCGAGCGCGACCGCCTCGACCTCGGCCATGAAAAGCTGCTCCTCGGACAGCGCCGCGCGTGTGGCTGGAGCATGGAGCGCCGGCGAGGGGGCGCTGCGGTCCATCGTCTCCGCCGTCATGGCGCGGCGACCGGCGGCAGGGCGGCGCGGGCACGGTCAGTCGCATCCAGTGCGACGGAGGCTTCGTTGATCCTGTCCCGCAGCGCCGCCCGCGATCGCGACAGCTCGAAATAGTGGGCGAAGGCCGCCTGCAGCCGCGCCCGCCCAGCTTCCTCGCAGAACATGCGGCGCAGGTCCGCCCGGAATTTCACCGAGACGCCCATGACCGCCACCATGACCGTGTTGAGGCTGCCGGCGGCGGTCTGCTGCTCCTGCGGCAGGCCGGAGACGCCGTGGCCCGCGAGGAAGCCGTCGAGGCGGATGCACGCCCTCGAATAGGCCACCTGGATACGCGCACGCTCCAGCTTCGCCGCGGTCGTGGCGTAGCGCTCACGGCCGGTGTCCGCCACCAGCGCGAGGTCGGGGCCGGCGCGTGACACGACCTCCTCCATGTCCCAGCCGATCGCCGCAAGCAGGGTCTCAAGCCCGTCATCGAAGGCGCGCCGCTGGGCGATCTGTTGTTGCCGGAGGGACGCCAGCGTCTCGGCCTCGGCGTTCCGGACAGTTTCAAGTTCCGCGCGGATTTCGCCCCGCAACAGGCGCGCCTCATGAGCCCGCGCGGCCGGCACCCGCGCAAGCGCGTCCGCCAGAGCGCGTTCCAGCTCGGGAATCCCGCTGCGCTGAATGAGGAGGGTCTTGGCGTCTTCCAGTCCCCGGCGATGCCGGGTGGAGGAGACGACGTGAAGGCTGGCGCCCGGCACCTGATCCGCGATGGCGGACACCACGCGGCCGAGCGCGTCGTCGTCCTCCATCTGGTCCGCTTGCGTGACCACGATCAGCGTCTCGCGACGGGTGCGGTGGCTGTCGGCGCGCAGGGTTTCGACAAGCGCCCGTTCCGCGGCGTCCAGCTCGCCTTCGCGCGCGGCATGGATGAACAGGCGAATGTCGGAGGCAAGCCAGACGGCCCGGAGCGCGTGCCGGTCGTCTTCCCCGGCCACGTCCGCATCCAGCCCCGGAGCATCGAGCCAGCGCACGCCGGCGTGCCGGCACTCGGCCAGCTGGATGGTCTGGCGCCGGTCGGCCACGGCGAAGGCGTCTCGGCGCATAAGCTCGTTGAGGAGCCGGCTCTTGCCGTGATTGTACTTGCCGATGACGGTAACGACGGGCGCATCCGCCGCCGCCAGTTCGTCGAGGCGCGCGAGGTCGCCGTCCCGATGCGGCAGCACGCGGAGCACGTCGCGCCACCGCGCCGGGCAGGCGTTTGTCGGCGGCTGTCGAAGAGAGGCGTCCTCGGGCATTCGTGGCTTCCCGTGCGTCTCCGGCGGCAGCATTCGCGCTGCCGCCGGTTCTTTCGCTCAGGCCGCGGCGCGGGCGCGCTCGACGATCTGGTTGTCCTTGCCGGCGACCTTCGGGGTGAGTTCGATGTTGAACTCGATGTCCCGGTAGGCGTCCTCCTCGAAGCCGACCGCCGCGCCGCCGGTGCGCTCCACCACATGGGGGATGAGACCTTCACGGGTGGCAAAGGCGAAGTCGTCCCAGATCAGCGGGTCGCCCTCGATGTTGAACTGCGTCGTCAGCTTGCGGAAGGCATCCGTGGTGACGAAGAAGTGCACATGAGCCGGGCGGTTACCGTGGCGGTTGAGCTGGTTCAGCAGGGTCTGCGTCGCGCCCGAGGGCGGGCAGCCGTAGGAGGCCGGCATTCGGGTGAGCACCTCATAGCGCCCGTCCCCGCCGGTGCGGATCGCGCCGCGCAGGTTGAATTCGCTTTGCCGGCCCGTGGGGTCGAAATGCGAGTAGAAGCCCTTGGAATCCGAATGCCAGACTTCCACCAGGGCATCCGCCACAGGCGCGCCGTCCGGACCGGTGACGATGCCGTGGATCCGCAGGGGGCCGGCGTCGGCATCGGGATTCTTGTCGAGGCGCGCCTTGCTCTTCTGCTCGGGGGCGCCGGCCACATAGAGCGGCCCCTCGATGGTGCGCGGCGTGCCGCCGGTGATGCCCAGCTCGGCATCCTCGGCGTCGAGGCGCATGTCGATGTAGTGCTCAAGGCCGATGCCGGCCGCCAGCAGCGCCGCCTCGCCCTCCGAGCCGAGCTTGTTGAGGTAGTTGATGCCGAGCCAGACCTCGTCCGGGGTCAGGTCGAAATCCTCGATGGTCTTGAACAAATCGGAGACGATGCGGTGCACCACCTGCTTCGCCCGCTCGTTGCCGCCGGTCCCGTCCAGGTTGGCGATGACCCGCAGGAAGTCCTGCACATCCTTGCCGTTGAAAATCTTCACACCCATCCTTGTGTCCTCCACGTGTCTGGTGGCGAGGGCTTCCGTTCGCCCCTTGCGCCGGTTGATCTTGTTCAGGTGTCGTCATGCCCGATCGATGAGGGGCCGCGGAAGCGGGTCCCTAGGCCGTCGCGACCGCGGTGACCGTCCCGGTGCGGCGCGCGGCGTTCACCGCGAACACCAGCATGGCGAGGGCCGAAAGCGCCGCGGGCACCGCGAAGATCAGGAAGTTCTGTTGCAGCGGCAGCTCCTGGGCCAGCAGCACGCCCCCCAGCGTCGGCCCGACGATGGCGCCGATGCGGCCCACGCCGGACGCCCAGCCGAGGCCGGTGGACCGGATCGACAGGTTGTAGAGCTGCGCCACGCTGGCATAGAGCAGGATCTGCGTGCCGATGGTGGTGGCGCCGGCGATGAAGACCATCACGAACAGCAGCGGCGCCGGAAGGCCGAAGCCGATGAGCGCGATGGACACGGCGGCTGCGGTGAAGAAGCCGACCACCACCCGCGGCAGGCCGAAGCGGTCGCCGAGCCGTCCGCCGAGGATCGCCCCCAGCATACCGCCGAAATTGAGCGAGAAGAGGCTCAGGAGGCTGGCAGTCTCAGCATAGCCGACTTCCTGCAGAACCTTGGGCAGCCAGGACGACAGCAGATAGACCAGCAGCAGGCAGCAGAAGAAGGCGGCCCACAGCATCACGGTGCTCACCGCCCGCTGGTCGCGGAACAGCTCGATGACCGAGGCCGACGCGCTCTTGCTCTCCGTGAACACCAGCCTGTCGGAGGCATCGAGCCGGGCGGAGGGGGCGACCTTCGCCCAGATCGTGCGGGCTTCGGCTTCCTTGCCCTGACGGAGGAGGAAGCCGAGGGATTCCGGCAGCTTCCACAGCACCAGCGGCAGCAGGAGCAGGGGCACGGCGGCGATGAAGAACATGGGCTTCCAGCCGAACTGCGGGATGAGCCCGATGCCGAAGCCGGCGGCCACCATGCCGCCCACCGAATAGCCGGAGAACATCACCGCCACCATGGTGCTGCGCAGGCGCTTGGGCGCATATTCGTTCATCAGCGCGACCGTGTTCGGCATCAGGCCGCCGCAGCCGAGACCGGCGATGAACCGGAAGATGCCGAACTGGGTCGGCGAATTGGCAAAGCCGGCAAGCAGGGTGGACGTGGTGAACAGGAGGAAGCAGATGGCGATACCCTTCTTGCGGCCGATCCTGTCCGCGAGGGGGCCGAAGACGAGGGCGCCGAACATCATGCCGAACAGCGCCCAGGCCTGAAGGGTGCCGGCCTGCGGCTTGCTGAGGCCCCACTCCTTCATCAGCGCGGGCAGCACCGTGCCGGCCACGAAGACGTCATAGCCATCCACCACCAGCAGCAGCCCGCAGAGCGCGGCCACCGTCCATTGGAAGCGCCCGAACGGCGCCTTGTCGATGGCATCCGTGATATCGATGTTTCGCATGTGTTTCCTCCCCGGAGTGCTTTTGCACGTTTGATCTTGTTCGCTGGCACGCGCCCTAGGCGCTTTCCTTCAGCGGTGCGTTGGGCGTGAATTTCTCGTAGTGGAAGCAGTTGGGCGTCACGCCCGTCGCCTCGAAATGCCGGCGTACGGCATCGACCATGGGCGGGGGCCCACACAGATAGACGTCCGGCGCCGCGCGGAGCATGTCGTCGGCCATGTGCTGGGTGACCCATCCCTTGCGCGGATGGGCCGAAGCTTCGTCAGCCACCACGGTGGTGAAGCCGAACCCCGGCAGGCGCGCGGTGTAGGCTTCGAGCGTCTCCACCAGCACGAGATCGAGATCGCGTGTCACGCCGTAGACGAGATGGATCTGCTGCTGCGCGCCGGCGCGGGTGAGCACTTCCAGCATGGAGAGGAAGGGCGCGAGGCCCGTGCCACCGGCGAGGAAGAGCAGCGGCGCGCTTGTATCGCGCAGATAGAAGCTGCCCAGCGGACCGTTGAGCGTGAGCTTGTCGCCAGGCTTCGCCCGCGCCAGCCAGGAGCTCATGAGGCCGCCGGGAATCCTCTTGATGAGGAAGGAGATGCGCGTCTCGCCCGGCGCGGAGGAGAAGGAATAGGCGCGGCTGAGCCCCGTGCCCGGCACGTCGATGTTGACGTATTGCCCCGGCAGGAAGGCGGGCGCCGGGCCGTCCACGTCCAGTTCCAGGACCACCGCGGCGTCGTTGTGCAGGCTCACCTGCGCCACCGTCGCGGCGAATTTCTGAAGCCCCGTCTTGCAGGAGAGCGAGCTGACCGGCACGGCGATGATGCAGTCGCTGGACGGCACCATCTGGCAGGTCAGCACCAGCCCCTGCGCGGCCTCGTCGGCGGTCAGGGCGTCCTCGATATAGTCCTCGCCCAGATCATACGCGCCGCTTTCGGCGCGACACTTGCAGGTTCCGCAGACCCCGTCCGAGCAGTCCATGGGCAGGTTGATCTTGTTGCGGAACGCCGCGTCGAGCACCTTTTCGCCCGCCTTGCAATCGATGATGCGCGTGACGCCATCCTCGAAATTGAGCGCGATGGTATGGCTGGACATGGAACCCTCCCTGGGCCGGATATCGATGCCCGTCAGACGTGATAGACGTCGATGACCTGGCGGATGTAGTCGTTCTTCAGAACGATCTTCTTGGCCGAGATAATGATCTGCCCCTCATCCCCGCGCAGGGTGACGAACATGGTTCCGAAGAACTGGTCCGTGACCTTGTAGCGGTGGCTGAGGGTGTGGAAATTGTACCTGACGTCGACCTCGCCTGGCCGCGTGGCCAGCAGTTCGACATTGGTCACGTTATGGCTCGTGCGCGGCTCCGGCGTGGAGGCGCCGGAGCGTTCGGTCTTGATGCGGAAGATGCGGTCTTCCAGCCCGTCGCGGTCGGGGTAGTAGATCAGTGAGATCTGCGACTGCGGGTCTTCGGTGAGCCGGTCGTCGTCATCCCAGGCGGGCATCCAGTAGGTGACATCGGGCGCGTAACAGGTGAGCCATTCGTCCCAGGCGCGGTCATCCAGCAGGCGCGCCTCGCGATAGAGGAAGGCGCGGGCGGCTTCGAGGGAGATGGTCATGCCGCAACTCCCGTCTCGCGGGGCGATACGGCCTGGCGCATCACCTTCGCCCAGTATTCGTGCTGGCGCACGAACAGCCCTTCGTCCTCGCTGCGTTCGCCGGACAGGAGCGGGCGAATGCCCAGGCGCAGTGCGTTCTCGTCGGGACCTTCGATCCACAGGGGCGCGCCGCGCGACAGGTCGTTCCACAGCGCGGAGATGCCGGCATAGCCGACCTGGCAGGCGCGGAACTCCTCAAGGTCGTCCGACGTGCCCATGCCGGAGACGTTGAAAAAGTCCTCGTACTGGCGGATGCGCAGCGCCCGGTCCTCGGCGCTTTCGCCCTTGGGGGCGAAGCAGAAGATGCTGATCTCCGTCTTGTCCACGCTGATGGGCCGCGCGACGCGGATCTGCGTGCTGAACTGGTCCATCAGGAACACGTTGGGATAGAGGCAGAGATTGCGCGTCTGGTTGACGATGAGGTCCGCCCGCTCCTGGCCGACACGGGCGGCGATCTCTTCCCGGTGGCCATAGACCGGGCGCACCTCGGGGTTCATCGTGTTGGTCCACAGCAGGATGTGGCCATTGTCGAAGCCGTAGACGCCGGCGACGGACCGGCTCCAGCCGTTGGCGTCGACCGCCTTGGTGCCTTCCACCTTGCGCCGGCCCATGGTCGCCGCATAGTTCCAGTGAACGGAGCTGACGTGATAGCCGTCGCAGCCGTTCTCCATCTGGAGCTTCCAGTTGCCGTCATAGATGTAGGACGAGTTTCCCCGCAGCACTTCAAGGCCGTTCGGCGCCTGGTCCACGATCAGGTCGATGATGGCCTTGGTCTCACCGAGATAATCGGCAAGGGGGGCCACATCTTCCTTCAGGCTGCCGAACAGGAAGCCGCGGTAGCTCTCGAAACGCGGCACGCGCTTCAGATCGTGGGAGCCGTTCTTGGCGAACTGGGGCGGATACTGGGTGGTCTTCTCGTCCTTCACCTTGAGCAGCTTGCCGGTGTTGGAGAAGGTCCAGCCGTGGAAGGGGCAGGTGAAGCTGCCCTTGTTGCCATGCTTGCGCCGGCACAGGAGCGCACCGCGATGGGCGCAGGCATTGATGACGGCGTGGAGTTCGCCCGCCTTGTCCCGCGTCACCACCACCGGCTGGCGGCCGATGGAGGTGGTGTAGTAATCATTGTTCTCGGGGATCTGGCTCTCATGGGCCAGATACACCCAGTTGCTCTCGAAGATATGCTTCATCTCCAGCTCGAAGAGCTCTTCGTTGGTGAAGATGTCGCGGCGGCAGCGGAAGACGCCGGCCTCCTTGTCGTCCTGCACCGCGGTCGCGAGCAGGAGATCGAGATCAGGGGTCCTTTCGGCAGTCGCTGGCATGGCTATCCTCCCTCGAGATGCTGCGCTTCGTCGGCGGCGGGGCGGAATTCGCCCCGGGTCGGCTGCGCGTTCGTGCAAATTGTTGAACTGGGTGCGGCGCGCCCTACACGGCGACGCTCGTGGTCTTGCGGGGCCTGCCCCGGGTGAAGAAGTCCACGCGATCCTCATCGAGCGCGATCCCGAGGCCCGGCCCGGCAGGCACGGTCAGCTCGAAATCGGCATAGGTGAGGGGGGGGGCGAGAATTTCCTCGGTCAGCAGCAGCGGCCCGAACAGCTCGGTGCCCCACTGGAGGTTGACGAACGTGGAGAACAGCTGGGCCGAGGCGATGGTGCCCACCGCGCCTTCCAGCATGGTGCCGCCATAAAGGCCGATGCCTGCCGCATCGGCGATGGCGGCCACGCGCTGGGCCTGGAACAGGCCGCCGCTCTGCTCGATCTTGATGGCGAACACGTCGGCACCGGCGTTTTTCGCGATCTCGAAGGCGCTCTCCGGCCCCTGCAGCGACTCGTCCGCCATCAGCGCCACCGGGAAGCGGCGCACCAGCCGCGCCAGTCCGGCGGCCGTGGCGACGGGCTGCTCGACCAGCTCGCAGCCGGCATCGGCGAGGGCGGCCATGCCGTAGGCCGCCTCGGTCTCGCTCCAGGCCATGTTGACGTCCACCCGCACCGCGCCGCGGTCTCCGAGTGCGCGCTTGATGGTCGCGACATGGGCGACGTCGGCCGCCGGCGTCCGCGCGCCGATCTTCAGCTTGAAGATGCGGTGGCGCCGCAGCTCCAGCATCTTCTCGGCCTCGGCGATGTCCTTGGCGGTATCGCCTGATGCGAGGGTCCAGGCCACCGGCAGGCGGGAGCGCAGGCGGCCGCCCAGGAGTTCACTCACCGGCTGGCCCAGCCGCTTGCCCTGCGCGTCGAGAAGGGCGGTCTCCACGGCGCTCTTCGCGAAGCGGTTGTCCTTCACCATCTTGCCGATGCGCAACATCAGCGCGCGCACGGCGGTGGGGTCCTGGCCCACCATCAGGGGCGCAAAATAGGTATCGACCGCGAGCTTCATGCTCTCCGGGCTCTCACCGCCATAGGCGAGGCCGCCGATGGTGGTTCCCTCGCCGATGCCCACCACCCCGTCGCTGCACAGAACGCGCACCAGCATCAGCGTCTGGCCGTTCATGGTCGCGACCGAGAGCTTGTGCGGCCGGATGGTCGGAAGGTCGATCAGCGCCGTCTCCACCCGCTCGATGACGGCGCGGGCGGGAGCAGAGGTCGGGATGGGATGTGCAAAGGTCGCGTTCATGGCGACACCTTGCGGACGACGGGCGCCGCCGTCCAAAACCTTTTGTGTTTACAATTATACTCAGGGGGTATTATGTCGGAAAAAATGTAATGGAACGGCAGCTTGCCGCGCCGCAACATACCGCAAATGACCATAAAAATTGTGCCCGCGGAGGGGGCGTGGGATGGATCTTCGCCAGCTTCGGTATTTCGTTGGGGTTGCGCGGGAGCGCAATTTCACCCGCGCCGCCGAGCAGCTCAACATCGCCCAGCCGCCCTTGAGCCGTCAGATCCAGGCGCTGGAGGACGAACTGGGCGTCGCCCTCCTCATCCGCAACAGCCGTCCGGTGCGGCTGACGGAGGCGGGCCGGCTGTTCTACGAGCAGGCCTTGCAGGTGCTGGGGCGGGTCGAACAGATGCGTGCGGCGACGCGGCGCGTGGGGCTGAACCAGAACAGCGTGCTGTCCATCGGCTTCGTGGCGTCGACCCTCTATGGCGGGCTGCCCTCGCTGGTGCGCAAGCTGCGCCACCGGACGCCGGATATCGAAATCCAGGTGCTGGAGATGATGTCCGTGCAGCAGATACCGGCCCTGAAGGAAGGGCGCATCGACATCGGCTTCGGGCGCCTGCACCATAGCGATTCCGGTGTGGTGGAGATCGTTCTGCGCGAGGAGCGCCTGACCGTCGCCATCCCCAAGGATACGCCGCTGGCCCAGGACAGCGCGCCCCTGCCCATCAGTGCGCTGACCGGCCAGAAGCTCATCGTCTATCCGAAAGAGCCGCGCCCGGGCTATGCCGACCAGGTGCTCAATTTGCTGCACGGGCACGATGTCCGGCCGGCGGAGGTGCAGGAGGTGCGCGAAATCCAGACTGCGCTCGGCCTCGTCGCAGCCGAAACCGGTCTGTGCGTCATCCCCTCATCGGCGCGGCAGATGCGCAGCGACGTGCATTACCGTCTGCTCGAGGGGGAGCGCGCCACGTCTCCCGTGATCCTTTATCACCGGGTGGGCGATACCTCGCCCTACATCGATCTGGTGAAGGAGGTCATCAAGGAGATGTATGCGGAAAATCCGCCCTGGCTCAGCGCCGAGCACAATCTGCCGACGCGGCCGTCCTTCGCCGAATAGGCTCGGGCCTGCTGCCTGTCAGCCCTGGTCGCCGCCGCCCGCGGGCAGCACGGTCCCGGTAATGTAGGAGGCCTCGTCGGAGGCGAGGAACAGGATCGCGGCGGCGATCTCCTGAAGCTCGCCATAGCGGCCGAGATGGGTCGCGCGCAGGGTCTGGTCCACCACCTCCTGCATCCACGCCTTGTCCTGATCGGAGATGGGATCGGTGCCGCGCGGCACGCGGCGCGGCGGTGCCGAAACCCCGCCCGGCGCGACCGCGTTCACACGGATGCCCGTGCCCGCGAGTTCGAACGAAAGGGAGGCGGTGAGGGCATTCACGCCGCCCTTGGCCGCCGAATAGGGAATGCGGTTGATGCCCTTGGTGGCGATGGACGACACGTTCACGATCGCCCCGCGCCCCTCGCGCAGCATGTAGGGCAAAGCGGTGCGGCAGCCCCACAGGGTGGGAAACAGGGAGCGGCTGATCTCCGCCGTGATCTGGCGTTCGTCGAATTCCTGGAACGGCCGCATCCAGATGGCGCCGCCCACATTCGTCACCAGCACGTCGATCTTGCCGAACGCGGCATCGGCCTGCGCCATCACCCGGTCGTTGCCGGCGTAGGTCTCAAGATCCTCCACCATCGCCACGGCGCGGCCCGCGCCATGGGCTGCCTCGATCTCGGCGGCCACCTCGGCGACGATGGGCGAACGGTCCACCACCAGCACGCGGCCTCCTTCGGCGGCGGCGTCCAGCGCGACCTGCTTGCCGACACCCTGGGCTGCGCCGGTGACGACAAGGCTCTTGCCTGCGAAGCGTTGAGGGCGGGTGGTCTGGTCCGACACGGGTTTTCCCCTTCTGTGCGGCTGGATCTCGGGCGGAGACCCGCGGGGCCGCTGGAGGCCCCGCGGGAGCGCACTCAGTGCGAGGCGGCAGGTACGGCGGCGCCCTCGCTGGACGTCCGGCGCACCGTGAGGGTGGCGAACGCGGCGAGTGCGAGGGGGATCGCCAGCGCCATGAAGTATCCCGATGGACCGGCGCCGGACAGGAGCTGCCCGCCGACGGCCGAGCCGACGATGGCGCCGGAGCGCCCGATGCCGATGCCCCAGCCGGTGGCCGTGGCCCGCAGCTGCGTCGGATAGGCGTTGGCGATCAGGTAGTTCAGCACGAGCTGCTGGCCGCCGATGCCGAAGCCGGCAAGGGCGATCAACGTGAAGACGACCGGCCACCGGTCGCCCGCAAGGCCGAGGCCGATCGCCACGGCGATGCCGACCATGAACATCACAGTCAGGAGCTTGCGCGGATCCACCTTGGGCAGGAGCGCCGACAGCGGCAGGGCCATGGCGATGAACGCGGCGTTGACCGTGACCGTGCCATACGCCGCCTGCGCCTTCTCGAGGCCCAGCGTGGTCAGTGCGGTGGGCAGCCACTGCAGCAGCAGGAACCACGCAATCCAGTTGAACAGGTAGATCGCGGAAATCGCGAGCGTGACACTGCGATAGCGCGCCTCGAACAGGCCTGCGATGGATGCGCCGTTCTCCACCTTGACCGGGCTGATGATCTGCACTTCGGCGGGAACGATCTGGCCGGTCATCCGCGCCAGCAGGCGCCGCGCCTGATCCTGGTCGCCGGCCTTGTTGCGGGACACGAGGAAGGCAGGGGATTCCGGCAGGAGGGCGTAGATGACGACCAGCAAGGCGAGCGGAAGCGCGCCGCCGAGCAGGAAGATGCCCCGCCAGCCGAGCAAGGGCAGCCAGCTCGCTGCGATGAGGCCGCCCAGCATCGCACCGGCGGGCAGGCCGAGCAGCACGGCGGTAATCATGAGCCCGCGCTTCGGCGCGGTGCTGTACTCGCCGGTGAGGGCGAGCACGGAGGGCGTCGCCCCGCCCATGCCGAGGCCGATCAGGAAGCGCAGCACGATGATCTGGGTGGGAGAGGTCGCATAGGCGCCCGCCAGCGAGAAGGCACCGAACAGGGCGATGGCGATCATGATCGCTTTGCGGCGCCCGAAGCGGTCGCCGAAGCTGCCGAGCCCGATGGCGCCGATCGCCATGCCGATGATGCTCGCCGTGATGACCCAGGTCATGTCCGCAGGATTCATCTTGAAATCCTGCGCGATGGCCGGCCCGATGAAGGCAATCGACTGGGTGTCGAAGCCGTCGAGCAGGGCAATGACGAAACACAGTCCGACCACGGCCCACCGGGCACCGGTCATTGACCCAGCGTCGATGATCTCCTTGACATCCCGCGTGAGCGGAAGGCGGTTTGGCATCGGGCTTTCCTCAATGGTTTTGCTTGTTGCTCATCGCCGTGGCGTCGTTCGCGAACGAGGCGCCGTCAGCGACAGGAGGATTTCCGGTCTCGGCATGCCGTCGCCCCGCCGACGCGGGAAGTGGCATGGTGCGGGCCCGGATGGAGACGAGGCACCGCCATAGTGTTCCGGGAGGGAGGTGAGCGCTTCCAGCCCGGGTATGGCCGCAGTGTGAAGATATACGCGCGGAGGCGCATTCTCTAAGATCAACTAGGTATGTTTCGATACTTATTGAGTATGTAACAGGTGCGACACCGCATGGTTGTCTTGCGGGTTTTATTCAATATTGCGCCGCAACATTTCTGGCATGAACGCGGGTTGTTCGGCGCTTCCCGCCGAAGCTGTCCCGCGTGGTCTCTTTCCTGCGGCATCGGCCGAGCGCCTCAACCGGCCTTCCGAGGGGACGATCCTCCGTTCCGGTTTCCAAACGATGGACTTCAGAGCCAGAATGTTTCACGCTCGCGCTAACCCACCACATGCCGGGATTAAACACCTAGGGACGGTGGCATCCTGACTCGTCCGCCGCAGGGGGCTTGCGACGTGAACTTTGCCGGTATTGATCTGACGCTGTCCGCCAAGCTGTTCGCGGCGCTCTTCGCCATCATGAATCCGCTGACGATCATCCCGGTGTTCCTCAGCCTGACGTCGGACCGCTCGCCGGCCGAGCGGCGCAGCACCATGCTGGTGCTGAACGCGACGGTGGCGCTCGGCTGTCTTGTCTGCGCATTGGGCGGACGGTTCGTGCTGGGCATGTTCGGCATCGACGTCACCCACTTCCAGCTGGCGGGTGGGCTCATCGTGCTGCTCCTCGCGCTCTCCATGCTCAGCGGCGAGGAACACAGCGCGCACGCCGGCACGGAGGCGGAAAAGAAGACCTTCAGCTCCGCTTCCAGCCTCGGCGTCTACCCGCTGGGCATTCCCCTTTCCATCGGGCCGGGAACGATGACGACAATCATCATCTTCTCCGGCTCCAGCACCACCGCGGGCGGCGCGGCGGGGTTCTATCTCGGGCTCATCGGCTACGTGGTGTTCTTCGGCATCGCCATGGCCGCGGCACCCGCCCTCTCTTCCGTCCTCTCTCCGACCGCGCTGAGCATTTCCAAGCGCCTGATGGGCATCGTGCTGGCCGCCATCGCCATGGAGATGCTGAGCGCCGCGCTGGGCCACCTCTTCCCGGCCTGGGTCGCGCACGCTGGATAGGGCGGCCGTCAAAAGCTCGGCGGGGTGCAGGCGCTGATGACCTCGCAGGGGCGCGGGCCGATGCAACGGAAGCGGTGCGGGCGGCGGCTCTCGAAATAATAGGCGTCGCCGGGACCCAGGATGCGCCGCACCTCGTCGACCGTCACCTCCAGCCGGCCGGACAGGACAATGCCGCCTTCCTCGCCCTCGTGGACCAGCGGGACGACGCCGGTGTCGGCTCCCGGCTGATAGCATTCCTTGAGAATCTGCAGCTTGCGGCCGAACAGGCGCTCGCCCACCTGGCGATAGGAAATCGCGCCCTTGCCGATCTCGGTGAGTTCCTCGGCGGCATAGAATGTCTGCTTCGGCGCCTCCGGCTCGAACGCGAAGAACTCGGCGAGGCCGATGGGGATGCCCTCCAGAATCCGCTTCAAGGCGCCGACCGAGGGGTTCGAGGTGTTCGACTCGATCAGCGAGATGGTTGAGTTCGTCACGCCCGTCCGCTTGGCCAGTTCGCGCTGGGAGATGCCGTGCAGCAGCCGCAGCTGGCGCAGCCGGTCCCCGATGTCCATGGCGGAGGTCCCCGTTTCGGGTGTTGCGAATATCGAAAATAATGCCATCAGAGGCATATATTATCAATAAGATAGGTGACATCAGAAAACGACTTGTTCAGTCTCGCCGATTGGCCGATGTGAAGGCAGCCATGAGGAGAGCGGCATGACCCTTCACGTCCGGACCAACCAGCCCAATCTTGAGAATTTCTGGATGCCGTTCACGGCGAACCGCCAGTTCAAGGCCGCCCCCCGGCTGCTGTCGGGCGCGCAGGGCATGTACTACACCGATATCGACGGCAACACGGTTCTGGACGGTACCGCCGGGCTTTGGTGCGTCAATGCCGGCCATGGCCGCAAGGAGATTGCGGAGGCGGTCGCGCGCCAGCTGGGCGAACTCGATTTCGCCCCCACTTTCCAGATGGGCCATCCCATCGTCTTCGCTTTCGCCGAGAAGCTCGCCGCCATCGCGCCGGGCGGGCAGGAGGGCGGTCTCGACCGCGTGTTCTTTACGGGCTCGGGTTCGGAATCGGTGGATACGGCGCTCAAGATCGCCATCGCCTATCAGAGGGCCATCGGTCAGGGCACGCGCACCCGCGTGATCGGCCGTGAGAAGGGCTATCACGGCGTCGGGTTCGGCGGCATCTCGGTGGGCGGCCTCGTCAACAACCGCAGGGTTTTCCCGCAGATTCCCGCCGACCATATGCGCCACACGCTCGACACCGAGCGCAACGCCTTCTCGAAGGGCCTGCCGGCCCATGGCATCGAACTGGCCGAGGATCTGGAGCGGCTGGTCGCCCTGCACGGCGCCGAGACCATCGCGGCGGTCATCGTCGAGCCCATGGCCGGGTCGGCTGGCGTCATCCTGCCGCCGAAGGGGTATCTGGAGCGCCTGCGGGCCATCGCCGACAAGTACGGCATCCTGCTGATTTTCGATGAGGTCATCACCGGCTTCGGCCGCCTCGGCACGCCGTTCGCGACGGACTATTTCGGCGTGACACCGGATATCGTGACCACCGCCAAGGGCCTGACCAACGGCGCCATTCCCATGGGCGCCGTCTTCGCCTCGCGGAAGGTCCACGATGGCCTCATGACCGGCCCGGAAAGCCAGATCGAGCTGTTCCACGGCTACACCTATTCCGGCCATCCGGTGGCGTGCGCGGCCGGGCTCGCGACGCTGGGCATCTATGCCGAGGAAGGGCTCCTGACCCGCGGTGCGGCGCTTGCGGACTACTGGCAGGAGGCCCTGCATTCCCTGAAGGGCCTGCCGCACGTGGCGGATATCCGCAACCTCGGCCTCGTCGGCGCCATCGAGCTTCGCCCGCGTGACGGCGCACCGGGTGCGCGGGCCTATGACGTCTTCGTCGAGTGCTTCCGTAAGGGGCTCCTCATCCGCGTCACCGGCGACATCATCGCCTTGTCGCCGCCCCTGATTATCGAGAAGGGGCAGATCGACACCATCGTCTCGATCATCGCCGACACGCTGAAAGCCGCCGCCTGACGGTGAAGCCCAGCCGCCGCAAGGACCTTGCGGCGGCTGGCCCGATCAAACGGCCTTCAGGGTCTCGGCCAGGGTGGTGAGGAGACGATCGGCATCCGCCGCCGAGAACACGAGCGGCGGGCGGATCTTCAGCGTGTTCGCGTGATACCCGGTCGCCGAGATCAGCACCCGGCGCTGGCGCAGCCCGTCCACCACCGCGAGGGCGGTCGCGGAATCCGGTTCCTTGGTGGACCGGTCCTTCACGAATTCCACGCCGATATAGAGGCCGGCGCCCCTGATATCACCGATCCGATCATCGGATCTGGCGATCTCCCGGATGCCCTCCCGGATCATCTGTCCGATGCGGGATGCATTCTCCTGCAACCCCTCCGACTTCAGCACATCGAAGGTCGCCCGCGCGGCGGCGATGGCCACGGTATTGCCGCCGAAGGTGTTGAAATAGCGCATCTCGTTGCCAAAACGCTCGATGACGTGCGGCGCGACGGCTACCGCGGCGACGGGGAAGCCGTTGCCCATGGGCTTGCCCATGGTGACGATATCCGGCTGAAGGCCGTGGCGCTGGAAGCCCCAGAACGTGTCTCCGGAACGGCCGAAGCCCGCCTGCACCTCATCGGCGATCACCACGCCGCCGGCGGCGCGCACCACCTCCGCGATGGGTCCGAGAATGTCGGTCGGATCGGCATAGATGCCGTCCGACGAAAACAGGGAATCGGCGATGAAGGCGGCCAGCCCCTCGCCCCGCCGCTCCAGTTCCTCGATCTCGTATTTCAGCTGGCGGATGAGCGTCGCCGCGATCTCCGCGCGGTTCATGCGGTAGGAATCCGGCCCCGGAATCCGCCGCACCCATTCGCCGAGCGGCGACTTCTTCCCGAGCGACGGCGACAGGCCGGCGGTGAGGAAGGAATTGCCGGTATAGGCCTCCGATGTGATGACGATGCCCTTGCGCCCGGTGTGGTGCATGGCGATCCGCAGCGCGAGGTCGTTGGCCTCCGACCCGGTGCAGGTGAACATGATGTGGCGGATGGGGTCGCCGAAGGTCGGCACGATCTGGTCCGCGAAGTCCAGAATGCCGTCCTGCAGATATCGCGTATGCGTGCACAGGGTCTGCATCTGCTCGTAGACCGCTTCAACCACCCGGGGATGGCAGTGGCCGACGGACACGACGTTGTTGTAGGCGTCGAGATATTCGTTGCCGGCGCTGTCCCAGAGAAGGGTGCCTTTCGCGCGCTTGATCTCCACCGGATGGGCGTACATGAGGCGGTAGGCCGGGCCGAGCAGCGCCTGACGGCGCGCCACCATGTCCCGTGTCGCGGGATCGAGGGCGGAGATGTTGGACGGATCGAAGCCGTTCACCATCCCGACGTTGGTCTTGCGTTCCTTCACCTGGGTCATGTCGGAAACGCCTCCTTCACGTGGCGGACTGAATGCGGGGTCGAACGCTGAGAAAGGTCTCGCTGACCTCCTCGATGGAGCGGCTGAGGAAATGGTCCAGCTGCGACCAGCTCTGGTGCGTGTTGCGCAGGATGTAGGTCGCGTTGTCGGGGAACTGTTCCGCCCGCCATGTTGTGATGAGCGCGCGGGCCACCACGCGGGCCATGATCATGTGCGGCAGAAGCCTCAGTTCGTCCGGCGTCAAGTCGGCCACGCCGAGGTAGCCGCGCAACAGGTCGCGGCCGGCGTCGAACATGCCATCCGATCCCACCGGGCTGAGCTGATTGAGAAGCGCGGTCGAGAGGTCGATGACGATGGCGGTGCGCACGACGTCGCCGAAATCGATGATGCCGGAGATGAACTGCGGCCGTCCGCGATCCACCACCACGTTGGAGCGGCTGAAATCATTGTGCAGGACCTGCGTGCGGCAGGCCGCGAGCCGGCCTTGCAGCGTGATGAAGCGATCGAGCCCGCGTTCGAGCTGGCGACGGCGGTCCCTGTCCTCCATCCGTTCCACCAGGAAGGCAAGCTTGGGCAGATGCTGCACGTCCCAGGCGATCTCGCGGGTGTCGTGGGGGTGTGAGAAGCGGGCCATGGCCAGACGCAGGCGGGCGAGGATGGCCCCCAGCTTCTCGCGCTCTTCTCCGGTCGCCTCGAGCCGGTCGAGCGGCGTGCCCTCGAGATAGGTCAGCACCCGCACCAGCCGAACCTGCCCGTGTCCGTCCTCGTGCGACAGGAACGCGTCGCCCCCCAGCGTTCGCACCACCCGAGGCACCGGCAGGAGAGGATCGGCCTTGGCCACGTGATCGAGCAGTTCGGCTTGCAGCGAGATCTCGCGCGGGTCCTCATCCGGATTGGAGAATTTGGCGATGTGGCGGCCCCGCGCGCCGTTCACGAGGAAGGTATCGTCCTTCTCGGTATCGAGCCGCGTCAAAGTCCCCGCCACGCCGAAGTGGCGGGTGAGGACGGCGACCGCCTCGTCCTGCGGAATGGAGCGGAAGGCGGTAGCCAGCCCTCCGGCCATGAGAAGGCTATCGGGCGCGGTGGAAGGCGGGGGCGGCATGTCGTGTCGTGCTTCCTCGGGGGCGGTGTCGCGCTGTTGCGTCGGCGGACGGGCGATCAGACCTTGGCGATCACGCGCTTCCTGCGGCCGGGCGCCGCGATTTCGGGTTGAGGCATCGCGTTCCCCGAAGCCCCTTGCGGCGCCTCGCTGCCGTCGGCCGGCGGGTTGGGGGCACCCTCGGTGAGATAGGCGAGGGTCATGTCGATGATGGTCTTCCTGTGCTGCTCCAGAAAGTCCGGGCGCATCAGGTCGCGGTCAAAGATCATGGACAAAGTGAAACGGTTCGAGATGTAGAAATAACCCATCGCCGAGATGGAGATGTAGAGATCGATGGCGTCCACGCCCGGCCGGAACACCCCCTTGCGCTCACCCTCCCGCAGGATGGCATCCACGGCGCCGGCGAGGCGGCTGTAAAGCTGGCGGATAATCGGCGACTTGGCGACATGGCGCCCGCGATGGATGTTCTCCGAGTTCATCATCACGATGACCTCGGGCTCCTCGATGAAGGTCTGGAACGTCGCGTCGCACAGGCGGCGGATCGCCGCCACGGGCTCAAGACCAGTGAGGGGGATTTCCTCCTGCCGGCGGCGCATGGCCTCGTAGGTGCGCTCCAGCACCTTCACATACAGCTCCTCCTTGGAGCTGAAGTGATGATAAAGCAGGTTCTTGCTGATCTTGGCGCGGGCGATGATGGCGTCCACCCGCGCCCCATCGTAACCCCGCCGGGCAAACTCCATCTGCGCAGCCGCGAGGATCTTGTCCTGCGTTCCGATGGAATCGCGCTTGCGGGGCTTCTCGCTCACGACCGAGCCTTCCTTTTCGACCATGATGTCATGAGGATGCGCGACATCGGCTCCGTCAACCGCAAACTGCCGCGCGGGCGCGTGGTGCGACGAACGGCTCGCACCGTTCCAGGCTGATGCGCGTCGTTTCGGCGGCATCACGGGTCCACCAGTCGAGCTTCGAGAAGATCTCGATCTCGAACGGGCCATCGTATGCGAGTTCGTCCAAGAGGCGGCGATAGAAGGCGATGTCGATGACGCCGTCGCCCACCATGCCGCGGTCCTGATAGACATCGCGCGTCGGCACCAGCCAGTCGCACAGGTGGAAGGTGAGGATGCGCGCGGCGCCGGCTGCCTTCAGGCCCGCCGCGAAGTCCGGATCCCACCAGCAATGGTACACGTCGGCCACGATGCCGGTACCCGCGCCCATGACCTCGACCAGGTCGAGGCAATGGCGGAACGTGTTGAGGCACGAGCGATCGGCCGCGAACATGGGATGCAGGGGTTCGAGGCCGAGGGCGACGCCAGCGGCGCGGGCGTGGGGCAGAAGCTCGGCCAGCGCATCCGCCACCCGGCTGCGGGCCGCGCCGATGTCCTTCTCGCCGGTGGCGAGGCCGCCGGGCACCACGACGAGGCACGTTGCGCCGAGATCGTGTGCCGCATCGAGCCGCCTGCGGTTCTCGTCGATGGCCGCCGCACGGGCGAGGGGATCGGCCAGATTGACCCACGCCGTCGTGCACAGGCAGGGGACGAACAGCCCGGCATCGCGGATCAGCCGGCCGGCGGCGGCCGGGGCGATGCCGTCTAGATACTGGTTCCAGACCCCGATGCCGCGAGCCCCATGCCGCGCGTAGGTGTCCACCGCCTCGGCGAGGGAGAGGGAGGGCGTGGTGATCTGGTTGATGGCGAAGCGGGAAAAATCGCCGGGCACCGTGCTCATGATCCGTTCCCTGCCATGGCGCTGCGCAGCGCGGCGGTCGCGTGGGCATCGATGGCACCGTTCACCACCAGCACGCCGAAGCCGTCGCGGGCATAAGCGGGGCTGATCTTGCCGTCCAGCACATCCTCCAACACGGCTTCTGGCGGGCGCGTCAGGGGATCGCCGTAGCCGCCGCCCCCGGCCTGCTCGTGGCGGATCACCGTGCCCTTGGTCACGTTGCGCGTGACCTTGCTGGCCAGCAGCTCGAAATTGCCGGCCTCGGACAGGAGGTTGCGCGAGAGCGCGCCCGGCTTGCCGCCGAACAGGCCGTAGGGCGCATGGGCGTAGCGGTCCGCGCGCAGCTGCATCACCGCCTCATCGGCCAGCAGGCGATACTGACGGACCACGCCGAGCCCGCCCCGCGTGCGGCCGGCGCCGCAGGAATCGTCGCGCAGGGCGTATTCCTCGATCATGAGCGGATAGGTCGCCTCCATGATCTCGACCGGCATGTTCGACATGTTCTGCGAGGGGTTCGTGACCGCGTCGATGCCGTCCCGTGTCGCCCGTGCCCCGAGCGCGCCGTTGATCATGTCCACCACGATGAAGGGCTCGCGGGTTTCGGTGTCGTAGCCGCCGAGGCAGACCACCGTGTTGCCGCCTTCGCCCGCCGCGCACACCCGCTCGGGCACGATGCCGGCCAGGGCGCCGAGCACCGTGTCCACCACCCGATAGCCGGTGAGGGCGCGGGCGGCGACGGGCGCGGGGAATTCGGGATTGAGCACGCTACCCTTCGGCGCGCTCACGTCGATGCAGCGATAGAGGCCTGCATTGTTCGGCACATCGGGATCGAGCACGCAGCGCACGGCGAGGTAGGTGGCCGACTTCACGAAGGACAGTGTGGAATTGATCGCGCCCTTCACCTGCGGCGACGAGCCTTCGAAATCCACGCCGATGTGGTCGCCCTTGACCGTAATGGTCACATGGATCGGAATTTCGCTCTCGTCGAAGCCGTCGCCATCGATGTAGTCGGTGAAGGAATAGGCGCCGTCCGGCCAGGCGGCGAAGGCCTTGCGCACGAGGCGCTCACCATAGTCCAGGAACTCCGCGAGGAATTTCTCCACCAGCGGAATGCCGTACTTCTCGGTGAGCCGCAGGAACTCCCGCTCACCCAGCGCGCAGGTCGCCAGCTGTGCCTCAAGGTCACCGATGACGAGATCGGGCAGGCGCACATTCTTCGAGATGATGTCGAAGAGGGTCTTGTTGCGCACGCCCTTGTCGAACAGCTTCAAGGGCGGAATGCGCAGCCCTTCCTGGAAGATCTCGGTGGAATCCGAGGCGTTGGAACCCGGCACGCGGCCGCCCACGTCGCAATGGTGGCAGATCACGACGGCATAGCCGATGTGCTGCGCGCCGTCGAAGATGGGCTTGAACATGAAGATATCCGGCAGGTGCATCCCGCCGTCATAGGGGTCGTTCAGGATGATGACGTCACCGGGATTGAGATCGTCACCATAGTGGCGCTGGATGGCCTCCATGGCGTCCGGCACGGCGCCGAGGTGCAGCGCCACGGTCTTCGCCTGGGCGAGGATGCGCCCCTTCGCGTCGCACATGGTGGCGGAATAATCGAGCACGTCGCGCACGATGGGCGAGCGGGCGGTGCGCATGACCGTGTAGGCCATGTCGTCCACGATGGATTCGAACGCGCTCTTGAGCACCGCGAAGGTGACGGGATCGATGGTCTTGTCGGTCTGGTCGAGCATGGCGCGATCCCGTCAGGCGAGGGTGATCAGGAGATTGGCGTGGGCGTCCGCCTCGGCGGTGGCGCCGGGGGGCACCACCACGGTGCTGTCCGCCCCCTCGATGACGGCGGGGCCGACGATGCGGGCGGGGCAGCGCGTGCGCACATAGACCGGCGTGTCGATGTGGCCCTGCTCGGTGCCGTAATAGACCTTGCGGATGCTCTCCGGTTCACTCGAACCTTCCCCACGAGCATGGGCGGCGCGGAAGTCGATCTTGCCGGGCCTGAGGCCTCGGCCGATCACCCGCAGACTCACCACCTCGATGGTGTCGGAGGAGGAGTAGCTGTAGATGGCCTCATAGGCCGCCTTGAAGGCCGCGTGCAGCGCATCCCGGTCCGCCAGATAGGGCACGGAGAGGGACATTTCCTGGCCGCGGAAGCGCATGTCCACTTCGCGCGTCACGCTCATCAGGTGCTCGGCCACGTCCTCGCCGGCGAGGGCGGCGCGGGCATCCGCTTCCAGCGTAGCGAAGGCCGTCTCCGCCTCGGCCGGCTGGAAATCGGCGAGCTTCACGGCGAAGGGGCGGATGAAATAGCGCTCCACATCCCCCGCCAGCATGCCCATGGCGGTGAACACGCCGGGCGAGGCGGGCACCAGCACGCGGGGCATGGACAAAAGGCGCGCGATGTCCGCCGCATGGACAGGGCCCGAGCCGCCGATGGCCACCAGCGTGAAGTCGCGCGGGTCGACGCCGCGCTCCACCGTCACCGCGCGGATGGCGCGGGCCATGTTGGCGTTCACCACATCGCGCACGCCGCAGGCGGCATCTTCCGGCGTGAGGCCGAACGGGTCGGCGAGATCGCGGGCGATGGCCGTGCGGGCCGCCTCCACCGAGAGGGCGCGCGAGCCGCCGGCGAGCTGGGCGGGAAGGTATCCCAGCAGGAGATTGGCGTCCGTCACCGTGGGCCGCGAGCCGCCGATGCCGTAACAGGCGGGGCCCGGGTCGGCACCGGCCGAGACGGGACCGACGCGCATCAGCCCGCCCTGGTCCACATAGGCGATGGAGCCGGCGCCGGAACCGACTTCGGCCACGTCCACGGTGGGCACGCTCATCATGTAGCCGCCGGCCTTGATGAAGCGGCTGGGCGTGGAGATGCCGGCGCGGAATTCGTATTCGCTCACGCGCGTCAGCTCGCCGTTCTGCACCAGCGAGGCGGAGGCGGTGGTGCCGCCCATGTCGAACACCACGAGATCCTTGATGTCCAGCGCCGCGCCGAGGCGCGAGCCGCCGACCACGCCGGCTGCCCGGCCGGACGAGATGAAGAAGACCGGCTTTTCCCGCGCCGTGCCAGAGGAGGCGAGGGCGCCGTTGGAATTGCAGACCAGCAGGGGCGCATCGATGCCGGCATCGGCAAGGCCGCGCTCCAGGCGCGTGAGATAGGCCTCGAGCACCGGCCGCACGTAGGCGTTCACGACGGTGGTGCTGGTGCGCTCATATTCCTTGGCTTCGGGCAGCACCGAGATGGAGCTCGTGACGCGCACCTGCGGGAAGTGCTCGGCGATCAGGGTGGCGGCGTGCTGCTCGTGCGCGGGATTGCGGTAGCTGTTGAGGAAGCAGACGGCAAAGGAGAAGATGCCCGCATCCACCAGCTCTTGCGCGGCTTCGAGCACGGCTGCCTCATCCAACGGCACGAGGATGGTGCCGTCGGCCGCGATGCGCTCGGACACCTCCTTGCGATGGCGGCGGGCAACCAGCGGAACCGGCTTTTCCCATTGAAGATCGAACATGGACGGCGTGCGCAGCCGGCCGATCTCCAGCACGTCGCGAAAGCCCTTGGTGGTGATGAGGCCGGTGGGGGCGCCGACCTTCTGCAGCAGGGTGTTGGAGCCCACGGTGGTGCCGTGCACCACCTCCGTCACCTCGCTGGGCGTCAGCCGGGCATCGGCGATGATGGCGGCGACGCCCTCAAGAACCGCTTCCTCGGGCGCCGCGGGGGTCGAGGCGACCTTGCGGTGGAACACCGCGCCGCGTCCATCCGCGAGCACAAGGTCCGTGAAGGTGCCGCCGATATCGACGCCGATGCGGGCGCCGGTCGAGGTGCGCTCCAGGCCGGTGAGTGTCCCCACGACATATCTCCTTCGTTATTGGACCAAATGGTTAGTTAGGATCCTCATTCGCGTCAAGAGACGAACTGCACAAACCATTTGCTGCGATTGGTGCATAAATCCTCTTGCAAGGTATATTGGACCATATAGTCTCATTTCGATGCCGAAGAGGGGATCGCAATAATGAAGATGACGTCCATCGCCGCCCGCCTCGTCCGGGCTGCCGCCGCCACCGCCCTGCTCGCCGGCCCGCTCGCCGCCGGCCCTGCCGCGGCGGAGGAGAAGATGACGATCCGTCTCGATTTTTCGCCCTGGGGCGTGCATGCGGGCATGCACCTCGCCAAGGAAAAGGGGTGGTTCAAGGATGCCGGCCTCGACGTGGACATTCAGGACGGTCGCGGCTCCGGCAACACGCTTCAACTGGTGAATGCGGGGCAGGCAGATGTCGGCCAGATCCAGGTCGGCCTGCTGCCGCAGGCGCGGGAGAACGGCTCCACTGCCAAGGCCTTCGCCGGCTTCGACAAAAGGACCGACCTCGCGGTCCTCGTCGATCAGGATTCGCCGGTCGCCAAGGTCGCCGACTTCAAGGGCAAGAGCCTCGTGGTCTTCGCCGCCAGCCCCTGGGCGCCCTTCATCGACTACTGGCTCAAGCAGGGCGGCCTCGACCGCACCACCGTCAATGTGATGTTCGTCGATCCGTCTGCCGTGTGGGGCACCTACACCGCCAAGCGCGCCGACGGCCTGATGTCCACCGAGCCCTCCGCCATTCCCGTGGCCGCCGCCAACCGCCCCTCCAAGGCCATCCTTGCCGAAGACGTGGGCATCACCTTCCCGAGCTACGGCCTCATCGCCACCGAGAAGACCATCGACACCCGCAAGGATGCGCTGAAGAAGCTGGTCCAGGTGCAGCAGAAGGCGTGGGCCTACATCCGCGACGGCCATATCGAGGAGGCGGCAGACGCCATCATCAAGCAGCGCCCCAACGCCAAGCTGGACAAGAAGGTGCTGGCCGACCAGATCAAGCTCACCATCGACTTCTTCGACACGCCCAACACCAAGGGCAAGCCTATCGGCTACCAGTCGCCGGACGACTGGGCGAAGGCGGCGAAGTCGGCGGTGGACGCGGGCGCGATCAAGCCCGGCACGGACCCGGCCACCTACTTCACCAATGAGTTCATTCAGTGAACGCGCACGTCGCCTCGATGACGGACGCCGCCATGGCCTATCTCTCCATCTCCGGCTTGCGCAAGACATATGGCTCGCCGCGCGGTCCCGTCACCGCGCTGAGGGGCATCGACCTCGAGGTCAACGAGGGGGAGTTCGTCTCCATCCTCGGACCGAGCGGCTGTGGAAAGTCCACGCTGCTCAAATGCATCGCCGGCCTCGAAGGCACGAGCGCCGGGACGATCCGCGTGGACGGCCAGGTGCTTGCCGCCCCGCCGAAGGACATGGGCATCGTGTTCCAGCGCGACGTGCTGCTGGACTGGCGCACAATCCTGGACAACGTGCTCATCACGGCGGAGTTCGCCGGGCTCAAGGGGCCGGCGGTGCGCGAACGCGCGCTGTCGCTGCTCGGGCGCTTCGGGCTCGGCGGATTTGAAAGCCGTCATCCCTGGGAGCTTTCCGGCGGCATGCGCCAGCGCGCCGCCATCTGCCGGGCGCTGCTGTGCGATCCCAAGCTTCTGCTGATGGACGAGCCGTTCGGCGCCCTCGATGCCATGACGCGCGACGATCTCAACCTCGAACTCGCGCGCATCTGGCAGGACACGCGCAAGACCGTGGTGTTCGTGACCCACGGCATCACCGAGGCCATCTTCCTCTCCGACCGGGTGGTCATCATGGACCGCAATCCGGGCCGGATCGTCGAGGTCATCGACATCGACCTTCCCCGGCCCCGGCATCTCGCCATGCGGGAAAGCCCGGAGTTCGGCCGCTATGTCGCCCGTGTCCGCCACCTCTTCGCCAGCCTCGGCGTGCTGAAGGACGATGCCCCATGAGCGGTTCTGGAAACAGCGCCACCCAGAATAGCGCCACCGAGACTCTCGATCCGCCCATGCCCCAGCGCCTGCCCACCTCGCTGGTGGAAGTGGGCATGGTGGTGGGCCTGCTGATTGCCGTGCTCGTCCTGTGGGAGGCGGCGGTCTACGTCTTCAAGCCGGCGCCCATCATCCTGCCGGCGCCCAGCGTGATCTGGCAGGAATTCCTGCTGTCGCCGGGCTATTTCCTCCAGATGTCCGCCTTCACGCTCTACACCACCCTCGCGGGCTTTGGCCTCGCCGTGGTGCTGGGGCTCGCGCTGGCGGTGGGGATCGTCCATTCCAAATTCATCGAGCGCACGGTCTATACGCTGCTCGTCGCGCTCAACAGCGTGCCGAAGGTGGCGCTGGCCCCGCTGTTCGTGATCTGGATGGGCACGGGCGTGGAGCCGAAGATCGCCATAGCGCTCATGCTGGCGCTGTTTTCCGTCGTCATCGACGCGGTGCTGGGCCTGAGGTCGGTGGATCCGGACATGGTGAACCTCGCCCGCGCCAGCCGGGCCTCGTCCTTCGCCATCCTGCGCAAGATCCGCTTTCCCAATGCCCTGCCGAGCATCTTCGCGGGCCTGAAGGTGGCGATCTCCTTCGCGCTGGTCGGTGCCATCGTGGGCGAGTTCGTGGCGGGTTCGGAGGGGCTGGGCTTCGCCATCCTGACTGCGCAGGGGCAGTTCGACACCCCGCGCGTGTTCGTCTGCCTCATGCTGCTCGGGCTGCTCGGGACGGCGCTGTTCTTCGTCGTCGAGGCCTGCGAGCGCCTGCTGCTGCCCTGGCACGTGTCGCAGCGCGGCGGTGGCGGCTCCGGTCACTGAGGTGGCGGTCGAGGCGAAGGCGCCCCTTTCCGCCATCCTCGCCTTGCTGGCCACGGCGCTTTTGTGGGGCAGCAACCACGCAGCGGCGCGGGCGATCCATGATGCCCTGCCGCTGCCTTCCCTCGTCTTCTGGCGCTGGGCGATCGCGCTCGTCCTGCTGTTGCCCATCGCTCTGCCCGGGCTGCTGCGCGAGCGCGCCGCGATCCGCCGCAATGCCAGGCGCATCGCGGTGCTGGGATTGGTGGGTGTCGGCCTCTTCTCGGTGAGCCTCTACGCGGGCGCCTATCTCAGCCCGGCGCTGGAAGTCGGCCTCCTGAATGCGACGACCCCCATCTGGGTGCTGCTGATCGCCACGGTCGTCGGGCGCACGCGCCCGCGGCTCGCGCAGATCGGCGGCATCCTCATCGCCATGGCCGGGGTCACACTGGTTTTGATGAAGGGGCTCCCGACGGGCCTCGCGGTCTTCCATTTCGGCGCGGGCAATCTCTGCTCGATCACCGCCGCCGTGCTGTTCGCCTTCTACACCTACAGCCTGGGGCAGAACCCCATCGGCATCTCGGCCCTGAGCCTGACGGCGCTGACGGCGCTCGCCGGATTCGTACTGGTCTTCTGTCCCGTTTACGCGGTCTTTCTCCTTCTCGGCGGGCAGGATCCCTTCACGAGCGGCCTAAAGGTGGAGCCCGTCACGCTGACGGTGCTTTACATCGCGGCGGGACCGACGCTGCTCGGCAACCTCTTCTGGATCTATGGCGCCGCGCGGGTGGGCGCGGCGCGCGCCGGCCCCTTCCTCTATTTCTCGCCGCTGGCGACGGTCGCGCTCTCCGCGACCCTCCTGGGTGAAGCCATCACGCCGATGCAGATGGTGGGTGGCGCGGCCATCCTGGCCGGCCTCTGGATATCGACCCAGGCGGGGGCGGGACCTCGCAGGCCGGTGCCGCACCCCTCGGCTCGGCCGTCTTAGGCGAGGCCCATGAGTCGTGCGCCGTTGGAGAGCACGCGGGCGCGCACATCCTCGCTTTGCCGGTCCAGCGCGGCGAGGGCTTTAGCGCCTTCTGCATCGCCGATCTCGAACGGGAAGTCGGTGCCGAAAACGACGCGCTCGGGTCCGACCAGCTTCAGCAGGAAGTCCAGCACGGTCGGGTGCGCCACCACTGTGTCGTAATAGAGCTGGCCGAGATAATGGGACGGCGGCCGGCTGATGTGGGCGCGGCACGCCGGGTTCGCCTCATAGAGCGGTGCCTCATAGGCAAGGTCGAGCCGGCCCGCGAGCATGGGCAGCGTGCCGCCGCCATGGGCCAGCACGAGCTTCAGTACGGGATGGCGCTCCAGCACCCCCGCGAAGATGAGCCGCGCCACGCACAGCGCGGTCTCGGAGGGCCAGCCCACGAGCTGGAGCATGGTGAAGCTGCCGAACGCGGGCCGGTCCACGCCGGAGGTCGGGTGCATGAAGACGATGCAGCCCTGCCGCGCGCACTCCGCCCACATGGGCTCAAACGCCGGATCATCGAGCGGGCGCCCCGCCGCCGAGGTTGGGAGGGCAACCCCCACATGGCCCTCGTCCAGCGCGCGGCGGATGGCGTCCGCGCAGCGTTCCGGCTCGGCGATCGGTGGAACGGCGAGGCCGCCGAGCCTTTTGCCACCTTCCCGCGCAGCGGCCAGCGTCTGCGCATTCAGACGCCGCGCGAAGGCCGCATCCGCAGCCCATCCCGCATGGGAGACCACGCGCGGCGGCGGCGAGACGAGCTGGAGGCCGATCTCCCGCCGCGTCAGGCTTTCGAGCCGCCCGGCCGTGTCGAACAACAGCGGATCGAGGGGGCCGTAGCCGGCGAAGCGGAAGCCTTCGGGGCAGGTCTCGATGCCGAAGGCTCCCTCCCGCGCGAGTTCACCGAGGAAATCGCGCGAGAGGGCATGGGCGTGAACGTCGACGATCACGGGAAGGGCTTGCGCGGATAGACCACCGGCGCCGCCGCGATGGCCGCGGGATAGACGGGCACCGCCTTGCCGCCCTGCACCTGCGCGACCACGGCGGAGGCCTTCACGTCTACGCCGGCGTCGTTGTATTTCACCGGGCCGAAGAAGGTGTCGGTGTCGAGCTGGAGCATGGCCTCGCGAACCTTCACCGGGTCGATGCTGCCGGCCTTCTCGATGGCGAGCTGGAGCGAGAGCGCGCCCGCCGTGCCCGCGGCGGTGATGTAGGTGGGCACCTCGCCGCCGAACTGCTTCTTGAAGCCTTCCACATAGGCGGCGCTATCGGCGACCACCGGGCCCTTGTAGGTCAGCGCCGGGTCCCAGATCTGCACGCCGAACAGGTCTTCCGCCGCCGGGCCGAGGGCGTTGAGGAAGTCCGGGATGCCCACCGCGAAGGCGAAGCCGATGAGCTTCGGGTTCACCTTCAATGTCTGCAGCGTCTTGATGAGCAGGATGGAATCCTGGACGTAGCCGGTGAGGATCAGCACGTCAGGATTGCTCTCCTTCAGCGCCGTGGCGACGGAGGAGAGGTCGGCCGAACCCTTGGGATATTTGGTGGAATAGACCACCTTCAGGCCCTCGGCCTCCGCCTTCTTCTGCGCGGCGCCGGCGAACACGTTGGGGAAGAGGTCGTCGGGGCCGGCGATGGCGATGGTCTTGGGCGGGTCCTTCACCGTCTTCAGCAGCGCCAGCATGGGGTCGAGCGTGGTCGAGGCCAGCGGCGCGGGACAGAAGATGTATTTATAGCCGCGCTGGTAGAGACTGTCGGCCGTCGCCATGGGGGTCATGGTGATGACCTTGTACTTCTCGCTGATCGCCGCCGTGGCGGTGGCGATGCCGGAGGAATACGGGCCGAGGATGAAGCCCACGCCGTCCTCGGTGATGAGCTTCTCGGTGAGGCGGGCGGAGGTCTGCGGCTTGCTCTCGTCGTCGTAATAGATGACCTCGACGGGCATCTTCTTGTCGCCGACCTTGATGCCGCCGGCGTCATTCACCAGCTTTTCCCAATAGGCGTAGCCGTTCTTCAGCAGGTGGCCCTCGCGGGCGAAGTTGCCGGTGAGGCTGACGGCGGCGCCGATCTTGATCTTGTCTTGCGCGACGGCCGCGCCTGCGCCGAAAAGGGTGGCGAGGCCGAGGGCGGCCACGCTCTTCACCAGAGTTCGTCTGTGCATCATCTCGCTCGCTCCTGCTGGTCCCGGAAGGTCTGGTTTTCTTAAGTTTCTCAGGCGGATGCCGCGGTGCCGGGCACGAAGCGCCCGAAGCCCGGCGCGCCGACGAGCTTGCCGTCCTGCGCCACGATGGTGCCGCGCACGATGGTGTGGGTGGCCGCGCCCTTGGTGGCCATGCCCTCCCAGCTGGAGAAGCCGGTGCGCGAGAGCATGTCCTCGTTGCGGAACACGCCTTCGCGGCTCATGTCCACGATGGTGAAGTCGGCATCTGCGCCGGGCTGGATCACGCCCTTTCGCGGGAAGATGCCGAAGCGACGGGCCGGGGCCTCGGCGGCGAGGCGGGCCACGTCGTTGAGCGAGAGGCGCCCCTCGTTCACGGCGTTCATGAGCAGCGGGATGTATTCCTGCGCGCCGGTGACGCCGAGCGGCACGGAGAACAGGTCCTTCCAGCCCGGGTCCACGTCTTCCTTGGAATGGGGCGCGTGCTCCAGCACGATCATGTCCGCCGTGCCGTCCTTGATGGCGTCCCAGCCGGCCTCGGGATCATAGGCCCAGTTGTAGGTGCGCGGCCCGACCTTCTCCATCTGCGCCCGGTTCATGAACATGGTGCCGAGCTCCAGCTCGCACGACACGTCCTGGCCGAGGTCGAACTTGGCGTGGTGGATCATCTCATTGGCGCCTTTGGGCATGACGCCGAGATGCAGCACGTGCAGCTTCACCCCGCAGATGCGGGCGTAATAGAGCGAGGCCGCGAGGCCCGCGACCATGCCGTGGCCGTACATGTAGCCCTTCGAGAAGCTCTCGTGATAGGCCATGGCATCGCTGCGGCCCTTGTCGATGTAGTCGCGGAAGGTGAGCCGCTTGCACCACTCGGGATCGTCATGATGCACCGAGGCGACGAGACCCATGTCCCGCGTCGCCTCATACAGCTCGAACAGGATGCCGTGGTCGAGCACGCCGAGTTCCGAGATGTAGGGATAGACTTCCTTGATGTGGCGCGTGTTGAAGATCTTGATGCCGATGGCGCCCGCCTTGGCCAGAGCCTCCACGGTGCGGGGATAGAGCCCGCCGCCATAGAGTGCGTAGTCCACATGGGCCTTGGGCGCGACCAGCGCCTTCTTCATCTCGTAGTCTTCGAGCGTGGTCGGGTGCGGCGTGTTGTTGGTCATGTCGATGCACATGGTCACGCCGCCCACCGCCGCCGCCGCGGAGCCGGTCTGGAAGTCTTCCTTGTAGGTGTGGCCCGGCTCGCGGAAGTGGCAGTGGACGTGCCACAGGCCCGGCAGCACGGCGAGCCCCTCGGCATCCACGCGCTTCGCCGCCTCCGTGAAGGGGCCGCCGATGGCGGAGATCTTGCCGTCGAGCACGGCGATGTCAGCCTTGAAGGAGGACGACGGGGTGTGGATCGTGCCGTTTTCGATCACGAGGTCATAGGGTCGGGACACGTCACGCTCTCCGAACAGGTCAGTTAAGGCCGAGATAGGCGGCGCGGATGTCCTCGCGCCGCAGGAGGTCGTCCGCCGGGCCGTCGATGGTGATGCGCCCGGTGTCCAGCACGTAGCCGCGGGTGGCGATCTCCAGCGCGAGGCCCACGTCCTGCTCCACCAGCAGCACGGTGATGCCGCGCTCCCGGTTCACGAGGCGCACGGCCTCGGCGATGCGGTCGACGATCACCGGGGCGAGGCCCAGCGACATCTCGTCGATGAGCAGGAGGCTCGGCCGCGCCATCAGCGCCCGGCCGATGGCGCACATCTGCTGCTCGCCGCCGGACATGAGCCCGGCCAGCCGGCCTTCCAGCCGAACCAGTTCGGGGAAAAGCTTGAAGACGAACGCGAGGTCGTCGTCCTCGCCCGCGCGGTCCGGGCGCGCGGTGGCGCCGAGCTTCAAATTCTGGCGCACGGTGAGGCCGGCGAACAGGCGCCGGCCCTCCGGCACCATGGCGATGCCGCGCCGGGCGCGCTCGTAAGGTTTCAGCGGGCCGAGGTCCGCGCCGGCGAAGCGCATCGTCCCGCCGCGCACCGGGATGAGGCCGGTGAGGGCGCGCAGCAGCGTGGTCTTGCCCGCGCCGTTCGCGCCGACGAGGGCGACGATCTCGCCTTCCGCCATGTCGAAGCCTACGTCCCACAGGACGCGGCTGTCGCCATAGGCCACCGCGAGGCCTTCGACCGAGAGAAGGCTCATCGTGCTCCTCCCGCTGCGGCGTGCGCCTTGGCGAAGCGCTGGCCGAGATAGGCCTCCACCACCTTGGGGTCGGACACCACGTCGTCCGGCACGCCCTCGGCGAGCTTGGCGCCGAAATTCAGCACCATGATGCGGTCGCAGAGCGCCAGCACCGCCTTCATCACATGCTCGATGACGACCACGGTGAGGCCGGCCTGCTTGAGGCTCTTCACGAGGTCGATCATGCGTTCGATCTCCGTGTGGTTGAGGCCCGCCATCACCTCGTCGAACAGGATGATGCGCGGCCCCATGGCGAGCGCGCGGGCCACCTCCAGGCGCTTCCGGTCGGCAAGGGTGAGCTGCGGCGGCATGAAGGCGGCCTTGGGCGCGAGGCCCGTGCGCTCCAGCGCGGCATCGGCCGCGGCGAGCCAGGCGTCTCGCGTACGCAGCCGCGCATGGCCGAACATGGCGCCGATGGCGACATTCTCCCGCACGCTCATGGCCTTGAACGGCTGCACGATCTGGAAGGTGCGGGCGATGCCGAGGCGGGAGAGGCGATGCGGTGGCAGGCCGGTCACGTCCTCCCCGGCGAAGCGGATGGAGCCGCCATTGAGCTTGTAGACGGCGGAAATGGCGTTCAGCAGCGTGGTCTTTCCGGCGCCGTTGGGGCCGATGACGCCGAACACCTCGCCCTCTTCCACGCGGAAGGAGACGCCGGCCAGCGCCTTCACGCCGCCGAAGCGGATTTCGAGGTCGTTCGCCTCAAGCAGCGCCATGGCGCGACCTCCACCGCTGGATCAGGGAGCGTCCCGCCACCAGCATCCCGTTGGGGGCGACGAGGCAGATGACGACGATGAGCACGCCGAACACGATCTGGTGCGCCTGCAGGAAGCCGCCCCACACCAGCGTGGAGAGGAATTCCAGCACGAAGGCGCCCAGCACCGGCCCGATCACCGTGCTCATGCCGCCGAGGATGAGCATCATGTAGGCCTTCACGCCGATGGCGGGATCGAACGCGCTGGCCGGCTCGATGAAGGTGATCCAGTAGGCCCACACGCCGCCGGCAAAACCGGTGATGCCGGCGGAGATGGCCCAGGCCGCGACCTTGGTGGCGGTGGTGTCGATGCCCATCACCCCCGCCGCGCGCTCGCCGTCGCGGATGGCGCGGAGCGCGTAGCCGAAGGGGCGGGTGAGGATGAAGGCCACCAGCAAAGTGGAGACGACCATGCCGGCCAGCATCACCAGATAGATGGCGCGGTAGAGCGGCCCCGGTGGCAGGTCCGAAAGCGGCAGCGGCAGGCCTTCGGCACCGCCCGTCACACCGCCCACCTGGATGACCAGCTGGATGGCGGCAAGGTTCAGCGCGACGGTCGCGATGGCGAAGTAATGCCCCCTCAGCCGCAGGATGGGCCAGCCAACGATGCCCGCCACCAGCGCCGAGAAGGCGACGGCCGCGACGAGCGCGACGGGAAAGGGCGCCCCGAGCGTCATGGCGACGCCGCAGGCATAGGCGCCGAAGCCGAAGAACACCGCATTGCCGAAGGCGTGATAGCCGGTGAGGCCGACGATGACGTTCAGCCCCTGCGTGACCGTGGCGTACATGAACACCGTGGTCAGCACCCGCAGCCAGTAATTGTTGAGGGCGAGGGGCGCGAGCGCGAGGACGACCGCGCCGGCGGCGAAGAAGGCCCAGAAGAGAAGCGCGCGGCGCCGTGCGCCCGCGGGAGAGGCTGGCGCGCTCATGCGTGCTCCCCGAAGAAGGCGCGGCCGAACAGGCCCTGCGGCCGAAGCGCCAGCACCAGCAGGAACAGGCCGAAGCCGACGATCTCCTGATAATTGGCGCCAAGGAAATAGCCGGCCCAGGCCTGCACCAGCCCGTAGATGAAGCCGGCGACGATGCACCCCTCCACCGAGCCGATGCCGCCCAGAACGGTGATGACGAACACCGCGCTCAGGAAGGTGACGCCCATGCCCGGCATCACCGGAAACAGCATGGAGGCGAGCGAGCCGGTCGCCCCCGCCAGCGCCGCGCCGGCACCCGCCGTGAGCGCGTAGATGCGCTCGGGATTGATGCCCATGAGGGAGGAGACCTCCCGGTCCAGCGCCGTGGCGAGGATCATCTGCCCGGCGCGGGTGAAGCGCAGGAAGGCGAAGAAGGCGATGCCGAGGGTGACGGAGAAGCCCGCCGCGATGAGGCGCACCACCGGCACGAGGATGCCGAACACCTCGATGGAACTCGCCGCATAGGACGAGTTCACCGAACGCACGTCGGAGGTGAAGGCGATGGAGACCGCATCCACCATCACCAGCTCGATGCCGAAGGTCACCACCAGTGACAGCAGCAGGCTGGTGCGGATGATGCGGTTCAGCACCAGCACCTGCAGCGCATAGCCCAGCGCGAACATGGCGATCATGGAGACCGGGATGGAGGCGATCGGATCAAGCCCCGCGAACCGGAACAGGCCGTAGGTGATGTAGGCGCCCAGCATGATGAAGCCGGTGTGGGCCAGGTTGATGACCCCCATGACGCCCCAGACCATCGAAAATCCGATGGTGGCGATGCCATAGAGGCCGCCCAGAAGCAGCCCGTTGGCGGTGGCTTGCCAAAGCACCGTTACCCCTCCAAATCGTTGATTTTGCGATGTTATATGCTTGACGGAAGGCTTATTTATACATATCTTATGCAAAATAAATTGAGTCATGCAACAACGATGTCTGAACGAAACGCACAAAGAAGCCGCACCCGTGCCGCCGGACGCAGCACTCTCGAGGTGCCCACCGCACCCAAGGCCGGGATCTCCAAGGGGGGATCGAGCGAGTTCGCCTATCAGGTGATCCGCGCCGAGATCGTCTCGCTGGCCCTCGCCCCCGGCTCGGACCTCGACGAGGCGGCGCTGGTGAGCCGCCTCGGCCTGTCGCGCACCCCCTTGCGCGAGGCCCTCGTCCGCCTCGCCGGCGAGGGGCTGGTGCAGATCCTGCCCAACCGGGGCACGCGGGTCGCGCCCATGGGCTGGAACGACATTCGCGAGCATCTGGAGGCCTTCGACCTGTCCCAGCGCCTCGTCACGCGATGGGCGGCCCTGCGGCGGACGGAGGCGCAGATCGCCGCCATCGACGCCCAGCGGGAGGCGTTCGAGGTGGCGACGGCGCGGCGGGATTCCGAGGCCATGCTGGAGATCAACTGGCGCTTCCATGCCGCCATCGCCGCCTGCTGCCGCAATGGCGTGGTGGAGCGCTTCTATCTCCAGCTGCTCACCACCAATCTGCGCATCTCCCGCCTCGCCATGACCTACGACTGCTTCGCGACCGAGGAGGCGTATGACGCGCATATCGGCAACATCATCCGCGAGCACCGCGAGATGGTGGAGGCGATCCGCGCCCGCGATGCCGACCGGGCGGATGCCCTCGGCAGCTCCCATGCCGGGCTCGCCCGCAAGCGCGTTTCCGAATGTCTCACCCAGAGCATGCTGTCCGACATGGAGCTGCCGCTCGGCGGCGCACCCGACAGCCTCGCCTGAACTCGAGAAGGAGCAGCCGCATGTGCGAGGTGTGCGCCATCTTCGGCGCGGGAGAACACTGGAGCGATTTCGCCCGGCAGCGCGACGATCGCTTTCCGTTCGAGGATATCCTGCACTATCGCGCGGAGCGCCGGCGGCGCATCGCCATGCTGAATGCGCTGGTTCAGCCCCTTGGCCTCGTCTGCGAGGATTGGGACGGGGAGGCGCTGGCGCTCACCGACGCGCGCGGCCGCACCAAGATCGCCCCGACGCTGGGCGATGTCTGGCCCATCGCGGAAAGCCTCTCCGGTCGCGGCATCGATCCCTTGTCTGAGGATTTCATCGCGCCCAGGCGGGAGGACCCGGCCCATGGATGAGCGCCTGCCCCTGATCGTCGTGACCGGCTTCCTCGGCTCGGGCAAGACGACGCTCATCCGCCGCTTCATCGAGACTGCGGAGGGCGGCGATTCCGGCCTCATGGTCAACGAGTTCGGCGAGGCGGGCGTGGATCACCGCCTGCTGGTGCATGCCAGCGAGGCGGTGGAGCTGATCGACGGCGGCTGCCTGTGCTGCGCGCGACGCGCCGACGTCGCCAAAGCGATGCACGATCTGGTGCGCATGGCGAAGGACGGTTCCAGAGCGGGCGGGGGCCTGCGGCGGGCCATCCTTGAAACCTCCGGGCTGGCCGATCCCGCGCCCGTCATCGCGACCCTCGCCCGCGACCCCTGGCTCAAGGCGCATGTGCGCCTCGCCTCCGTCGTGGCGGTGGTGGATGCGGTGGCGGGCCTGCGCAATCTGGAGCATCGGCCCGAGGCCCGCCGGCAAGTGGCCATCGCCGATACGGTGGTCATCACCAAGGGCGACATGCGCGCTGCCGAGCCGACGGCCCGCCTCGCCGCAGCGGTGCGTGCCATCTCCCCCGACGCGCGCATCCTCGACATTCAGGACGAGACGTTCCGGCTCGGCGATGTGCTGGCCGGGCGCGAAAGCCTCCATGCCCCTCCGTCGCCGTTCCTGGCCGACGCCCCGGACCATGATTCCGAGGTCTCGTCCTTCACGCTGCCCATCGAGGGGGCGCTGGACTGGCCGGCCTTCACGCTCTGGCTGTCCGCGCTGCTCCACGCCCACGGCGATCGCATCCTGCGGGTGAAGGGGCTGTTGCGGACCACATCCTCGGACAGGCCGCTGGCCATCCACGGCGTGCAGCATGTGATGCACCCGCCGACGCATCTGAGCGCGGACGACGGCGGACCGTCTTTCCTCGTGTTCATCGCGCGCGGCATCCGCAAGGCCGAGATCGAGCGCAGCCTCGCCCGCGCGCTCGACCTGTGTCAGGCAGGGGCCGGCATGTCGGCCCCCGCGCGCCAGGCGGCGGCCTTCCGCGAAGGCTCCGCCCCGGCGGCGTGAGCGCAGCGCTCAGGCCCGGTTGTCGGCGACCGCGCTCCGCACTTCATGCTCGATGAGGTGCCAGATCCGGTCCACGAGCGCGCCGAAGGCCTCGTGGCGCTTCACTTCCAGCGCGCGCGGTCGCGGCAGGGGGATCGGGATTTCCTCGCGCACCGAGCCGGGACGGGCGGAGAAGACGATCACGCGGTCGGAGAGGAACACCGCCTCGTCGATCTGGTGGGTGATGAGGAGCACGGTGGTGCCGCTCTTCTGCCAGATGTTGAGCAGCTCCGTCTGCATGATCTCCCGCGTCTGGGCATCGAGCGCGGCGAATGGCTCGTCCAGCAGCAGGATCTTCGGGTTCACCGCCAGCGCGCGGGCGACGTTCACCCGCTGGCGCATGCCGCCGGAGAGCTGGTGCGGATAGTGCTGCTCGAAGCCCTTCAATCCCGCCATGTCGATGAAGCGCTGGGCGGTGGCGTGGGCATCGCGCTTCGGCGTGCCGGCGATGGTGAGGCCGTAGGCGACATTGTCGATCACCGGCTTCCACGGCAGCAGCGCATCCTGCTGGAACACCATGGCGCGGTCGGCGCCCGGCCGTGTCACCGTGTGGCCAGAGACCTTCACCACGCCGGAGGAGGCCGGGAGCAGGCCGTCGATGATGCGCAGCAGCGTCGACTTGCCCGATCCGCTCGCCCCCACGATGGAGACGAACTCGCCTTCGCGGATGGTGAGGTTGATGTCGCGCAGCGCCTCCACGGAGGGCTTGCCCGTGCGCTCGAAGACCTTGTTGATGCCTTCGATGGAGAGAGCCTGTGCCATCTGGTTCACTCCTGTCGCCACGGCGCGAGCCGGCGTTCCAGCCACTCGAAGAAGATGCTGCCCATGAGGCCGAGCATGCCGAGCATGATGACGTAGGCGAGCAGTGTCGCGGTGTCGAAGCTCTGTCCGGCGGCCAGGATGGCGAAGCCGAAGCCGGCGAAGGAGCCGAAGAACTCGGCGATGATGATGGCCACCAGCGCCCGCGCCCAGGCGACGCGGATACCGGAGACGATGAACGGCAGCGCGAAGGGCAGCGATACGGTGGTGAACACCTGCCAGCGCGAGGCGTTGAAGGAGCGCGCCGCCTCGATGAGGACTTTGTCGGTGGCCTTGAGGCCGGTTTCCGTCGTCACCAGCACCGGGAAGATGGTGAAGATGGTGACGAGCACGAACTTGGAGGCGAAACCCAGCCCCAGCCACGCGATGAACAGTGGCGCCAGCGCCACCAGCGGCACCGAGTTCAGCGCCGTCAGCATGGGCCCGGCGGTGAGGGCCAGCAGCCGGCTGGACGCCAGCGCGAGGCCGATGGCGACGCCGATCAGCACCGCCACCGGGAAGGACGCCGCCACCGCGCTCACGGTGGCGAGCGCGTTGGTCCACAGCGCGCCGTTGCCGCTCTCCTTGGCGAGCGCGCGGAACACCTCCGCCGGGGGCACCAGCAGGAGCTTGTTGGTGACCACATAGGTCGCCAGCACCTGCCAGATCACCAGCACGAAGGCGAGCGAGATCAGCATCCGCAGGAGACCTGCGGCGCGCGAGCGCCCTTCGAGGAAGTCGTAGACGCTGCGCCAGAAGGGAGCGGCTGCGGTCATTCCGCCGCCGCCTTGTGCGCGTGGCGGGCGGTGGAGACGGCCTGCCTGCCGTATCCCTTCTCGCCCACCACCTTGCCGTCCAGATAGATGGTGCGGCCGCGCAGGATGGTGCGCACCGGCTTGCCCTTGAAGCGGCGGCCGGCATAGGGGCTCCAGCCGACGAGGGAGAGCACGTCCTCGTCGCGCACCTCATATTCTGTCTCGAGGTCGACCAGCACGAGGTCGGCGTCGAAGCCGGGCTTGATCTCGCCCTTGCGATCGAGCCGGAACAGGCGCGCCGGGCGGGTGGAGGTGGCTTCCACCACGCGCTCCAGCGGCAGCTTGCCCTCGGTGGCGGCGGTGAGGAACATGGAGAGATAGAACTGGGTCGAGGGCGTGCCGGTGTGGGCCTTCCAGCCGTCGGTCCAGCCGATCTCCTTCTCCTCGCGGGTGTGCGGAGCGTGATCGGTGGCGATGATGTCGATGGTGCCGTCGCGCACGCCCTCCCACAGGCCGGGCACGTTCTTCTCCGGCACCCAGTAGGACAGGGCATAGGAGCCGAGGCGCTGGATCGCCGCCCATTCGCAGCCGAGGAAGAGCGCCCATGGGTTCAGCTCGCACGTCACCTTCTGGCCGCGCGCCTTGGCCTCGCGGATGAGCTGCACCGAGCCGGCGGTCTGGGTGTGCAGGATGTGGAGATGGCAGCCCGCCGCCTTCTGCAGGCGCAGCAGGGTGGCGATGGCGGTCTCCCAGATCACGCCGTCATGGGCGGCGTAGGCCTTGGCGTAGGCGAGGGCGTCGCGCTCCCCGCGCGCCCAGAATTCCTGCTCGATCACGTCCATCAGCGCCTGATCGTGGGGATGGATCATGAGCGGCACGTCGTGGGCCGCCGCCGCCTGCATGATCTCCAGGATCTTGCCGTGGTCATGCACGCCGATGCCCGGCATGTGCGGATAGGAGCGGCCGGTGTCCACCACCATGAAGAACTTGAAGGCGGCGATGCCGGTCGCGGCCATCGCCGGTACTTCCTCCAGGATGGTGGGGGCGGGATTGAAGTTCCAGTCCACCACCGCGTCGCGCTCATAGATGGCGAACTGCTTTTCCAAGAGGTCCAGGGTGTTGGGCGGGGGGGTCACGTTGGGCATGGCGACCGAGGTGGTCACGCCGCCGGCGGCGCACTGGAGCGTCGAGGTGTAGATCGTGTCCTTGTATTCGAAGCCCGGCAGCGAGCCCTCGCGGTGGTGCGAGTGCATGTCGATGACGCCGGGCAGGATGGCGAGGCCCTTGGCATCGATGACTTCGGCGGCAGCCGGCTCCAGCCCCGGCTCGAAGATGCCGGCGATGGCCCCGTCCTTGATGCCGATGGAGGCCTCGAAGCGGCCGTCCGCAGTCACGACGAGGCCGTTCTTGATGATGGTATCCAAGCTACTCTCCCGAGGACGAGGCCCGCACGGGCCAATATGAAAAGGATGCGGCCCGTGGCGCGTCAGGATGCGAGATCGAGCGCCACCGGGCGGGTGCGGATCACGTCCAGCACCTCGGTCACGTAGTCCTGCGACAGCCCGCGCGTGATGAAGACGATGCGCGAGCCCGCCATCCCTTCCGGCCAGGCGGACAGCTCCACCGGCGGTGAGAACAGGCGCTGCACCGCCTGCACGACGACGGGCTTGCTGCGGCCGGCGATGGCGAGAATGCCCTTCACCCGGAGCAGATCATCGCCATGGGCGATGGCCAGCGCATCGAGCCACGCCGAGACGTGTTCCCAATGGAGAGGTTCCTCGAAGGCGAGGCAGAAAGAGCCGATATCCTCGCGATGCCGCACGGGATCTGCCGCCTCGAACGCCTCCGCGCGCAGCCAGGCGCGCACTTCACTCGGACGGGTGTTCGGGTCGGCGGGGTCGATGCCGTCGAGGAGGGTGGGCTGGGCGAGGTGGGTGAGCGAGGAGCGATGCAGACGCGCGCCGGGCGAAAGGCCGGCGATGCGGGCTTCCAGCGGGGCTAAGTCGGCGCCCGCGAGATCCGCCTTGGTCAGCACCACCTCGTCGGCGACGCCCACCTGCTTGCGCGCTTCCGCGTGGCGGTCGAGCGTGCCCATGCCCTGCACCGCATCCACCGCCGTCACCACCCGCCCGAGGCGATAGGTGCGCGCCACCGGAAAGGTAATGAGCGCCTGGATGACCGGGCCGGGATCGGCCATGCCGGTGGTCTCGATGATGACCCGGGCGAACGCCTTCACCTCGCCCCGCGCGCGCTTCTCGGTGAGGTCGCGCAGCGTCTCCACGAGGTCGCCCTTCACCGTGCAGCACAGGCAGCCGGTGGAGAGCTCGATGGTGTTGTCGGAGCTGGCGGCGATGAGCGCATGGTCGATGCCGATCTCGCCGAACTCGTTGACGATGACGGCCGCGTCGCTCAGCGCCGGGTCGCGCAGCCACCCGTTGAGCAGGGTGGTCTTGCCAGATCCGAGGAAGCCGGTGAGCAGCGTCACCGGCGTCCGCATGTCGCGAAAATGGGCCATGGTGTCGGCTCCTCTCGCTGCGCTCCGCTCACTTGCCGGCGATGTAGCTCGGGTCGTAGTAGCGCTTGAGGTCGAAGGCCTGGCTCTGGGGATCGCCACCCACCGCAGCGTCGATCTTGTAGAGGTTTTCAAGGCCGGCCGCGGGGACGGAGAGATCGGCGGGGATGGCCTTCTGCTCCTTCACGATGAAGGCGTAGGAATCCTCCACCACGTCGCGGGGCGTCTTGGTGTAGGCGGCGAGCACGTCGATGGCCGCATCCTTATTGGCGGGATTGTCGATGAAGGCGGCCGCCTCCTTCAGCGCCTGTGTCAGCGCGATGGCGGCGGGGCGCGTGGCGGGCGCTTCACCCCAGGACTTGTTCAGCACGAGGGGGGTCTGGACATAGGGCTCGCGATAGACATCGAGCAGCACGGCACCCTCGCGCCCGGCGAGGGTGTCGAAGGGGGCGATGAGCAACGCGCCGGCCACCTGACCGTTGCCCATGGCGATGATGCGATCGCGGGAATTGGCGATGGACACCATCTGCGCGCCGGCCGGGTCTACGCCCGCCTGCTTCAGCTGATACTTCAGGAGGTTGGCGGTGCCGCCCTTGACCGCGCCCGCGGTGAGCGGCTTGCCGGCGAGATCCTTCATGGAGCCGGTGCCCTTGGCGCCGTAGAGGCGCAGGATGGTCTTGTCGAGCACCGCGCCGGCGATGATGACCGGAGCGCCCTTGTCGATGGCCCGCACCGCGAGATCGCCGAGGGCGATGCCCGCATCCGCGCTGCCGGAAGCGACCGCCTGCAGCAGCGCCGGGCTGTCCGATGCGCGCAGCTCGCGCACGGCGATGTTCCGCTTGTCGTAGAAGCCCTTGTCCACGGCGATAGCGTGCAGCCACAACAGCGCACTCGGGGCCAGAACGGCGAGCTTCACTTCGGTCTTGGGCGCCTGCGCATGAGCCCCGGCGAGCGGAAGGCTGAGGGCGAGGGCGGCGGCAACGAGGCGGGGAAGGACGCGCTTCATCATCTCTCTCCGGAAGGGGGACGCGTCTTGCCGCGCGTCATCTGCCGAAAGAGTGCTCGAACTTTCCATCTCCTTCAAGCATAATTCGCAACAGGTAGGAATTTTGCGAAATTCTTACAGAATGATATAAAGTATCATTCTTCGGGAGGGCGAGGTTGGCCAGCAGGATTCTTCAGGTCATGGGACTGTTTCGCGGACGCCCCTGGCCGCTGACGGTGGAGGAGATCGCCCAGGAAACGGGCGTGTCCCAGAGTTCCGCCTATCGCGACGTGCAGGAGCTTTGCCGGGCCGGCTTTCTCGATCCCGTCATCGGCGCCGGCTACGTGCTCGGCCCCGCCTTTATCGAGTATGACCGGCTGTTGCGGCAGGGGGACACGCTGATCCCCACCGCCTCGCGGGTGATGCACGAACTGCTCGACCAGACCACCCAGCGCGCGACGGCGATCCTCTGCCGGCGCTATCGTGACACGGTGATGTGCGTGCATCAGGAGCACGGCACCGCGCCCCATCCCATCACCACCTACGAGCGGGGCGTGGCCATGCCGCTCTTCGCCGGCGCCTCCTCGAAGGTGGTGCTGGCCCATCTCGACGACCGCTCGCTGAAGCGCATCTATCTCGACAATGAGGACACCATCCGCGCCCGTCTCGGACACGGCGACTGGAAAGCCTTCAAGGCCGAGGTGCGGGCCATCCGGCGCGACGGCGTGGTGGAGACGGTCTCGGAGGTCGCCGAGGGGCGCGCGGGCATCGCGGCGCCGGTCCTCGTCAACAAGCAGGTCATCGCCGGGGTCAGCCTCGTGCTGGCGGCGGAGGATCTCGCCGGGGCGTCGCCGGCCATCCGCGCCGCCGTCATCGACGCGGGCCGGCGGATTTCCGAGGAGATCGCGGGCGGCGGCACGTGGGTGGCGCGGTAGATTGGGGCTCTGAAAACGAACCGCGGCGGCCCCGTCTGCCGGAGCCGCCGCGATCGAAAACGTCGGGCCTCGGCGCTCAGATCGCCGCGCGCGGATCGTGCTTGGCGAGGCGGGAGAGCAAATAGTCCACTTCCGCCCGCGCGGTGGCGGAGAGGGATGAGCCGGGCTTGCGCTGGGCGTCGGAGGCGATGAAGCCGCGCTTCATCATCACATATTTGCGCACCGCGAGGCCGACGCCCTGCTGCTGCTCGTAGCGCATGAGCGGGAGGTGGGCGTCGAACAGGTCATGCGCCTTGTCCCGCTCGCCGGCCTTCTGCAGCTTCACCACCTCGCCCAGCATCTCGGGGAAGGCGTAGCCGGTCATGGCGCCGTCCGCCCCGCGCTCCATCTCGAAATCAAGGAACAGGCCGCCATTGCCGGTGAGAATGGAGATGGGGCGCATGGAGCCTTCCTTCTGGAAGGCGCGCAGGGCCGTGATCTTCTCCAGGCCCGGCCAGTCCTCGTGCTTCAGCATCACGCAGGAGGGGTTCTCCTGAACGATCTGGCGGATGACCTTGGGCGTCATCTGCACGGTCAGGGTGAGCGGATAGTCCTGGATGACGAAGGGGATGTCGGCACCGATGGCCTCGATGGCCTGCCGGTAATAGCCAGTGATCTGGTCGTCCGTGCGCAGGGCCGGGGGCGGGGCGATCATGACGCCAGCCGCGCCCTTGTCAATGGCGGCGCGCGCCAGCCAGCGCATGGCGGCGAGGCCCGGCGCCGAGACGCCGACGATGACCGGCAGCCGGCCGAAGCCGGCGATGAAGCGGGCGGTAATGGCGAGGGATTCCTCCGGCTCCAGCTTGGGCGCCTCGCCCATGATGCCGAGCACCGTCACGCCGGTGGCACCGGCCGCGAGATAGCGCGCGATCAGGGTGTCGAGGGAGCCCTCGTCGATCTTCCCGTCCGGCGTGAACGGGGTGGGGGCGATGGGGAACAGGCCGGAGGCGCTGGCGTCGAGAAGCATGATGAACCCGATCAGATGCTGGCGATGAGGCCGCCATCCACGCGGATGACCGAGCCGTTGACATAGGACGAAGGCATACCGGCGAGGAAGGCCACCACGTTGGCATATTCCTGCGGGTCGCCGTAGCGGCCGACGGGGATGGAGGCCGTGCTTTCCGCAGCCACCTCTTCCACGGTGCGGTTCTCGCGCTCGGCTTTCTTGGCATCGAGGAATTTGATGCGGTCGGTGGCGATGCGGCCGGGCAGGATGATGTTGGCGGTGATGCCGTCGCGCGCCACCTCGCGGGAGAGCGTCTTCGACCAGCCCACCAGCGACAGGCGCAGCGCGTTGGAGATGGCGAGGTTCGGAATGGGCGCCACCACGCCGGAGGAGGTGGAGGTGATGATGCGGCCCCACTTACGCGCCCGCATGCCGGGCAGCACCCGGTCGGCGATGGCGATCACCGAGAGCACCATGTCGTTGAAGCTCTTGGCCCACAGCGCCGGGTCCTGCCCGGCGGCCGGGGTGGGGGGCGGGCCGCCCGTGTTGTTCACCAGCACGTCCACCGGGCCGAGCTTCGCCTCGATCTCGGCGATGTGCGCATCGATGCCGGCGAGGTCGGAAAGGTCGAACTTGAGCGCCATCGCCTCGCCGCCCACGGCCGCGATGCGCTCCGCCACTGCACCGGCGGCGGCGAGGTCGATGTCGCCCAGCGCCACCTTCGCGCCCTCCGCCGCCAGCGTCGCCGCGATGGCGCTGCCGAGCCCGCCGCCTGCGCCGAGCACGAGGGCCGTTTTGCCTTTCAGTCCGAGATCCATGGTCCATCCTTCGTCATGTCGGCAGGGGGGAGGTCAGTCGGCGATCGCCAATCGACCCGAGGCCGCCGTGCCGGCGGTGCGCGCAAGGTAGTCGGCCTTGCTGTATTGCATGTGATCGACGCAGAGCTGCGCCAGCGCCCAGCTGTCCGTGCCTCCGAGCAGCTCGATCATGATGTCGTGCTGGCGGCGGGAGAGCTGGAGCCCAGCGTGATCGGCGAGATTCTTGGCGCGCATGGGCAGGGTATAGCCCATGTAATCTTGCAGCGTGCGCACCAGATAGGGGTTTCCGCAGCCCGAGAACAGGGTCAGGTGGAACAGATCGTTGGTCTCATGGATGCCGCGCAGGTTGCCGGCATCGGCATGGCGGCAATAATCGGCCTGGATCTCCTTGAGGCGCGCGATCAGCTCCGGCGGGGCGGGCAGGGGGATCATCAGTGCGGCCTGCCGGGTGAGCATCTCGCGCACCGCATAGATCTGCTGCACCTCCTCGGCGGAGTAAGAGCAGACGGTGGCGCCCACATTCTTCTCGCGCCGCACAACGCCGGTGCGCTCCAGCTGCACCAGCGCCTGCCGGATGTAGTGCCGCGAGGCGCCGTAGCGCGCCATCAGCGTGTCTTCCACCAGCCGGGAGCCAGGCGCGAAACGGCCGAAGATGATGTCATCCTCCAGCCGACGCTGGACTTCGGCCTGCTCGTCGGCCCGCGATGCGGGAAGGGACGCTTCGCTCATGCGGCGCTCCTGTTCGCCGTCTCGAATCCGGAGAGGCTGTAGCAATCCTCTACCAGCCGCAAGGTCTCCAGATTGTCCTCGGGCGATGTCTCGAAGGTGGCGCCGCTTTGAAGACACGCGACGAAATGGGCGATCGTCGCAGCATACGAGCCGAGATAGGTCGCCTCGGGATCATAGTCCAGCCGCTCCGGCTCGGGGCCGGCGAGGGTGAGGGTGGTGCCGTCGAGCTTGAGCGTGCCGGCGTCGCCGAGGATGGTCAGCCGGTCCGCCTGCTGCGGCGGCACGCCATAGGCCGCGAAGCTGGCGAAGATGGAGACGCCGGCGCCGCTCGCGGTGGAGAGCTGAATCACGGCGCCGTCTTCGCCCCGCATGGCGTTGCAGGTGCGGCTCAGCGCTGCCGCCTCCACTTTCAGCGGGCCGAGCAGCATACGTAGCGTGTCGAGGTGATGGATGAGCACCTCCGCCACCAGCATGCGCCGTTCCTCGCGCATGAAGGGCTGGCGCTCAAGCGCCTGGAACCGCCCCTCCGCATCCGGCACGGTACCGGAGGTGACGAGGGAAAGGTGAGCGGCGCGCACCGTGCCGATGCGCCCGGCGCGGAGCCATTCGGCCGCCTGCCGGTAATAGGCGCGGAAACGCCAGTTCTCATGCACCATCAGGCGCACCTGTCCGCCGATGTCGGCCACCAGTTGCTCGGCCTCCGGCAGAGTGGGGGCGAGGGGCTTCTGGCACAGGATGGGCAGGCCGTGCCAGGCCGCGAGGCGGGCCAGCTCCGCATGGACAGCGCGGGGCGCGGCGATGTCCACCGCATCGAGGCCGCCGGCCGCAAGCATCGCTTCGGCGCTGGTGAACACCACCGGAATGCCGAAGGCGCGCGCCCGCTCGGCGGCGCGTTCGGCGGACGGGTCGGCGATGGCCACCACCTTCGCCGCCTCGCCCAGCGCCGCCCAGCCCTTCAGGTGATGCTGGGTGACCCAGCCGGCGCCGATGAGCCCGACGCGGAGCGGCGCGGCCATCAGTGCGTCCTCCGTTGCACGGCGGCGCGAACGGCGGCGGCGCCGGTTTCCAGCGGGGCGATGGCGTCGCCCGTCTCGGCGTCGAACAGATAGGCGGCGTCGGCCCGGAAGAAGAGCACCACCTCCTGATCGGGCGTCGCGGTGACGTGGCGGGGCAGGCGGGCGGTGATCTCGCCGCCGCCGGGTAGTTCCAGCAGAAGCAGCGTCTCGGCGCCCAGCGGCTCCACCGCGATGGTGCGCCCGGTGACGCGCCCGCCCGGCGCGCCGTCGAGGGCGGCAGGATCGATCGCCATGTCCTCGGCGCGCACGCCGAGCGTCACCTTGCGGCCGTCCCGCGCCTGAAGCACGCCGTCGCTCCAGCGGGCGAGCGGCGCATCCAGCGCCGGGCTCGTCGCACGGCGGGTGGCTGCGGAAAGCGTCGCGTCCATGAGGTTCATGGGCGGCGAGCCGAGGAAGCGGGCGACGAAGGTGTTGGCCGGTTGCCAGTAGACGTCGAGCGGTGCGCCGATCTGCGCCACCTTGCCGGCGTTCATCACGCAGATGCGCGTGCCCATGGTCATCGCCTCCACCTGATCGTGGGTGACGTAGATCATGGTGGAGCCGAGGCGGTGGTGCTGCTTGATGATCTCGCTGCGGGTGTTGACGCGCAGCGCTGCATCGAGGTTGGACAGCGGCTCGTCGAACAGGAACACCTGCGGTTCGCGCACCATGGCGCGGCCCAGCGCCACGCGCTGGCGCTGGCCGCCGGAGAGGGCGCTGGGCTTGCGCGTCAGCAGCGGTGCGAGGCCGAGGAGCGCCGCCACCTCCTTCACCCGCCGCTCGATCTCGGCGTTGGGGATGGCCCGGCGGCGCAGGCCGAAGGCGAGGTTGTCGGCAACGCTCATGTGCGGATAGAGCGCATAGGACTGGAACACCATGGCGATGTCCCGGTCCTTGGCCGGCACGTCGTTCACCACCCGCCCGTCGATGGAGAGGGTGCCACCGGAGATGGTCTCCAGCCCCGCGATCATGCGCAGGGTGGTGGACTTGCCACAGCCCGAGGGGCCGAGCAGCACCATGAACTCCCCGTCGTCGATGGTGAGGTCCACGTCCTCCACCACGACGGGGCCGCCGCCGCCATAGCGCTTCACGATCTTGTCGAGTTTCACCACTGCCATGGCAGCCTCACTTGATCGCGCCGGCGGTCATGCCGCGGATCAGCTTTTCGGAGAAGAAGACGTAGACGACGATGACTGGGATGACCGAGATCATGACGCCGGTGGCGATCATGCCGATGTCCTGGAAATGGTCGCCCATGAAGGCGCGGATGCCGATGGGCAGCGTGCGCTTGTCCGGATCGGTGATGAGCACCACGGCGAACAGGAACTCATTCCAGAGCTGGATGAAGTTCAGGATCAGCGTTGTGGCGATGGCCGGCATGCCCACCGGCAGCACGATGCGCCAGAAGATCTCGAGGTCGCCATAGCCATCCATCTTGGCCGCGTCGAACAGGTCCTGCGGGATGCGGGCGAACAAGCCTTCCAAGAGATACACGGTCAACGGCAGCTGGAGCGAGATATAGACCAGCGCCAGCCCGAACAGGCTGTTGTAGAGATTGTAGTCCACCAGGATCTGGTACAGCGAGATCAGGGTGATCTGCGGCGGGAAGATGATGGACGAGAACAGGATGCCGTAGATCAGCCGGTTGCCGCGGAAGCGGTAGCGCGCCAGCGCATGGGCCGCCGCGGCGCCGATGAAGGTGAGCACCGCCACCGCGCCGACCACCACCAGGGTGGAGTTCCAGAAATAGGTGGCGAAGTCCGAGTCCACCCAGGCGGTGCGGAACTGGTCGAGGTGCATCGGGCTCGGCCAGGCATAGGGATCGGCGCTGATCTCCGCCGTGGTGCGCACCGACATGGTGGCGAGCCACAGGAACGGGCCGAGCTGGTAGATGGTGTAGACGCCCAGCACCAGCGCGAGGATGCCCCGCGAGAACAGGCGCGGCAGCGGCGCGCGGCCGGAGGCGGCGGCGAGGGTTGCGGCCATCTCAATACTCCAGCCGCTCGCGCGAGCCGAGCACGCGGTTGAGGATGATGACTGCGGCGCACACCACCAGGAACCACACGGTGGCGATGGCGGAGGGATAGCCGAGGTCGAAGGTGTTCCAGTTGAAGGCGCGCTTGTAGACGTAGGTGGAGACCGTCTCCGTCGCCCACAAAGGCCCGCCCTGGGTCATGATCCAGACGAGGTCGAACACCTTCATCTTGCCGATGAAGGACAGGATGTAGAGCGACAGCAGCGTCGGCCGCAGCATGGGGATGATGATGTAGCGCAGCTTCGCGCCCCAGCCGCAATTGTCGAGGTCGGAGGCTTCCAGCACTTCCTTGGGCAACGAATGGATGGCGGCGAGGCACACCACCATGTTGAAGCCGGCCCATTTCCACGCATGGGTGACGATGACGGCGGCGAGCGCGAGGTTGGGATCGCCGAGCCAGGAGGAGGCGAGATCGCCGAGGCCCACCGCCCGCAGCATCACGTTCAGCACGCCCCAGTCGTAATTGTAGATCCACATCCACAGGATCGCGACGACCACGTAGGAGAGCAGCACCGGCGTGAACCAGGCGACGCGCAGGAAGCGCGCGAACGGCACGCCGGCATAGAGCGCGAGGGCGAGGAGGAGGCCGGTGGCGACATCGATGACGGGGGCGACGAAGGACCAGATGAAGGTGTTGCGCACGGCGACCCAGAAGGTCTCGTCGCCCATCAGCTCGCGATAGTTCGCGAGGCCGACGAAGGTCGCGTCCATGCCCTCGATGGTGAAGAAGCTGTCAAAGATGGTGCGGAAGGCCGGATAGGCCGTCAGCCCGCAATAGACCAGCAAAGCCGGCCCGAGAAAGATGGCAAGGACCAGCCGCGTGGCGCGCCTGGGGTCGGCGAGGGTGGCCCGCGAGGAGGCTTTCGCCTCCCCGCTCTTGGCCGTGGTTCGAAGGGAAATGGCGTCGGGCATCGCTCACTTCTTCAGGCAGGCGGCGTCCATCTTCTCCGCCGCATCCGCAACGCTGATGAGGCCGGCGGGGAAGGCGTTGTTCATGACCTGGATATAGGTCTCGGCGCACTTGGCCCGGTAGTAGAGCAGGGGCGTACCGAAGAAATAGGTCACGTCCTTGTTGCGGGCGTTCAGCTCGTCGAAATAGGCCTTGTGCGGGCTGACGATCTTCGCCGGATCGGACTTGAGCCCGCTCTGCAGCGACACTTCGCTGATCCATTTGGTGCCGTTCTCGGCATTGGCCATGGATTTCAGCAGCGCGCCGGCGCAATCCTTGTTCTTGCCCTTGGAATACATGACGAAGCTGCCCGCCACCGCCAGCGTCTTGCAGTTCGGGCAGGCGCCCTTGTCCATGGCGGGGAACTTCATGATGCCGAGCGGGAAGTTCGCCGGCATGCCGCCTTTCTCCGGCGCGGCGAAGGCGCGGCCGGTGAACCAGCTGGGATCGGGGAAGGTGAGGGAGCCCGGAGAATTGTAGAAGTAGAAGTGGGATTCGCCGAGCTTCAGGGTGGAGAAGCTCTTGGGATAGGCGCCGGCATCCACCAGATCCTTCACCCAGGTCATCACCTCCTGCACGCGCGGATCCTTGAACGACAGTTCGCCGTTCAGAAGCTTCTTGTAGTCGTCCGGGCCGAGCTTGCGCAGCAGCGATTCAAACAGCAGCTGGCCGCCGGGGAAGGGCCGGTCGCCCACGCCCTGCGACACCGGCGTGATGCCGGCGGCGACGCCCTTCTTCACCAGATCGGTGAACTGCGTCTGGGTGAGCTGGAAGGAGGCCGGCACGTCCACGCCCACCTTCTTCACCAGATCCTTGTTGTAGTAGAGCTCGACCGTATAGGCCTCCACCGGCACGCCATAGACCTTGCCCTTGGAGGTCCAGGCGGGCTTGGCCCAGTCTTCGAGACCGTTGAGGTCGATGTAGCCGTCGAGAGGCTCGAGGAAGCCGCCGGCGAGGAATTCCGGCTGGTCGGGCTCCATGTAGAAGATGTCGGGCGCCTGCCCCGTGCGCACGGCGGACTTCGCCTGGGTATAGATGTCGGCCTTCGGGATGAAGCTGAGCTTCACCGTGCACTGCTTGTTGGCGGCCTCGAAGTCCTTCACCCGGGCCGTCACCCATTCCTTCTTGGCGGGCTCGTCGGGCCAGTTGCTCCACATGGTGATTTCGGTCTGCGCGAAGGCGTGGCCCCCGCCCATCGCCGCGGCAACGGCAACCGCCGCGCACAGGCCTCGGCCCAATCCCCACCCCGAAGCTTTTACAACGCCTCGAATGCTCGTCATCCGCGTTCCTCCCGCTTAGTCCCGTTATGCCCGGGGTTTGCGGGGAGACTGGGCGGAGGTCGGATTATTGTCAATAATGATTCCGAATGACGGCGCATTTTTCGTCTTATGTCGCGTTTGTGGGCATATATTATTGACAATCAGATCGGGCGGGGAAATTCTCCGCCTTCAGGTCGGCGATGATCGGCACGGGGAAGGCGAGGATGGCGCGGGGACTGCGAAAAGGATTGACGAGCTACGGCGACGACGGGTTCGCGCTGTTCCTGCGCAAGGCCTTCATCAAGGCCATGGGCTATTCTGACGACGCGCTGGACCGGCCCATCGTCGGTATCACCAACACCTACAGCGATTACAACCCCTGCCACGGCAACGCGCCCCAGCTTATCGAGGCGGTGAAGCGCGGGGTGATGCTGGCCGGGGCCATGCCCATGGTGTTTCCCACCATCTCCATCCACGAGAGCTTCGCCCATCCCACCTCCATGTTCCTGCGCAATCTGATGGCCATGGACACGGAGGAGATGATCCGCGCCCAGCCCATGGATGCGGTGGTGGTGATCGGCGGCTGCGACAAGACCCTGCCGGCGCAGATCATGGCCGCGGCGAGCGTGGACCTGCCCGCCGTGGTGGTCCCGGTCGGCCCCATGGTGGTGGGCCATCATCGCGGCGAGGTGCTGGGCGCCTGCACCGATTGCCGGCGGCTGTGGAGCGCGCACCGCGCCGGCGAGATCGACGAAGTGGAGATCGATACGGTGAACGGGCGTCTCGCGCCGTCGGTGGGCACTTGCATGGTCATGGGCACGGCCTCGACCATGGCCTGCATCACCGAGACGCTCGGCCTCTCTTTGCCCATGAGCGCATCCATCCCCGCGCCCCATGCCGAGCGGGTGCGGCTGGCGGAACAGAGCGGCAAGGTCGCCGCGCGCCTCGCGGTGGAGGGCGGGCCGAAGCCGAGTGAACTCCTCACCCCCGCCGCCTTCCACAATGCGCTGGTGGTGATGCAGGCCATCGGCGGCTCCACCAACGGCATCATCCACCTCACCGCCATCGCCAACCGCGCCAGCGTGAAGCTGGAGCTGGAGACGCTGGACGCCATCGGCCGCGACGTGCCGGTGCTGGTGGATCTCAAGCCCTCCGGCGCGCACTACATGGAGCATTTCCACCATGCCGGCGGCGTGCCCAAGTTCTTGAAGCAGCTCGGTGATCTCATCGATCTCGATGCGCCGACGGTCCACGGCGGCACCCTGCGCGAGATGGTCGAGGCCGCCGAGGAGGTGCCCGGACAGGATGTCATCCGGCCCCGCTCCAACCCCATCAAGGCACAGGGCTCCATGGTGGTGCTGCGCGGCAATCTCGCGCCCGGCGGCGCGATCCTGAAGCAGGCGGCGGCGAGCGAGCGGCTGTTGCAGCACACCGGCCGGGCGGTGGTGTTCGATTCTGTGGCCGACATGGCCGCGCGCATCGATGATCCCGACCTCGACGTCACCGCCGACGACGTGCTGGTGCTGCGCAACACCGGCCCCAAGGGCGCGCCGGGCATGCCCGAGGCGGGCTATCTGCCCATTCCGAAAAAGCTCGGACGGCAGGGGGTGAAGGACATGGTGCGCATCTCCGATGCCCGCATGAGCGGTACGGCCTTCGGCACCATCGTGCTGCACATCACGCCGGAATCGGCGGTGGGCGGGCCGCTGGCGCTGGTTGAGAGCGGCGACATGATCCGCCTCGACGTGGAAGGCCGGCGCATCGACCTTCTGGTGGCGGAAGACGAACTCGCCCGCCGCCGCGCCATCCTCGCGGACGTGCCCGAACGGCCGCTGCCGGAGCGCGGCTATGCCCGGCTGTTCCAGCAGACCGTGCTGCAGGCCGACGAGGGCTGCGATTTCGACTTCATGGTCCCGCGCTGAGGGGGAGCGCATGAGTGCCGACGCCCCGCTCTGCCTGCCGCCGCGCCCCTTCACGGAGGCGCCGGCCGCGCGCGTGCTGCCGCCCGGCACGTGCGACACGCACATGCACGTGTTTGGCCCGCCCGCGCACTATCCGCTGGTCGCCGGGCGCAACTACACGCCGCAACCGGTGACGTTCGATGCCTACCGGCCGGTGATGGCGGCGCTGGGCATCGATCGCGCTGTGCTGGTGCAGCCGAGCGTCTACGGCACGGACAATTCGGCCCTGTTGAATACGCTGCGGCGTGCCCCCGAACACCTGCGCGGCGTGGTCGTGGTGGCGCCGGAGGTGAGCGATGCCGAGCTTGCGGGGCTCCACGGTCTGGGCGTGCGCGGCATCCGCGTCAACCGGCGCAATCCCGGCGGGCTCTCGCTTGAGGATCTGGCGCGCCTCGCCGCGCGGATCGGGGCGTTCGGCTGGCATATCCAGCTTCAGGCGGTGATCGGCGAAGGCTTCAGCCTCGCGCCCATCGTGCGCGCCTGCCCGGTGCCGGTGGTGCTGGACCATATGGGCTTCCTCGCGCCCGGCCTGCCGCTCGCGGGCGGCCCGTTCGGCGAGGTGCTGGAGCTGGTCGGCGAAGGCAATCTCTGGGTGAAGCTGTCCGCGCCCTACCGCCTGTGCCATCGGGGGCCGGATGGCTATGCGGCGCTCGCGCCCTATGTGGCGGCCCTCCTCGCCTGTCGCACCGACCGGCTGCTCTGGGCCAGCGATTGGCCGCACACGGAACTGTTCGAGGCCATGCCCGACGATCTCGACCCCGCCCTCCTGCTCGGGCTCGAGCGCGCCGATGCGGACACCCGCCGCCGCATTTTCATCGGCAATCCAGCCGCGCTCTACGGCTTCGACTGAAATCAGGACCCGGCGAGGATTTCGCCCATGAATTTCTCGAAGCGCGGGTCGTCCGCATAGGCGACGTTTATCCGTAGTGATGGCCTGCGGGGCTCGCTATCGGGATGAAACACCGCGCCCGGTGCCAGCAGGATGCCGCGCTCGGCGGCGCGGCGGGAGAGGGAGCTGTCGTCCAGCCCCTCCGGCAGTTCACACCACAGATAGAAGCCGCCGCCCGGCGGGCCGAAGATGGGCAGGCCGAGGCGGCCCAGCGTCGCCTGCGCCTGATCGGTCGCCGCCGAGACGCGGCCGCGCAGCCGCTTGAGGTGGCGGCGATACTGGCCGGACGTGATGAGATCGTGGACGATGCGCTCCACGTATCCGGAGGAGTTCACGCTCGTCACCATCTTGAGCGCCCCCAGCCGCTCGATGAGATCGGCGGAGGCCACCACATAGCCGCAGCGCAGGCTCGCCGAGAGGGTCTTGGCGAAGGTGCCCACATGGATCACCCGCTCCAATTGGTCCAGCGAGGCGAGGCGCGGGTGGGAGGCGGGCAGGATATCGGCGAACGGGTCGCTCTCCACCACCAGCAGGCCATAGCGGGTGGCCACCTGCAGCAGGCGATAGGCCACCGCCGGCGTCAGAGACGAGCCGGTGGGGTTGTGGGCCAGCGACTGGGTGAAGAACAGCTTGGCGCCGGACTGCGCCGCCTTCTCGGCGAGGTCCGCCACGTCCGGCCCCTCGGCCGTGCGACGGACGCCGAGGGTGCGCGCCTTGGCGAGGCGCAGCTTGCCGAAGAGGGGATAATAGCCGGGCGAATCCACCAGCACCGTGTCGCCCGGCTCCACCAGCATGCGCACGATCAGGTCCAGCGCGTGGTTGGCGCCCTGCGTCAGCAGCACCCGCGCGGGATCGGCGGCGATGGCCCGCTCGGCGAGGAGGGCGGCGATGGCCTCGCGCAACAGGGGGAAGCCGAAGGGGCTGCCATAGCTCGCCGGAAAGGGGCGGCGGCCGGGGCGGTTGATGGGCTTGAGATAGCGCCCCACCTCCGAGCCCTCCATCCAGGACGGGGGCGGGCGCCCGTCGCCCACGCGCACGTCGTAATGCTGCTCCAGCTGCTCGCGCAGCAGCCACACGCTGTCCACCGCCTCGATGACGGCGGGCGGGGCAGGCGGACGCACCGGGGCGGCGCGGGTGCGCATCACATAGAAGCCGGAGCCCGGCCGCGCCTCGATGCGGCCGGAGGCGGCGAGCCGCTCATAGGCCTCCACCAGCGTGTTGCGCGACACGCCATAGGCCGCGAAGGCGGCACGGATGGAGGGGAGCTTCTCTCCCGGCCGCAACTGGCCGGCATCGATGCGACGTGACAGCAGGCGGACCACCGCGTCCACCCGCGTCAGGCTCTCGTCGTCCTCAAGAAGCTGCTCGATCGTACCCATGAAATGAAGGGTACGGCTGCATCGTTTCCAACGCAAAGTGTTCCTTGCCGTACCCCTCCCCGCAGCGGAAAGTCCGCCCCAACAGGCACGCCACGCGCGGCCGACAAGAGACAGGGACGGAACGCCGGAACCGCGCCACCCGAAAAGGGTGCGGCGGGCTTGCCTTCGCGCCTGCCTCGCGTCCGCCACCCGGCGATGTCGCGCGACCACAGGAAGGCCCCAAGATGACCAGCGCCGCCGGCTCCAACCGCTCCTCCCGCATTGCCGGCTTCCACAAGCTGAGCCCGCGCGACCGGCTCGATCTCGTCGCCGGTTTCGCCGGGCTGGACGAGGCGCAGGTCACGCACCTCGCCAACATGGGCAATCTCGATCCGGTGCTGGCCGACAAGCTGATCGAGAACGTCATCGGCACCATGAACATTCCGGTGGGCGTCGCCACCAACATGAAGATCGATGGCGAGGATGTGCTGGTCCCCATGGCGACGGAGGAATCCTCCGTGGTCGCCGCCGTCTGCAACGCGGCGAAGCAGGTTTACGAAACGGGCTTCTTCACGTCGGTCTCCGGCAATCTGATGATCGCGCAGGTGCAGGCGGTGGACGTGGCGGACCCGGCCGGCGCCCGCATCCGCATCCTGGAGAAGCGGGACGAAATCAAGGCCGCGTGCGATGCCTGCGACCCGGTGCTGGTGTCGCTCGGCGGCGGCTTTCGCGATCTTGAGGTGCGCCTGCTGGACACGCCGTCGGGCACCATGGTCGTCACCCATCTCATCGTCGATACCCGCGACGCCATGGGCGCCAATGCGGTGAACACCATGGCCGAGAAGTTGGCGCCGTCCATCGCCGCGTGGAGCGGCGGGCGGGTCTATCTGCGCATCCTCTCCAATCTCGCCGACCGCCGCCTTGCCCGCGCCCGGGCGGTGTGGAAGGCGGCCGACATCGGTGGCGAGGCGGTGCGCGACGGCATTGTTTCCGCCTATGAGTTCGCGGCCGCCGATCCCTACCGCGCCGCCACCCACAACAAGGGCATCATGAACGGCATCTCCGCCGTGGTGCTCGCCACCGGCAACGACACCCGCGCGGTGGAGGCAGGCGCCCATGCCTACGCCGCCCGCTCGGGCCGCTATTCGTCGCTCACCACCTATGAGGTGGACAAGGACGGCAACCTTTCCGCCTCCATCGAGTTGCCGCTGGCGGTGGGTCTCATCGGCGGCGCGACGAAGGTGCATCCCACGGCACGCGCGTGCCTCGCCATCCTCGGCGTCTCCACCGCCGAGCGGCTGGCGCGCATCATAGCGGCGGTGGGGCTGGCGCAGAATTTCTCGGCGCTCAAGGCGCTCGCCACCACCGGCATCCAGAAGGGCCACATGGCCCTTCATGCCCAGAACATTGCCATGATGGCCGGTGCCGTGGGCGAGGAGATCGACCGCGTGGCCCGCCTGCTCGTGGAGCGGGCCAGCGTGCGCATGGACGTGGCGCAGAAGGTGCTCGAAGAGGTGCGCGGCAACTGACCGCGCGGGTTTCAAGAACAGCCAGAAGAACACACAGGGAGAAAACCATGCTCAGGACAACCCGGCTCGCGCTCGTCGCGGGCGCCGCATTCCTCGCCGCGGCGCATTTCGCCGCGCCGACGCCCGCCCGCGCGGAAATCCCCGGCAACAAGATCCGCCTCGGCGTGCTCACTGACCTGAACGGAAACGGCGCCGATTCCACCGGTACCGGCTCCGTCGTGTCGGCGCGCCTGGCCGCGGAGGATTTCAAGAAGGCGCATCCCGGCATCGAAGTGGAGGTGATCTCCCTCGATCACCAGAACAAGCCGGATGTCGGCTCCGCCGCCGCCCGCAAGTGGGTGGCGGACAGCACCGTGGATGCCATCCTCGACGTGCCCTTCTCCTCGGTGGCGCTGGCGGTGCAGGAGGTGGTGCGCGGCACCAACGTCGCCTTCATCGCCTCCGGCCCCGGCACGGCGCTGCTCACCGGCGAGAAGTGCTCGCCCAACACCGTCCACTGGACCTACGACACCTGGGCGCTCGCCCACGGCACGGCCGCCGCGCTCTTGAAGGCGAAGAAGGACACCTGGTTTTTCGTGACCGCCGACTATGCCTTCGGCCACGCGCTGGAAGCCGACGCCATGGCCGTGGTGAAGGCGTCGCCCGACGGCAAGGTGCTCGGCTCCGTCCGCCATCCGCCGAATGCGTCGGACTTCTCCTCCTTCATCCTGCAGGCGCAGGCCAGCGGCGCGCAGGTGGTGGCCCTCGCCAATGCGGTGGGCGACACCATCAACTCGGTGAAGGCGGCGGCCGAGTTCGGCCTCACCCAGAAGCAGAGCCTCGCCGCGCTGCTGATGCAGGTCACCGACGTGCATTCCCTCGGCCTGCCGGTGGCCAAGGGCCTGTTCCTCACGGAAGGCTTCTACTGGAACATGAATGACGGCACCCGCGCCTACGCGGACCGCTTCGCGGCGCAGATGAACGGCCGTCGGCCCACCGCCAACCAGGCGGGCGTCTATTCCGGCGCGCTCCATTATCTGCGCGCCGCCGCTGCGGCCAACACCACCGAGGGCCAGAAGGTGGTGGCGAAGATGAAGGAGATGCCCTCCGACGATCCGCTGTTCGGCAAGGGCGAGGTGCGGGCCGACGGCCGGCACATCCACAACATGTACCTGTTCCAGGTGAAGACGCCGGACCAGTCCAAGGGGCCGTGGGACTATTACAACCTCGTCGAGACCATCCCCGCCAAGGACGCCTTCCGCCCCATGGCCGATGGCAAGTGCCCGATGGTGAAGGGCTGACCTCCTAGAGCGCGATCCGATCAAGTTGAATCAATTTGATCAGTGAATCGCCCTCTAACTTGAAAAGAGAGAACGCGTTGTCCGATCAGCTTGCGACGCAAGCTGATCGGCGTGTGCTCTAGCCTCTCATGAAAACCGGCCGGATCGCCCTGCGGTCCGGCCGGTTTGCGTTTGGGGCGTCGGTGGCTCGGCCCGTCCGGTCACAGGAAGCCGGTGGAGATCCACGGCACGGCGGCGACGATGATCAGGCCGATGAGCAGCGCGATCATGTAGCCCACGATGGGCTTCATGCCTGCGTCCGGGCTGATGCGGCTGATGGCGCAGGCGGCGTAATAGCCGACGCCGAAGGGCGGTGCGAACAGGCCCATGCCCATGGCGAGGATGACCACCATGGAATAGTGCACCTCGTTCACTCCCACCTGCTTGGCGATGGGGAAGAGGAGGGGGCCGAACAGCACGATGGCGGGAATACCTTCCAGCACCGAGCCCAGCACCACGAAGGCGACGATGGACACCGCGAGGAAGCTCGCCGACCCGCCCGGCAGGGCGCGCATGGCCTCCGCCAAGGCGTTGGAGAAGCCGGACTGGGTGAGCGCCCAGGCCATGCCGGTGGCGGCGCCGATGATGAACAGGATGGCGCCGGAGAGCGCCGCCGTATCCACCAGCATGGGGAACAGGCGGCGGAAATCGAACCGGCGATAGATGAGCAGGCCCGCCACCACCGAATAGACGATGCCGATGGTGGACACCTCGGTGGCGGTGGCGACGCCCTCGATCACCGCCGCGCGGATGACGAACGGCAAGGCGATGGCCGGCACGGAGATGATGAAGGCGCGGCCCACCTCGCCCCAGCTCGCCTTGGTGACGCCGCTCAGGTCCTCGTGGCGATAGCGCCACCACACCACCGAGCACAAGGCGATGGCGAGCACCAGCGCCGGCAGCAGGCCGCCGGTGAACAAGGCGGCGATGGACACGCCCGTGACCGAGCCGATGGTGATCAGCACGATGGAGGGCGGGATCGTCTCGGTCTGCGCGCCGGTGGCCGAGAGCAGCGCCACGAGGTCGCCGGGCTTGGCACCGCGCTTGGTCATTTCCGGGAACAGCACCGGGGCGACGGCTGCCATGTCCGCCGCCTTCGAGCCGGAGATGCCGGAGACGAGATACATGGCGCCCACCAGCACATAATGCAGGCCGCCGCGCACATGGCCGAGCAGGCTGGCGAGGAAGGCGACCATCGCCTTCGCCATGCCGGTCATCTCGATGAGCTGGCCGAGGAACACGAACAGCGGCACCGCGAGCAGGATCAGGTGGCCCATGCCCTCGTCGAAGCGGCCGATCACCACCATGCTCGGCGTGTGGGTGGAGAGCGAGATGTAGGCGAAGGTGGCAAGGCCGAAGGAGAAGGCGATGGGCACCGCCATCAGCACCATCACGCCCACGCCGAACAGGAAGAAGATCAACAGGTTGTAGTTGCCCAGCGTCCGGAACACCGGGCCGAGCGCATAGAAGCCGCCGACGATGGCGGCGACCACAAGAATGGCGATGACCGCATCCCGCCCGGTGGCGTGTTGGGCGAGCTTCAGCAGCCCCACCATCAGCATCAGCGCCGTGCCCACCGGAATGGCGGCGGCGCGCCAGGTGTTGGGGATCTCCAGCGCCGGCATCACCACATAGGCTTCCTCCTGCGCATACTCGATGGCCGGGTGGAGGATCATCAGCAGGAAAGCGACGGCGGCGGCGATGGCGATCATGTCGAAGAAGGCGCGGGCGCGCGGCTTCATCATGCCGACGATGGCCGTCATGCGCATGTGCTCGCCGCGATTGAGCGCGATCACCGATCCGAACAGGGACAGCCAGAGGAAGAGCATGGAGGCGAGCTCATCCGACCAGATGAGCGGCTTGTGCAGGGCATAGCGGAAGATGACGCCCGCGAGCAGCACGAGGATTTCGGCCACCACCAGCACCGCGGCCGGAATCTCCGTCAGCCATCCGAGGACGGCACTGGCCTTGACCGCCCAGGCGCGTCCGATCACGTCCGAAGGGTCATGGGTGTGTAGTGACATGGAGACCTCTTGCCCTGATGCAGGCCAGCGCGTCGACTCGCTGGCGCGCTGAACGGTCTGCGAAACTCGCTCCGGGCTCAAGGGGAAAGGCAACCGATGGGGCCCGATCAGGCCCGCCGCGCGGGGCTTGCCCACGGCATTTTCGCTTTCGGACGCGCCGCACCATCGGGGCGGGGCGTTTTGTGCAACGCATCAAGGGGTTCTGCCGCCTCGGGTCAGTAGCGGTGCGCTCTCGACGGTTGCCGCAGCACCACCCGGTGGCGGGTGATGATCTCGTCCATCTCCGTCCGCAGGATCGACATGGTTTCGGACAGCCGCATGGCGATTTCCTGGATGGCCGCCTGGGCGGCATCCTCAAGCACCAGCTTCTTCGCCTTCTCTATGCAGTAGCCGGTAAACAGCGCATCCTGCTCCGGGCCGAGGGCGAGGCCGGATTTGAGCGTGAGGACTTCCGCCGCGTCGCTGCGATGGGAATTCACCTTCGGCGAATAGAGCGAGGCGTGCCGCCGCCAGTATTCCGCCTCCGCGACCTGCCCGGCCATGAGCACGACGATGGCGTCGGCCGCCCGGCGCCGGTCGGCTTCCTGAGAGAGGTCGAGCGGGGCGCTTTCCCCATGGGCGAACCGCGTTTCCCCGCTCAACCCGTCCGGCGGGCGCAGCAGCGCTTCGGTCACGTCCCGCTTGAGCAGGATGGCCACCAAAGCGTGTCCGGCCTCGTGGACCGCGATGGCCTTGCGGCGGATGCCGAGGGGAATCTCATGGGCGGGCGTGACGATCATGGTCGGCGTGACGATCTTGGGCGGGTTCGCGACAGCGGGACGTGAGCGAAGCATTTCCCGTACCAGTCGCGGCCCGCCCCGCCGTCTCCCTAGCGACCGGTCGTCACCACCTCGCCGTCCTCCTTGGTGAAGCTCTCCGGCGGCGTCTCCAGCAGGTCGAGCACGACCTCCGAAGGCCGGCACAGGCGGGTGCCCCTGGGCGTCACCACGATGGGCCGGTTCACCAGGATGGGATGCTCGACCATGGCGTCGAGCAATTGCACGTCCGTCACGCCCGGCTCGGCCAGCTTCAGCTCGGCGACGAGCGGCTCCTTGGCGCGCAGGAGATCGCGCAGGGGCGCGCCGGTGGCGGCGGCGAGGTCCGTGAGCTGCGCCTTGGTCCATCCGGTCTTCAGATACTCGACCACGGTGGGTTCCACGCCGGAGGCGCGGATCATCGCCAGGGTGTTGCGCGACGTGCCGCAACGCGGGTTGTGGTAGATGGTGACGGGAAAATCGCTCATGGGCGGGATCTCTCGCGGAAAAGCCAGCCGCACAGGACTGCGGCGGCGAGGGCGCCCGCCGATTGGGCGAGCAGGAACAGGGGAACGGACTGGGGCGCGATGCCGGCGAAGGTATCGCTGAGGCTCCGCGCCAGCGTCACCGCCGGGTTGGCGAACGAGGTGGAGGCCGTGAACCAGTAGGCCGAGGTGATGTAGAGGCCGACCACGGACGGCACCATCTGCGGGCGCACGCGCACGGTGGCGAGGATGGCCGTCAGGAGGCCGAAGGTCGCCACCGCCTCCGAGAAGCCCTGTGCCGGCCCGTCCCGGAGCTTGCCGGAAATCTGCACCATGGGCCCGGCGAACATGGCGTGGGCGGCGAGAACGCCCGCGACGGCCCCGGCAAGCTGGGCGGCCACATAGGCGCAGGCCGTGCGCCAGCCGATCTCCCGCCGCAGCGCGAACACCAGCGTCACCGCCGGATTGAAGTGTGCCCCGGACACCGGGCCGAAGGCGGCGATCAGCACGACCAGCCCTGCGCCGGTGGCCAGCGTGTTGCCCAGCAGGGCGATCGCGGTGTTTCCACCCGCCAGCCGCTCGCCCATGATGCCCGAGCCGATGACGATGGCGAGCAGCAGCGCGGTTCCCAGGGTTTCGGCGGCGAGACGCCGGGACAGATCGAAGGCGGGAGGCGCCGCGACGGGCCTGGCCTCCGTGAGCGCGGCGGCGGGCGGGCTGATCTGGTTCATGACGGCGGCCGTTCCTGCGCGGTCTTCGGGGCGCACGCACCGGCGTCCGGCCCCGCCGGAGCGCACAGCTCGGGCTGGCCCCCGCAGCACTTGTCGGTGAGAAAGGCGATGAGATCGCTCACCGTCTCGTACTGCGCGGCATAGATGATGGAGCGGCCATCGCGGCGCGATGTCACAAGCCCGGCGTGGGCGAGCACGGAGAGGCTGGCCGACAGCGTATTCGGGGGAATGCCGAGCCGCCGCGCCATCTCCCCGGCCGCAAGCCCTTCCGGCCCTGCTTCGACCAGAAGGCGCAGCGCACTCAGGCGCCCTTCATGCGCGAGGGCGGAGAAGACGGGGACGGCCTGATTCAATTCCATATTTCGTGAATAATGGAAATATAGCCCTGCCGCAACAGCCGGATTAAAAGAATGCGCATGGGAGATCGGCGTCAGCTCTGCCTAGCGTTTAATCAGCGCTCATATGTCGGGCTTTGCAGTCGCCGCCTCTCGTGCGAATCAGAAGATGATTTCAAATCATTCCAGCCCGGCCTCCGCGCCTGCCCCAGATGCGCGCCGCCCGGCCGGGGAGTTGAGTGACATGATGAGCCACACGGCCGAGCTTTCCGAGGACACCGTCCGTTCCACGCTCGCGAAGGTGCGCACGCCCGAAGGCGTGGCGCTTTCCGTCTCGCCGGCCTTGTCCGGCGTCGTGGTCACGTCGGGCAAGGTCTATCTCTCCATCAACATCGATCCGGCCCAGGCACGGGCGTGGGAGGATGTGCGCATCGCCGCTGAGAACGCGGTGAAGGCGCTGCCGGGCGTCGCCTCGGCCCTCGTCACCCTTACCGCCGAGCGCAAGCAGGCGCCTGCCGCCCCGGCCGCGCATAGTCATGGCCACGGCCATGCCCATGGCGGTGCGCATGGAGGAGCCCCTGCGCCGCGCGGCATCGCCGTGCCGGGCGTCGCCTCCATCATCGCGGTGGCTTCGGGCAAGGGCGGCGTGGGCAAGTCCACCACCTCCATCAACCTCGCCATCGCGCTTCGGGACCTCGGCCTGAAGGTCGGCCTGCTCGATGCCGACATCTACGGCCCCTCGGTGCCGCGCCTCACCGGCGTCGCCCAGAAGCCGGAGACCACGGCGGACGGCAAGACCATGCTGCCGCTGGAGAATTTCGGCCTGCAGCTGATGTCCATCGGCTTCCTCGTGGAGGAAGACACGCCGATGATCTGGCGCGGGCCGATGGTGATGTCCGCCATCTCGCAGATGCTGAAGGACGTGAAGTGGGGTCCGCTCGACGTGCTGGTGGTGGACATGCCCCCCGGCACGGGCGATGCCCAGCTCACCATGGCGCAGCAGGTGAACCTTGCCGGCGCCGTCATCGTCTCCACCCCGCAGGATCTGGCGCTCATCGACGCCCGGCGCGGCGTCGCCATGTTCGAGCGGGTGAACGTGCCGATCCTCGGCGTTGTGGAGAACATGTCCCACTTCATCTGCCCGCATTGCGGCGGCCGGTCCGACATCTTCGGCCACGGCGGCGCCCATGCGGAGGCGGACAAGCTGGGCGTGCCGTTCCTCGGCGAAATCCCGCTGCACATGCGCATCCGCGAGATGTCGGACGCCGGCCTGCCGATCCTGATCTCCGATCCCGACAGCCCGCAGGCGGCGGCCTACCGGCATGTGGCGACCGGTGTGAAGGCGGCCCTCGACAAGGCCACCGCCCAGACCCGGCAGGCGCCGCGCATCGTCATCGAGTGACGCACCGGCGGCACCGGCCGATCCGGTGCCGCGAATTTGAGCCGCCGGGGCATTTTTTCCCCGGCGCGCGGCGATTCATACCTTCCTCCGCGTTGAGCCCGAACGGCGCGTGCTCTAAAAGCGGTACGACGGCCCGCCCATAGAAGCGGCGCTGCGATGTGAAAGAGCCCCAGGGAGTTCTCCATGAAACGCCGTGAGTTCCTCACCGCCGCCAGCGCGGGTGTCGCCGCTTCCGCAGCCGTGGCCATGCCGGCGATCGCCCAGACGGCGCCGGAAGTGAAGTGGCGCTGCACGTCGTCCTTCCCCAAGTCCCTCGACACCATCTACGGCGCCGCCGAGCTGATGGCGAAGCAGGTGGCCGACGCGACCGACGGCAAGTTCCAGATCCAGGTGTTCGCGGCGGGTGAAATCGTCCCCGGCCTGCAGGCGCTCGACGCCACCACCAACAAGACCGTCGAGATGTGCCACTCGGCGTCGTATTACTACGTGGGCAAGGACCCGACCTTCGGCCTCGGCACCGCCGTGCCGTTCGGCCTCAACGCCCGCCAGATCAACGCGTGGTTCCTGTTCGGCAACGGCATGAACCTGCTCAACGAATTCTACAAGAAGTACGGCGTCGTGATGTTCCCCGGTGGCAACACCGGCGGCCAGATGGGCGGCTGGTTCCGCAAGGAAATCAAGACCGTCGAGGACCTCAAGGGCCTCAAGATGCGCATCGCCGGCATCGGCGGTCAGGTGCTCGCCAAGCTCGGCGTGGTGCCGCAGCAGCTCGCCGGCGGCGACATCTATCCCGCGCTGGAGAAGGGCACCATCGACGCGGCCGAGTGGGTCGGCCCGTATGACGACGAGAAGCTCGGCCTCTACAAGGTCGCCCAGTATTACTACTTCCCGGGCTGGTGGGAGGGCTCCGCCGCCCTCAACTTCTTCGTCAACCAGGACAAGCTCGCCGAGCTGCCGAAGAACTACAAGTCCATCCTCACCGCCGCCATGGCGCAGGCCAACGAGAGCATGCTCGCAAGCTACGACGCCAAGAACCCGGTGTCGGTGCAGAGCCTCGTGAAGGCCGGCACCCAGCTGCGCCGCTATCCCAGCGACGTGATGGATGCCGCCTACAAGGCCTCGCAGCAGCTCTATGAGGAAATCGGCGGCAAGAACGAGGACTTCAAGAAGATCTACGAGGACATGAAGACGTTCCGCAACAACGCCTATCTGTGGTGGCAGATCGTCGAGTTCACCTACGACGACTTCATGGTCCGCGCCCGCAGCCGCGGCTGATCGAAGCCGCCGCGCGTCAAGTCAAAGCCCCGGAGCATGGCTCCGGGGCTTTTTCTTTGCTCAGTACGCTCAGCGCGTGCCGCCGGGGGTCGCCTGGGTGCGGCCGCCTTCCTGCGCCGGACCCTTGTGCTGGTCCTGGCCCGGCGTGGTGCCGGACCGCGGCGTCACCGTGCCGGTGGTGTCCATCGCCGGCGCATTGCCGCTGGACGAGCCGCCGGGCGTCGCCTGCGTGCGGCCGGCCTCCTACGCCGGTCCCTTGTGGGTATCCTGGCCCGCGGACATGCCGGAATGCGGAGTGGACGGCACGCCGGGGCCGGGCGCGGTCATGCCGCTGCCGCTGGGGCCGGGGGTGGCCTGGGTGCGTCCGCCTTCCTGCGCGGGGCCGCGCTGGGGGTTCTGGCCGGGCGCGGTGCCGGACTGGGCGCTCGCGGCGCCGGTCATGGCGATGAGGGCGGCGGCGGCGACGGGAATGGCATACTTCGCGATGTTCATGCGGGGTCTCCCTCCAATTGACTGCACGGCAGGACAACCGCGGAGACCGCATTTCGGTTCAGTGCCGATTTTCAGCCGGCCAAAGCGAAGTTGCCCCGCCCACGTTGCAATCGCCCCAGCCACTGCCTAGTGTCCGCGCGCCTGAGGCCCCCCGTCCCGCGCTGCCGGGGAGGGCGCGCCGGGGTCACGTTGCTGCGAGCTGTTCCGAAATGATCGACGAGAGCCTTCCCGCCCACATGCGCCCCGACCGCTCGTTCCAGGCGCTGCTCCTGACCCTTCAGCGATTCTGGGCGGACCAGGGCTGCGTGGTGCTCCAGCCCTACGACATGGAAGTGGGCGCCGGCACCTTCCACCCCGCGACCACGCTCCGCGCGCTGGGGCCGAAGCACTGGAAGGCGGCCTATGTGCAGCCCTCGCGCCGCCCCAAGGACGGCCGCTATGGCGAGAACCCCAACCGGCTCCAGCATTATTACCAGTTCCAGGTCATCCTGAAGCCCTCGCCGGAGAACCTGCAGGAGCTGTACCTGCAATCGCTGGCGGCCATCGGCGTGGACCTGAAGCTGCACGACGTGCGCTTCGTGGAAGACGACTGGGAGAGCCCGACGCTGGGCGCCTGGGGCCTCGGCTGGGAATGCTGGTGCGACGGCATGGAGGTGTCGCAGTTCACCTACTTCCAGCAGGTCGCGGGCTTCGAGTGTTCGCCGGTCTCGGGTGAGCTCACCTACGGCCTCGAGCGCCTCGCCATGTATGTGCAGGGCGTGGAGAACGTCTACGACCTGAATTTCAACGGCCGCGAGGGCGCCGAGAAGACCACCTACGGCGACGTGTTCCTTCAGGCCGAGCGGGAATATTCCCGGCACAATTTCGAGGCCGCCGACACGGACATGCTGTTCGAGCAGTTCCGCATGGCCGAGGCCGCCTGCCACAAGTATCTGGCCTTCGGCGACAAGGGCGAAAAGCACGACATGGCCCTGCCGGCCTATGACCAGTGCATCAAGGCCTCCCACGTCTTCAACCTCTTGGACGCGCGCGGCGTGATCTCCGTCACCGAGCGGCAGAGCTACATTCTGAGGGTGCGGGAACTCGCCAAGGCCTGCGGCGCCGCATGGCTGAAGACGGCGGGCGGCGGCGCCGCCGCCTGAGGAGCAACGGTAAGGGATTGCCCCGGCCTGGGGCCTGGTGTTAGCTGAAACGGAGCCGCACCCGCCCGTCGTCCGGACCCGCCATGACCGCCACCGATGTCGGCACCCGTGACCTGTCCGGCATCCGGCCGCCGGACGCGTCCCATCCGGGCGGCGCGTCGCCGCGCCTGCTCGCGGCAGGCGCTATCGGCAATCTCTTGGAGTGGTACGACTTCGCCTCCTACGGCTTCCTCGCGCCCATCTTCGCCCGCACCTTCTTTCCGGCCGAGGATGCGCTGGTGGGGCTCATCTCCGCCTTCGGCCTGTTCGGCGCGGCCTTCCTGATGCGGCCTTTGGGGGCGATCCTGTTCGGCCATGTGGGCGACCGGTTCGGCCCCCGCATCGCGCTCATCGCCTCGGTCTCGGTCATGAGCTGCGCCACGGTGGGCATCGGCCTGTTGCCCACCTATGCGACCGTCGGCGTCCTCGCCCCCTTGCTGCTCCTCATCCTGCGACTGTTGCAGGGCCTGTCCATCGGTGGGGAATACACCACCTCCTCCATCTATCTCGCCGAGCATGCCGTGCCCCGCCATCGCGGGCTCACGGCGGCCTTCTCCACGGCGGGCGGACAGACCGGCACGCTCATCGGCTCCGGCGTGTGCGCGCTGCTGAGCGCGCTCCTGTCGGCGGAGGCGATGCAGGCCTTCGGCTGGCGGGTGCCGTTCCTGCTCGGCGCGGTGCTGGGCATCACCGCGCTGGTGCTGCGCCGGCCCCGGCCCGGCGATCGCGGGGGCAGCAAGGCCAGGGGCCTGCCGCTGAGGCGGGCCTTCCGGGAGGCGGGCGGCTCCATCGTCGCCGCGATGCTGGTGACCGTGTTCGTCGGCGCCGACACCTATCTCCTGTTTGTCTACCTGCCGACTTATATGGAGCAGGAGGCCGGCCTTGCCCCCGCGACCGCCCTTGCCTTCACCACCCTCGCGCTGATCGTGTCGGTGATCTGCTGCCTGCTGTTCGCCGCGCTGTCGGACCGCATCGGCCGGCGCCGGATCGTGGCGGCGGGGCTTTCCGGCTTCGTCCTTCTCTCCTGGCCGCTGTTCCTGCTGCTGCGTGGCGGAAACCCGGCGGAAGTGCTGGCCGCGCAGCTCGTCTTCTCGGTGATGGCCGCGGCGGTCACGAGCCCGCTGCCGGCGCTGCTGGTGGAACTGTTCGAGACGCCGGTGCGGTGCAGCGCCATGGGCTTTGCGTGGAATCTCGGCATCGGCGTCTCCGGCGGCTTCGCGCCCATGCTCGCCACCTATTTCGTGACCGGCCTCGGCCTCACCATGGCGCCGGCGGTCCACCTGATGGGGCTGGCGGCCGTCGCTCTGGTGGGCGTCGCGGCCCTCGCCGAACGCCGGGGCCGGGTGCTGGACGCACCTTCCCATTGGCCCTAACGCTTGAGCGGAGCAGGAACCGGATCGATGAGCAGCATTGCGCACAACGAGGCCGAAGACGTCTCCGGCGGGATGGCGCCCGACGGCGCGCCCGTCCTCTCGCGCCGGCTGATGGCCGCCGGCATGCTCGGCAACGTGCTGGAATGGTACGATTTCGCCGTCTACGGCTTCCTCGCCAGCATCTTCGCCCGCAACTTCTTCCCCGAGTCGAGCCCGACAGCGGCCATGCTCTCGGTGTTCGGCGTGTTCGCGGCCTCCTTCCTCATGCGGCCTTTGGGCTCGGTGCTGTTCGGCCATATCGGCGACCGGCTGGGCCGGCGCGCGGCGCTCATGTCCTCCGCCGCGCTCATGAGCATCTCAACCTTCTGCGTCGGCCTTTTGCCCACCTATGAGACGGCGGGCGTGCTCTCCGCCGTGCTGCTGCTGGTGCTGCGCCTCGCGCAGGGGCTGTCGGTGGGCGGGGAATACATGACCTCCGCCGTCTTCCTGGCGGAGAATGCGCAGGTGCGCTGGCGGGGGGCGGTGACGTCGCTGGTCATCGTCGGCTGCAATGGCGGGATGCTGCTGGGCTCGGCGGTGGGGGCGCTCGTCTCCGGCCTCATGTCGGCGGACGACCTTGCCGCCTGGGGCTGGCGCATTCCCTTCCTGCTCGGCTGCCTGCTCGGCGGCTTCGCCCTCATCCTGCGCCGGACGGTGGCGCGCGACGTGAAACCGGTGCACCGGCCGACCCTGCCGGTGGTGGAGGCCTTCCGCGAGAGTGGCGGCGGCATCCTCAGGGCGACGCTCATCAATGTCGTGCTGGGCATCGCGTATTACCTCTCCTTCGTTTATCTCGCCACCTGGCTGCAGCAGCAGGACCATTTCACCCCCCATGTGGCGCTGGAGCTGAACGCCGTGAGCATGGCGGTGGTGATGGCGGGGTGCTTCGGCTTCGCCGCGCTGTCCGATCGCATCGGCCGCAAGCCGCTCATCGTCGGCGGATTCCTGTGTCTTGCCGTGTTTACCTGGCCGCTGTTCCTGCTGCTGGGTTCCGGCTCGGCCGGGCTGGCGCTGCTGGGGCAGCTGGGTTTTGCGGTGATCGTCTCCATCTATGGTGGCCCCATGGCGGTGGCGCTGGTGGAGATGTTTCCCCGCCACACCCGCTGCACGGCGGTAGGGCTGAGCTGGAATCTCGGCCTCGGCCTCGGCGGCGGCACGGCGCCCATGGTGGCGGTCTTGCTGGTGAGTCTCACCGGCGATGCCATGGCCCCGGCCTTCTTCATGATCGCCGGCGGCGCGGTGGCCTTTATCGCCGCGCTGGGGCTCACGGAGATGCGCGGCCGCTCCCTCGACTGAGCCCGCCCCCTCGACGCGGCGGCCGAAAGGCACTAGAGCACGCGCCAATCAGATTGCATCGCAATCTGATTGGATCACGCGTTCTCTTCCCTGAGTTTAGAGCGCGATCCGGGCGGATTGTTTCAATCCGCCCGGATCGCGCCCTGGCACAGGCCGCGAAATTCACCCGCCGCGCGCAAGCGCCAGCCTCCCCGCATGGGGAGGACGAGCCCGAACCGATGCCCGATCTTCTGCTCGAACTCTTCTCCGAAGAAATCCCCGCCCGCATGCAGGCCCAGGCGGCCGACGCGCTGAAGAAGCTCGTCACCGACGCTTTGGTGGAGCGCGGCCTGCTTTACGAGGGTGCGAAAGCCTTCGTGACGCCGCGCCGCCTCGCCCTCGCGGTCCACGGCCTGCCCGGCCGGCAGGCCGACCAGCGGGAGGAGAAGAAGGGGCCGCGCGTGGGCGCGCCCGAGCAGGCGGTGGCCGGCTTCCTTAAAAGCGCGGGCCTCGCCTCCCTCGATCAGGCGACCATCCAGTCCGACCCCAAGAAGCGCGATTTCTACGTGGCCGTGGTGGAAAAGCCCGGCCGCGCCACCACCGAGGTGGTGGCCGAGATCGTGCCGGATATCATCCGCAAGTTCCCCTGGCCGAAATCCATGCGCTGGGGTTCCGGCACGTTGCGCTGGGTGCGCCCGCTCCATTCCATCGTCGCCACCTTCGGGGCGGAGGGGGATGAGCCGGAGGTGGTGCATTTCTCGGTGGACGGCATCGAGGCCTCCAACGTCACCCGCGGCCACCGCTTCATGGCGCCCGAGCCCTTTACCGTGAAGCGGCTGGACGACTGGATGGCGAAGCTGGAGGCCGCCAAGGTGGTGGCCGACCGCGATCGTCGCAAGGAAATCATCCTCAACGACGCCAAGGACCTCGCGCTCGCCGCTGGCCTTGAGCTGGTGGAGGACGAGGGCCTGCTGGACGAGGTATGCGGGCTGGTGGAATGGCCCGTGGTGCTCATGGGATCGTTCGAGGAACGCTTTCTCGACATTCCGGACGAGGTGATCCGCGCCACCATCCGCGCCAACCAGAAGTGTTTCGTGCTGAAGGACCCGAAGACCGGGCGCCTCGCCAACCGTTTCATCCTCATCTCCAACCTCGTCGCCTCGGACGGCGGCGCGGCCATCGTCGCCGGCAACGAGCGCGTCATCCGCGCCCGCCTCTCGGACGCGAAATTCTTCTGGGACACGGACCGGCTGAACGGCCTCGCCAGCCGCATGCCCAAGTTCCAGTCCATCACCTTCCACGAGAAGCTGGGCTCGCAGGCCGAGCGCATCGAGCGCATCGTCCGCCTCGCCAAGGAGCTGGCCCCCAAGGTCGGCGCTCCGGTGGCGCTGGCCGAGGAGGCCGCTCTGGTGGCGAAGGCGGACCTGCTGACGGAAGTGGTGGGCGAGTTCCCCGAGCTGCAGGGCCTCATGGGCCGCTACTACGCGCAGGGCGAGAACCTGCCGGCTGAGGTCGCCGCCGCCTGCGAGGAGCACTACAAGCCGCAGGGCCCCAACGATCGCGTGCCCACCGCGCCGGTCTCCGTGGCCGTGGCGCTGGCGGACAAGATCGACACGCTGGTGGGCTTCTGGGCGATTGATGAGAAGCCGACCGGGAGCAAGGACCCTTACGCGCTGCGGCGGGCGGCGTTGGGGGTGATTAGGATTGTGCTGGAGAATGGGCTGCGGGTTAAGCTTCTGGAAGCCATGCCCTTTTCTTGGAGGTTGCTGCCACTTGCCGTCCAGCGTGCCTACTTGCATGGCAAGTTTAGCGCAGAGGCGGCTTCGACTGACGCCAAGGATGAGCCCTCTCTCGCAGCGAAGGAAATATTAGGCCGCCTAATGGCGGGAGGTCGCGAGGGTGAGGCGTTGGAGGCCGAGCTTTATGCCCCTGCCGCTCGCCAGCAGGCCTCCGACCTCCTCGCCTTCTTCGCCGACCGCCTGAAAGTCTACCTCCGCGACCGCGGTGCCCGTCACGACCTCGTCGATGCCGTCTTCGCCCTCGAAGGGCAGGACGACCTCCTACTCGTCGTCCGCCGCGTGGAGGCGCTTGCCGGGTTCCTCGCCACCGAGGATGGCAGGAACCTCCTCGCCGGCTATCGCCGCGCGGTGAACATCCTGCGCATCGAGGAGAAGAAGGACGGCCGCGCCTTCGCCGGCCCCACCTCTGCCGCTTTGCTCAAGGAGCCGGCCGAGGAGCACCTCGCCGCCGCCATCGAGGACGTGAAGGCCCGCGTTTCCAAGGCCGTCGCGGCCGAGGATTTCGAGGCCGCCATGACCGCGCTGTCGGACCTGCGCCAGCCGGTGGATGCCTTCTTCGACGCCGTGACGGTGAACGCCCCCGATCCCGCGCTGCGCGAGAACCGCCTGAAGCTCCTCGACGAAATCCGCGCCGCCACCCGCGGCATCGCCGATTTCGACCGCATCGAGGGGTAGGGCAGGGGGCGTATTGCGCGCTGTCTCGCCCCCTCACCGTCATGCCCGGGCTTGTCCCGGGCATCCACGTGGTGGGGCTGGGAACATCTTTCAGGCGATGGCCCTATCGGCCCGACGTGGATGGCCGGGACAAGCCCGGCCATGACGGGTTGAATCCGAGCCGCCGAACGCATTTCCACGCCCTCATTTGACAATCCCGCCCGCCACTGCCTTTAGTGGCGGCGTCGAAGGTCCCGTGGTCCCACACGGGCGTAAAAGGGAATGCGGTGCGGAGGCGAAGAGCTTCCAATGCCGCGGCTGCCCCCGCAACTGTCGGCGGTGAGCCCCTGCCAGACGCCACTGGAGCAATCCGGGAAGGCGGCGGGGGCGGTGAACCGCGAGCCAGGAGACCTGCCTTCGACGAGGTCCGCGCCGGGCGGGGTGCTCCGGTATTGCGTCCCTTCGAGCCCGTGCGCGCGGGCGCTCGCACCCGTGGACGTTTCGGTGGAGCGCGGCGCGATTCCCGACAGCACAGCACCCGAGCCGGGTGGCGAAAGCCCGGAAGCCGGTTGCGCGCCCCAGGCTGCACCGGAAGCCGCGCGCGATCTTGCTCCCGCCGTCACCCTCCTCATCTGCACCACCTGCCGCGCCCCCGGCAGCGAAGCCCCACAGGAAACTCAGCAGTTGGCCGAGCGCGACGGCGCGCGCCTCCTCGCCTCCGCCTGCGCCGCGTCCCTCCCCGAAGGCGTCGCGGTGGAAGGCGTCACGGTCGAAGGCGTTTCCTGCCTCGCCAATTGCAAGCGCGCGCTCTCCGCCGCCATGGTCCGCCGCGACGGCTGGACCTATGTGTTCGGCGACCTCTCCCCCGACAGCGCCGCCGATCTTCTCACCGGCGCCGCGCTTCTCGCCGGCTCGCCAGACGGCCTGATGCCCTGGCGCGGCCGGCCGGATGCTCTCAAGCGCGGCATGGTCGCGCGCGTTCCCCCGCTCACCCTCAAGGAGACCCGATGACCTCCCTCGCCCGCGTGCCCTGCACCATCGTCACCGGCTTCCTCGGTGCCGGAAAGACGACGCTGATCCGCCATGTGCTGGAGAATGCCGGCGGCAAGCGCCTCGCGGTCATCGTCAACGAGTTCGGCGACGTGGGCATCGATGGCGAGATCCTGAAGGGCTGCGGCATCGAGAGCTGCGACGAGGGCTCCATCGTGGAGCTGGCCAACGGCTGCCTGTGCTGCACCGTGGCGGATGATTTCGTGCCGGCGCTGGACCAGATCCTCGCCCGCGCGCCGAAGGTGGACCACATCCTCATCGAGACCTCCGGCCTCGCCTTGCCCAAGCCCCTGGTGCAGGCCTTCCAGTGGCCGGCCATCAAGGGCCGGGTGACGGTGGACGGCGTGATCGCCGTGGTGGACGGCCCGGCGCTGGCGGAAGGCCGCGTCGCCCCCGATCTCGCCGCGCTGGACGCGCAGCGGGCCGGGGACGAGAGCCTCGACCATGACGATCCCGTCGAAGAGGTGTTCGAGGACCAGATCGCCTGTGCCGATCTCGTCATCCTCTCCAAGTCCGATCTGCTCGATGCGGCCGGATTCATTGCCGCCGAGAAGGCGGTGGCCGGTGCCCTGCCGCGCGCGGTGAAGCTGGTGCGGTCCTCCGGCGGCAAGGTGGATCTGGCGGTGCTGCTCGGCCTCGGCGTCGGCGCGGAGGATGTCATCGACACTCGCCGCACCCATCACGACGACGAGGAAGACCACGACCACGACGAGTTCGAGAGCATCGTCCTGGCCTTGCCCGAGATCGCCGATCCCGCCGCGCTGGCGGCGCGCGTGGTGAAGGCGGCGGAGACGCCGGACGTGCTGCGCGTGAAGGGCTTCGCCGCCGTGGAAGGCAAGCCGCTGCGCCTGCTCGTGCAGGGCGTCGGCCCGCGCGTGTCGCACCATTTCGATCGCGCGTGGGGCGCGGAAGAGGCCCGGCGCGGGGCGCTGGTGGTCATCGGCCTCAAAGGCTTCGACCGCGCGGCGGTGGAACAGGCCATCCTCGGCTAGCCCATGCACATCCTCGCCACCACATCGACGAGCCTGGAGGAGTTGGCCGAGCCGGTCGACCTCGCCCAGCCGCCCGGCGACATGGTGGCGCTCTCCTTCACCGACAGCGATCTCATCGGCCTCGCCGCCGCCTGGCGGGCGCGCGGCGGTGCGGTGCCTAGCCTGCGCCTCGCGCGGCTGAAGGATCTGCGCCACCCCATGTCGGTGGACCTGTGGGTGGAGAAGGTCGCGGCCAAGGCGAAGGTGGTGCTGGTGCGCCAGCTCGGCGGGCTGGACTGGTGGCGTTACGGCGCCGAGCAGCTGGCCGCCAGGATAGGCAACGCGCCGGAAACCGCCGGCCAGTTGGGCCAGGCGCTGGCTGCGCAACAGGACATGACAACCAACAGCCCGGTGCCCCGAGATTTGGCCGGGCTGGTACAGCAGCAACTGGATGGCCTGGCCAGCCAGAATTTTGCCTGGCAGGGCCAGATCTGGCCGGGGCAGCAGATGCGCTGGGAAATCGGCAAGGATCTGGATGACAGCCGTTCGGGCGAGGGCGACGCAGCACAGCGCTGGCAGACCCGCCTGAAATTGTCGCTGCCCCTGCTCGGCGACATTGATGTGGCGCTGAACCTGCGGCCGGGCGGCCAGGTTGGTATTGCCCTAACCGCCCAATCAGAGGCCAGCGAGGCGCGCCTGCGCGAGGAAAGCAAAGCCTTGCGCACACAGTTCGAGGCGGCCGGGCTGAATTTGACCGAGTTGCAGGTAGCACGTGGCCAAGCCGCCGAATGACCCGCTGCGCGAGGCGATTGCCCTTGCCTACAGCCAAACCGACACCGCCCCGCGAGTCGTGGCGCGTGGCAAGGGGGTGATTGCCGAAAAAATCATCGCCCGCGCCCAGGAGCACGGCGTTTATGTGCATGAGTCGCCGGAACTGGTGGCCTTGCTGACCCAGGTGGACATCGACGAACACATTCCGCCGCAACTGTATATGGCAATTGCCGAGTTGCTGGCCTGGCTGTACCGCATCGAGCATGGCGGAGAGCCAACCCGGGCACCGTTTTAGGCTGGCGAAGCGTGGCCAATATATCGGCCATTAGCAACCCGTGGCTGACCGGATGAGGCGTTTGCCGGGTGTGAAGGTTTATCATGCCGGGGTTGCCCTAACGATGGCCCACGCATGAGTTCGACCGCCGACGATTTGCCTGTTCCGGATTTTGAAATTGATCATCGGAATGAATACGCCCAGTATTTATTGAGCGACCCGCAGGAAATTTCCCATTACCTCAAGCAGCTAGCCAATCGCGGCAAGCTGTTGAGTGCGCATCTCGATGGCGGCAAGCAGTTCTTTCTCACGGCCCTGGTGGCCGTCGATGATGACCGGGGTGTCATCCTTTTTGACACGGCACAAGCTGAAGCACTCAATCGCGCGGCAGTCATGGCGAAGCAGGTGACGCTGACGGCCAACCTGGACCGGATCAAGATTCAATTCCGCTTACCGGGGCTGCGCGAACAAAGCCACGAAGGCCGGCGTGTGCTGGCCGCCGCCATGCCTGGGGCACTGCTCCGCCTGCAGCGCCGTGAGTATTTTCGCCTGACACCGCCGGTCGCCCGGCCGCTCGTTTGCCAGATTCATCTGGAACAGACGGATGGCAGCCTGCAAACCCTGCACTGTGGCGTATCCGATATCAGTTGCGGCGGCATCAGCCTGACCGTGCCCATGATCAACCGCGAAGACTGCTCGCGCGATGCGCTGTTCCACGACAGCCGACTGGAAATCCCGGACGAGGGGGTTCTGCTGGTCAACCTGCGGGTACGAAAAACCGTCGAATATTCTGCCGATGACCGGCAGCACTATTTACGAGTCGGCTGCGAGTTTATTGGTCTGCCAAGCAGCCGGCTGGCCATGATCCAACGCTACATTGCCCGCGTCGAACGCGAGCGAACGGCTAGAACGTCTGGGTTGGCGGATTAGGGCGGAATGTTCAGTGGGCCGGGCTTCTCCCTGTCTTTGTTTAGCGGGTTCTTTGCTGGTGCGAGACACGATCAGGCAGAAGCCAGATTATCCTGGCTGGAAGTTGCGTGCAGCTTGATCTTCAAGGCCTTGATGATCTTGAGGACGGTCGCAAACTCAGGATTTCCGGATGGCGACAATGCCTTGTAGAGGCCCTCGCGGCTGATTCCTGTTTCGCGGGCAAGCTGGGTCATACCTTGCGCTCTGGCAATATCGTTCAGCGCGGCGCGCACAACACTGCCATCGCCGGGATCTTCCTCAAGACAGGCGTCAAGATACATGGCCACGTCTTCCTCGCTCTGCAGATGGTCGACAGGGTCAAAGCGTGTGAATTTCTCGGTCATGGTTTCCACTCCTTTGCAATCT
>NZ_JAYRPE010000066.1:0-32758 GCF_041911315.1 Xanthobacter sp. | reverse complement strand
GGCGAGGCGGGTGGCCGCCGTCATCACCGGCTCGGGCGCCGGTTCACCGGGCGCGATCGCAAGCCGGGCGGCCGCCGACGTCGCCGCCAGCATGCGCCCGGTGCCGAGATCGAGAAGGAAGGAGACGAATTCCTGCCGCGCGAGGGGCGCCAGCACCGCCTCCGCGCCTGGAAGAGCGGACGCGATGGCCTCCACGCTCTCCCCGGAGAGGAGAGACGGGTCGTCCGGGCTGCCGTGGTGCTGCGTCATCGTTTGCAGGATCGCACCTTGCGGAGGAGGAGGGAACAAAGGCGGGACCACCCCGCCGGCTCATATTCTCGCCGCCATTGATTAACGTCAGTGCAACTTCGCCGCGCGCCTGCCATTCATATTGGCGAAGCGGCACTACCGTAGATTAAGATCGGTCGCTGTGCGGTGGCTTGCGCCGCCCGACACCGGAGGAGAGACGGCCATGACGACGAAGTTCGGTCCGGAGCTGGAGCTGCCCCCTGAAATGCGTGCCATTGCCGAGAAGAATGTGGCGCAGGCTCGCCAGGCGTTCGAGACGCTGTTCCAGAATGCGCGTGAGACGGTCGGCGAGAGCGAAGGCCATATCGAGGAGGTTCGCTCCAACATCAAGGACTTCCGCCAGAAGGCCATCGGGCTGATGGAAGCCAATGTCGAGGCGAGCTTCGACTTCCTGCACAAGCTTGTCGCGGCCAAGAGCCCGCAGGAGATGATGAGCCTGCAGGCCGAGTTCCTCACCAACCAGCTGAAGACCGTTTCCGAGCAGGCCAAGGCCTTCGGCGACGACGCCAAGGCTCTCGGCGAAAACGCCGTGCGCACCATGGACGAGCACGCCCGCACCCTCGCCGAGCGGCTGAAGGCCCTCGCCGCGTCCGCCGCCCAGAGCGCCCAGGCCGTCGCCCAGGACCTGAAGACGGTGGGCGAGACCGCGGTGCGCGAAGCCCAGGCGGCTGCGGCCAAGGCCACCGATCCCAATCAGAAGGGCTGACGGGATTACTCTACCGGTCCGCGCGTACCCCCGGTGCGCGCGAAAGCTTGACTTGTGCAGCGCAGAATTTCATTTTGCGCTGCACGTTTACTGCTGTATAACCCTATCGTCGGGGTAAACACAGCTCACCTAGAATGTCCGGAATGCAAGCGTTGCACGGCGCTGCGCGTCGCGTTTCATTCTGGTGGCACTGCAGCAATGCGCCTCGGCACGGATCGCCATGCCCCGTTTCCGAGGATGACATGAACGACACCTTCATCAAGGCTTATCAGGATCAGATCGAGGCGGCGAAAAAGGCGTTCTCGACTCATGCCGTTCCGGCCGTCGAAGTGCCGCCGGCGGTGCGCGAAATCGCGGAAAAGGGTCTCGCCGCCTACCGCGAGAACTACGGCAAGCTGAAGGCCGCCGCCGAGCAGGTGAATTCCGCCCTCGAGGAAAGCGCCACCACCGCCTCCAAGGGCGTGGCCCAGTACAATGCCAAGGTGCTCGAGGCGGTTCAATCGAACGTGAACTCGGCGTTCGACTATTTCAATTCGCTCCTGACGGCCAAGACGCTCGCCGAGGCCGTGGAACTCTCCACCGGCCACGTCCGCAAGCAGTTCGAGACGCTGACCGGCCAGGCCAAGGATCTGTCCGCCCTCGCGCAGAAGGTCGCCGCGGACTCGTCCGAGCCGATCAAGTCGTCGGTTGAGAAGATCCGTCCGACCGCCTGAGCTTTCGCTCCCTCAACGACCGCCGCGTCCGGGCCAGCGTGCTTGACGCGGCGGGTCCGCCTTGTCATGACGCGGGGCGTTCCACCCCGCGAGTTATCGCATGCGTGCCCTTGGTTCAGTCTCGCCGCTCCTGCTGATCGGCCCCTCGTGGGTCGGTGACATGGTTATGGCGGCGAGCCTTGTGGACGTGCTGCGCCTGCGCGAGCCCGGCCGGCCCATCGATGTGATGGCGCCGCCCGCCTCCCTTCCCGTCGCCCGCATGATCCCCGGCGTTCGCCGCACCATCCCGCTGGGGCTGGGCCATGGCGAACTCGGCCTCCTCGCCCGCTGGAAGGCGGGACGCGCCTTGCGCGGCGAAGGCTACGGCAAGGCCATCATCCTGCCGCGGGCGTTCAAGGCCGCCATCGTTCCGCTCGCCGCCGAGATTCCCGAGCGTGTCGGCTATCGCGCCGAGCTGCGCAGCGCCCTTCTCACCGACGCGCGCCCCGACCCCGACCGCAAGACCGCCCGCACGCTGGATCGCTTCGTCGCCCTTGGCCTGCCGCCGGGCTCCATCGCCCGCGCCCCGCGCCCGCGCCTGATGCTGCCCGATGGTGCCGTGGATGTTGCCGCCGCCAAGTATCCCCTCGCCGGCGAGGGGCCGGTGATGGTGCTCTGCCCAGGTGCCGAGTACGGCCCTGCCAAACGCTGGCCGGCGGCGAAGTTCGCGACGCTTGCCGCACTTGCGGTGAAGGACGGCTATCGCATCCGCATCCTCGGTTCGCCCAAGGATGCCGATGCGGCGCGCGCCATCGAGGAGACGGCTGGCGTGCCGGTGGACAATCTCGTCGGCCGCACCACCCTCATCGAGGCCGCCGCCATCCTCGCGGGGGCGGACGTGGTGATTTCCAACGATTCCGGGCTGATGCACATCGCCGGCGCCTTCGACCGCAGGCTGGTGGTGATCTACGGCGCGTCGTCCGAGAAGATGACGCCCCCGGCCTCGCCCTTCGCCCGGGTGGTCTCCCGCGATTTGCCGTGCCGGCCCTGCCACAAGCGGGAATGCCCGCTCAAGACGCTGGCGTGCCTTGAAGGCATCGCCGCCGAGGATGTGCTGGCTGCGGCCGAGCAAATGCGCCGATGAAGCTGCTGCTGGTGAAGCTGTCGTCGCTGGGGGATGTGGTCCACACCTTCCCCGCGCTGACGGACGCCGCCGCCCGCGTGCCCGGGCTGACGGTGGACTGGGCGGTGGAGGAGGCTTTCGCGCCGGTCGCCCGGCTCCATCCCGCCGTCCGCCGCACCATCACCGTTCCGCTCCGCCGCCTGTCGCGCCGGCCGCTCGCCGTGGTTTCCAATGGGGAGGCAATGCGGGTGAGGGCGGCGCTGGCGGCCGAGCCCTACGATCTCGTCATCGACGGCCAGGGGCTGATGAAGAGCGCCGCCGTGGCCGCGCTCGCCCGTGGCCCGCGCCACGGCTTCGACCGGGCGAGCGCGCGCGAAGGGCTGGCGAGCCTGCTCTATGGCACGCGCCATCATGTGCCCGAGGTGGAGCACATGGCGGTGCGCCTCCGCAAGCTGTTCGCTGCGGCGCTCGGCTATCGGCTCGACGATCTGCCCGCCGACACGGGGCTGCGGCCCGCCCCCGGCGGCGTGCCCTATCTCGTCTTCCTGCACGGCACCACGTGGCCGACCAAGACCTGGACCCTCGACGGTTGGCGCGCCTTGGCGGCGCTGGCGGGTGAGGCAGGGGTGGAGGTGCGCCTGTTCGCCCACGGCGCCGAAGAGCGGACCCGCGCTGAAGCCATCGCTGCCGGACAGGACAATGTGCGCCTGCTGCCGCCCCAGGGGCTGGAGGGGCTCGCCCCTGAGATCGCCGGAGCGGCGGGCGTGGTGACTGTCGACACCGGCCTCGGCCATCTTGCCGCGGCCTACGGGGTGCCGACCGTCGGTCTCTATGGACCTACCAACCCGGTGCTGACCGGCCTGTTCGGCCCCTGCGTCACGGAACTGAAGGCGCGGCGCGATTGCGCGCCCTGCGAGAAGGCCCGCTGCCGCATCGCGCCCGAGACCATCGAGGGGCCGCCCTGCCTTTCCGACATCTCCGCCGCCGAGGTCTGGCAGGCGCTCGGCAGGCTGGGCGCGGCAACCTGATACGGGCGTTTCGGCCACGGTCGAGATGGACAAGGTGTCGGCGTGTGTGGCACATCCTGCGCCCGGTGGAACGGATGGGATGCCCGCTATGACCCGATCGGTGGCGTTGAGTCGTGACCTTCTGCTCGTCACCGGCGGCGCGGGCTTCATCGGCTCCAACATCGCCCGCGCGGCGGCGGAAGACGGCTATCGCGTGGTCGTGGCCGACTGGCTGGAAGACGGCCCCAAATGGCGCAACATTTCCGACATTCCGCTCCATGACGTGATCCGTCCCGAGACGATCAACGACTTCGTGGAGAAGGAAGGCGGGCGGCTGGCCGCGGTGGTCCATATGGGCGCCATTTCCGCCACCACCGAACGCGACGCCGACAAGATCGTCGCCCGCAACATCCGCGCGACGCTGGACCTGTGGGACCTGTGCGCGCGCAAGGCGCTGGGCCTGATCTTCGCCTCCTCGGCCGCGACCTATGGCGACGGCACCCTCGGCTTTCGCGATTCCGAGGCGGGGGGCGATCTCGCCGCGCTCGCCCCGCTCAATCCCTATGGCTGGTCCAAGCTGTTCGTGGATCGCCGCATCATGGCTGATATCGCCGAAGGGCGGCCCCGGCCGCCCCAGTTTGCCGGCCTGCGCTTCTTCAACGTCTACGGCCCCGGTGAGGCCCACAAGGGCGACATGCGCTCGGTGGTGCACAAGATCTATCCGAACGCCGAGGCGGGGGAGAGCGTGACGCTCTTCAAGTCCCACGACCCGCGCTACACGGATGGCGGGCAATTGCGCGACTTCGTCTATGTGGGCGACTGCGTGGAAGTGGTGCGCTGGCTGCTGGAGAGCCCGGACGTGTCCGGCATCTTCAATGTGGGCACCGGCGAGGCGCGCTCCTTCGCGGATCTCGCGACGGCGGTGTTCACCGCGCTCGGCAAAGAGCCGAACATCACCTACGTGGACATGCCGGAGAGCCTGCAGAAGGCCTACCAGTATTTCACCCAGGCCGACGTCTCCAAGCTGCGCGCGGCGGGCTTCACCCGGCCGTTTACCTCGCTTGAGGACGGTGTTTCGGCCTATGTGAACCGCCATCTGAAGCCGCGCAACACCGCAGGGTGAGGGGCGGGGCGGCTCAGCCGCTCCGGTGCTGGGACGGGCGCCCGTTTCACAAAGTCTCACACCTGAATATTGGTATAAAGGCACCTCTACGGGCAGCGGCAGCGCCGTTTTGTCCGTAACATCGCATCGGCCCGCGAATACAAGCGGTCGCGCCCAGCTGTAAGCGCTTGCAACGTTGCCGGTCAACGCCTCGAGAGGAAGGGCAGGGGCTGGAGCGCCCTTGCCGAGCCAACACCAGCAGACATCACGGAAAAACGGAGTGCGGAGGGGAGGGCACGTGTCTCTCCCGTCACTGGGCGGGCTATTGGCATTGGCCGGAATATTTTCCTTTAATCAAAAAATCATTATTCATCAATATGATATTGGAATAAGTGGATGTGTTAATGTAATATGTTAAGAGGTATTAAAAAACCACATACTATCAGATTTATTCATTAATTTGTTGATTTTTATAATGAAATACAAGTTTCGCGTGACGCCTCTTGCGTCCAGCCATGTAAGTTAACGTTAAACATTAACCATAAATAACTGATTTATATGAAAAATATCATTCTTTTAAAGTGATTTGGAGTGCGCCCGACCCGCCAGACGGGGTCGCGAAGCTTTCCCGGCCCGTCCGGCCGATCGGGATGGGAGGGGCGCGGCGGTGGTGTTTGCGGAGGTATCCCCGCGCCTGGCATTCACCGTGGCGTCGGTTTGCGGGCGGGGGACCCATGCCTATAGTCGCGGCTGTTTCGCCGGAGTTGGCGGTGGAGGAGACGTGATGAGACTGTGCCGGGCCGGTCGTGCGAGCCGCGCCTCACACCGGTGCTTCGGGGTGCCGGCCATGGTGCGCGCCTAATGGCGGGGGCTGCTTCGGCCTGCGATCTCGTTCTCGTCCTCGGCGGCGCCCGCTCCGGCAAGAGCCGGTTCGCGGAAGGCGAGACCGTGCGCCATGCCGGCCCCTGGGCCTATGTCGCCACGGCCCAGCTCGGCTATGGCGGGCAGCCTGACCCCGAGATGGAGGCGCGCGTCGCGCAGCATCGCGGCAGAAGGGGCGAGGGGTGGGAGACGGTGGAGGCGCCGTTCGATCTCGCCGCCGCGCTTGGCGCGCTTCCGCCGCATCGGCCGGTGCTGGTGGATTGCCTTACCCTCTGGCTCACCAACCATCTCCTCGCCGACCACGACCTCGACGCCGAGGCGGCGGTGCTGGATGCCGCCGTTGCCGCCCGGCCGGGGCCGACCATTTGCGTCGCCAACGAGGTCGGCTTCGGCATCGTCCCCGACAATGCGCTGGCCCGCCGCTTCCGTGACGCCGCCGGCCTCCTCAACCAACGCCTCGCCGTCCGCGCCCGCAAGGTGGTGCTGGTGGTGGCCGGCCTCCCCCTGACCGTGAAGGAAGTGACGCCGTGAGCGATCCCGTCCCCCCCTCTCCCGCCGAAGACGAGGCCGCCGCCCGGCATCGCGCCAAGATGGAAAAGCGCAAGGCGGTGCAGGACAAGGAGGTGGCCGAAAAGACCATCGAGAAGGGCCTGCTGGTGGTTCACACCGGACCCGGCAAGGGCAAGAGCACGGCGGCCTTCGGCCTTGCGTTGCGGATGCTGGGGCGTGGCGGACGGGTCGGCGTGGTCCAGTTCATCAAGGGGGCCTGGCAGACGGGCGAGCAGGACGCCTTTCAGGCCTTCGGTGATCGCGTGAGCTGGCACACCATGGGCGAGGGCTTCACCTGGGAAACCCAGGACCTCGCCCGCGACAAGGCCGCCGCCGCCCGCGCCTTCGGCAAGGCACGCGAGCTGATGGCGGACGAGACCATCTCCCTCCTCATCCTCGACGAATTGAACATCGCCCTGCGCTACGATTATCTCGACCTCGCCGAGGTGGTGGCCACCCTCGCGGCGCGGCGCTCCGGCCTGCATGTGGTCGTCACCGGACGCAATGCGAAGCCCGAGCTTCTCGCCGCCGCCGATCTCGTGACCGAGATGGGGCTGGTGAAGCACCATTTCGCCGCCGGGGTGAAGGCGCAGGCGGGCATCGAGTTCTGATGGCCCGCGCCCTCATGTTCCAGGGCACCGGCTCGGATGTGGGCAAGTCCCTCATCGTCGCCGGCCTTGCCCGCGCTTTCACGCTGCGGGGGTTCAAGGTGCGGCCGTTCACGCCGCAGACCATGTCCAACAATGCCGCCGTGACGGCGGACGGCGGGGAGATCGGCCGGGCGCAGGCGCTCCAGGCGCGGGCCGCGCGGGTGCGCGCGAGCGTGCATATGAACCCGGTGCTGCTGAAGCCGCAGGGCGAGACCGGCGCGCAGGTGGTGGTGCAGGGGCAGGTCCACGGCACCGCCAAGGCCGCCGCCTACCAGTCCCTCAAGCCCACGCTCATGCCGGCCGTGCTGGACAGTTTTACCCGGCTCAAGGGCGAGGCCGACCTCGTGCTGGTGGAAGGGGCGGGCAGCGCCTCCGAGGTCAATCTGCGCGCCGCCGACATCGCCAACATGGGCTTTGCGCGGGCGGCGGACGTGCCGGTGGTGCTCATCGGCGACATCGATCGGGGGGGCGTCATCGCCAGCCTCGCCGGGACGAAGGCGGTGATCGACCCGGCCGATGCGGCGATGATCCGCGGCTTCATCGTCAACCGCTTCCGGGGAGACCCGGCGCTGTTCGCCTCCGGCATGGATCTGATCGCGCGCCTCACCGGCTGGGAGGCCCTCGGCCTCGTGCCGCACTTTCCCGATGCGGCCCGCCTTCCGGCGGAGGATGCCCTTGCCCTGTCCGCGCCGCCGCCGCCCAAGGCCGGGGCGCGGCTGCGCATCGCCGTACCGATCCTGCCCCACGTCTCCAATTTCGACGATCTCGACCCGCTCGATGCCGAGCCGGGCGTCGAGGTGCGCCGCATCCGCCCCCATGAGACGCTGCCGCTCGATACCGATCTGGTGCTGCTGATCGGCTCCAAGGCCACCATCGCCGACCTCACGGCGTTGAAGGCCGGGGGCCTCCACCACGATATCCTCGCCTTCGCCCGGCGCGGCGGGGCAGTCATGGGTCTGTGCGGCGGCTACCAGATGCTGGGGCAGACCATCGCCGATCCCGAGGGCGTGGAGGGCGAGGCCAGGATCGCGCGCGGCCTCGGCCTGCTCGATGTCCACACCGTACTGACGGGCGAGAAGCGGCTGGAGGAGGTGCGCGGCACCGCCGAGGGCGCGCCCTTCCACGGCTATGAGATGCACATGGGCGCAACCCATGGTGCCGATTGCGAGCGGCCGTTCGGCCATCTCGCGAATGGGCGGCCGGAGGGCGCGCGCTCCGCCTCGGGCCTTGTCGCCGGCACGTATGTGCACGGGCTATTCGCCTCCGATGCCTTCCGCGCCGCCGTGCTCGCCCGGCTGGGCGGGGCGGGCGGCGGCATCGCCTATGAGGACGGCGTGGAGGCGACGCTGGACGCGCTGGCGGCCCATCTCGCCGCCCATCTCGACCTCGACCGTCTGCTGGCGCTGGCGCGATGAGCCCTCAAACCAGCAGGGTCACGCCCGCGCCGGCCAGCACCAGCAGGATCATCAGGGCATCCGCGCGACGGTAGACCTTGAGCGCCATGCGCACGTCCTCCGCGGTCGCCTCGCGCCGGCCGTCGCCCATATAGGCGTCTTGCGTGAGCACGCCGGCATAGACCTTCGGACCGTTCAGTCGCAGCCCGAGCGCGCCGGCCATGGCCGCCTCCGGCCAGCCGGCGTTGGGGGAGCGGTGGCGCGGGGCGTCGCGCAGCATGGCCCGATAGGAATGGCGGGGATGGGCACCGGGCGTCAGCGCCGCGCCGGCGATGATGAGCATTCCGGCGAGGCGCGAGGCCGGCAGGTTGACGTAGTCGTCGGCCCGCGCGGCCGCCCAGCCGAAGGCCGCATGACGCACGGTAAGGTGCCCGATCATGCTGTCGGCCGTGTTGAGCGCCTTGTAGGCCGCGCCGCCCGGAAGGCCTGCCACGCTCAGCCAGAGGGTCGGGGCCACCACGCCGTCGGAGAAATTCTCCGCAAGGCTCTCGATGGCGGCGCGGGCGACGCCCGAGGCGTCCAGCGTCTGTGGGTCCCGCCCCACGATATGGCCGACGGCTTCGCGCGCGGCATCGAGGCTGCCGGTCTCCAGTGCGTCGGCAACCCGCGCCACATGCCAGTGCAGGGAGCGCTGCGCGATGAGGCTGGACCCTGCCAGCCCAAGGATGAGCAGCCCGAAGGGGAGGGGACGCAGAGCCACCTCCAGCGCGAGGGCCGGCAGGGCGGCCGCCGCGAGCACCAGCGCTACCGTAACGACACCCATCAGGCGCCGTCGGCCGGGGGCGAATCCCGGGCGGTTGAGCCGGTGATCCAGTGCAAGGATGAGGCGGCCGATCCAGATCACGGGATGGCCGATCCGCCGCACGAGTCCGGCCGGATACCCCAGCAGGGCCTCGAAAAGGACCGCCAGTGCCGCAAGCTCGAACGTCATTCTCTCCCCCGCTACCGCACTGCGGTAAATTATTGCACGGCTTCACGTCTGTGTGTCTTGTTGTTGTTGCGCTGCAACTAAAAGATCGCCAGAATCGAACTTGTGCGTTATATTAGGGGCTTGCCAGTGGTTCGTGCGGGGGCATTGACACCAGCAGGGATGTTGCGGACATGACGATGCTGAAGATCCGCCCGAACAGCACCGTGACAGAACATTATCGCGACCCGGCCATTCCGCTCGTCCCGGACCATATGCGCATCTATGCCGTCGGCGACGTCCACGGCCGTCTCGACCTGCTCACCGCGCTCCAGGCCGCTATCGACGAGGACATGGCCGCTCACCCCGGCCCGGACTGCGTCGAGGTCTATCTCGGCGACTATGTGGACCGTGGCGCGCAATCGTCCGGCGTGCTGGATGCCTTGATGCAGCGGCAGAAGGACCACAAGGCCATCTGCATCTCCGGCAACCATGAAGCGGTGATGCTCGAATCCCTGCTGTCGCAGGAGTCCTTCTCGCGCTGGCTGCGCATGGGCGGGCTTGAGACCGTCTTCTCCTATGTGCGTCCCGCCGCCGGTGCGGACGAGGCCCGGCTCTGGAACGAGTGGCGCGCCGCCGTGCCCGCCGAGCACATCTCGTTCCTGCGCCAGCTCACCAGCTATTTCGTCTGCGGCGACTACGCGTTCGTCCACGCCGGCCTGCGCCCGGGCATCCCGCTGGAAGAGCAGAGCCGCGAGGACATGATGTGGATCCGGCGGGAGTTCCTGGATCATCCGGACTGGTTCGGCCACTGCATCGTTCACGGGCACACGCCCATGAAGGACCCGGAAGTTCTGAGCAACCGGATCAACATCGACACTGGCGCCTATGCCACCGGGCATCTGACCTGCCTGGTGCTCGAGGGCGCGGACCGCTTCCTCATCGCAACCTGAGCGCGACGGTGGCGCTGCATTGCAAGCGTGCGTGCGTGTTGAGTCGCGGCTGCGTCGCCGCTTGCAAAAAGCGAGACTAGCAGCCCATTGCCAGCGTTAACCTTTTTCCCTCGATCCAGCCCTACCCAAGTACGGTTTTTCATGTGGCCGATGAGCCACAGAGGCGGTGGAAACGGCGTCGTTGAGCCATTTCCGTGCTGCTCTGCAATATGCTCTCCTGCCCCCTCGTGTTAGGTAGAAGCACGCATCCCACGGGGGTTCTGGCAGTGCTTTTTGCCACCGAAAATTGGCTTGGACGGTTCCGTCGCGTGACGGGGATGGCCGTATCGGTCGCCGTGTCCGTCGCATTGGCCGGCTGCAATCTCCTTCCCGCATCCGGGCCCTATTCGGTCGAGGTGACTAATCCCTCGACGCAGGACACCGATGGCCTGAGCTACAAGCTCGTGCCGCTGACCGCCCAGGTGGTCAGCGTACTCTCGACGATGGACTCCCAGGGCCTGATCGGCACGTTCCGCAACGATCGCCGTCCGGTGCCGGACATCAAGATCGGCGTCGGTGACATCATCGGCGTGTCGATCTTCGAAGCCTCCTCGGGCGGCCTCTTCATCCCTGCCGAGGCGGCCTCGCGCGCCGGTAATTTCGTCGACATCCCCACCCAGACGGTGGACGTCAACGGCAACATCTCCGTGCCCTATGCCGGGCAGGTGAGGGCGGCCGGCCTGCAGCCCGCGCAGGTGGAGAAGGAAATCGTCGATCGCCTGCGCAATCGCGCCATCGAGCCCCAGGCGGTGGTCTCGGTGAAGTCCCAGCGCTCCAATTCGGTGACGGTCATCGGCGAAGTGAGCGCGCCGGTGCGCTTCCCCCTCACCCCCACGGGTGAGCGCGTGCTTGACGCCGTGAGCCGCGGCGGCGCCACCTCCAGCAAGGGCTACGACCTGTTCGTGACGCTGCAGCGCGGCGGCCGCGAGGCGACCATCAGCTTCAACCGGCTGGTGCGCGAGCCCGCGAACAACGTCTATCTGCAGCCGGAAGACACCATCTACATCTTCAGCCGCCCGCGGACCTTCCTGGCCTTCGGCGCGACCGGCAAGCAGGGGCAGTTCAACTTCGACAACGACGCCATCAGCCTCAGCGAGGCGGTGGCCAAGGCGTCGGGCCTCGTGGACGCGCAGGCGGACCCGCAGTCGGCCTTCCTGTTCCGCATCGAGAACCGCACCACGCTGGAGCGGATGGGCGTGGATGTCTCGAACCTCCCCGAGAAGCGGATCGCCACCATCTATCAGGTGAACTTCCGCGAGCCGACGGGCTACCTGCTCTCCACCAAGGTGCCCATGCGGGACAAGGACGTCCTCTACATCGGCAACGCCGGTTCGGTGGAACTCACGAAGTTGCTGAACCTCGTGCTCCTCGGCGCGCTGACCGTGGAAAGCATGTCCAGCACCAACAACAACCTTTACGGCCTGAACTGAGGATTTCCGCCGCCACCAAGGCGGCGGGTCCTCTCCAGACAAGAAAATGCCCCGGCCGGCGCCGGGGCATTTTCTTTTTCAGTGTGATTTTTGGCGGTGTCACTTGGCGGGAGGCGCTCGGCCGGCGATTTTGCGTGGCGGCGCGCGGGCGCGCTATGATCCGTTCCCGGTGGGCGAAACGGCTCCGCGACATACCGCGTTGGAAGGGTCAGGGCGCGATGTTCATTGCCTTCTTCGAGGCGCTCAAGGCCGCAGGCGTGCCGGTCTCGGTGCGGGAATATCTCACCCTCATGGAGGCCATGGACCGCGACGTGGCCGGCCGGCAGGTGGACGCCTTCTATTATCTCGCCCGCGCGAGCCTCGTGAAGGACGAGCGCCACCTCGACCGTTTCGACCAGGTCTTCGGCCGCTGCTTCAAGGGGCTTGAGCAGGCGCTGGGCGAAGAGGGGCAGTCCATCCCCGAGGAGTGGCTGCGCAAGCTCGTCGAGAAGCACCTCACCGACGAGGAAAAGGCGCAGATCGAGGCCATGGGCGGCCTCGACAAGCTCATGGAGACGCTCAAAAAGCGGCTCGAGGAGCAGAAGGGGCGCCATCAGGGCGGCTCCAAGTGGATCGGCACCGCCGGCACCTCGCCCTTCGGCGCCTATGGCTACAATCCCGAGGGCGTGCGCATCGGCCAGGACGGCAACCGCAACTTCCGCGCGGTGAAGGTGTGGGACAAGCGCGAGTTCAAGGATCTCGACGACGGGGTCGAGCTGGGCACCCGCAACATCAAGGTGGCCCTGCGCCGGCTGCGCAAGTTCGCCCGCATCGGCGCCCCCGACGAACTGGACCTCGACGGCACCATCCGCGAGACCGCCCGCCAGGGCTATCTCGACGTGAAGCTGCGGCCGGAGCGGCGCAATGCGGTGAAGGTGCTGCTGTTCCTCGACGTGGGCGGCTCCATGGACTGGCATGTGGAGCAGGTGGAGGAGCTGTTCTCCGCCGCGCGCATGGAGTTCAAGCACCTGGAGCACTTCTATTTCCACAACTGCGTCTATGAGAGCGTGTGGAAATCCAACGCCCGCCGCGCCTCCGAGCGCATCCCCCTGTTCGACGTGCTGCACACCTACGGCCACGACTACAAGCTGATCTTCGTCGGCGATGCCTCCATGAGTCCCTACGAGATCACGTTCGCCAACGGATCGGTGGAGCACAACAATGCCGAGCCGGGGAAGCTGTGGCTCGAACGCCTGCTCACCACCTATCCCAAGGCCGTATGGCTGAACCCTGTTCCGGAGCCGCACTGGGGCTATACGGAATCCATCCGGCTCGTGCGCCACATCCTCGAAGGCCGGATGTTCCCCCTCACCGTGCACGGCATCGACACCGCCATGCGGGAGCTGACGTGACGGCCTCTTATCCCGCGGGAACGATCGTCTATGCGCATCTGCCCCGCCTCGGCGGCGCGGGCGTACGGCTGGAACTGGTGCCGGAGGCGCTGCTCTGGAGCATCGGCCCGCGCGAGGGCCGGCTCAGACTGGCGGATATCATCTCGGTGCAATTGCGCTTCCTGCCGGCCAAGTTCGCCGCGCCGAGCTTCGAGATGGAGATTGCCGGGCGCGATGGCACGCGTCTGAAGGCGGGCTCCGCCTCGCGCATCTCCCTCACCGGCGTGCGCGACCAGCGGGAGGATTATGCGGCGTTCGTCCGGGCCCTGCACCGGGCGCTGGCCGCCTCGGCCGTGGCGCCCCGCTGCCGCGGCGGATATGCTCCGCTGCGCTTCTGGATGATGGTTGCGGCGGGCCTTGCTGCGCTCGCTGGCCTTCTTGCGGTCTTCGGCTTCGCCATCCTGCAGCAGGAATGGGCCTTCGCCCTGTTCCTGGGTGCGCTGGGGGCCTTCGTGGTGTGGCCCACCGCCGAGATGATCTGGCGCAACCGGCCCGTCACCTACACGCCCGAGGCGCTGCCGCGACACCTATTGCCGGCGTGAGACGACCGCTTCCTCTTCCTCGGCCTTGCGCATAAGCCCGGTGGCCACGTCCGCGAGGCGCGGGGCGGGCAAAGCGGTGAAGGGCAGCGGCCGTGTCACGGCGATGGCGGCAAGGCCGAGCCGGGCGGTGAGCAGGCCGTTGACCACACCCTCCCCCAGCCGGGCGGAGAGGCGCGCGGCAAGCCCCTGACCCACGAGCTGCTGCACCAGCGTGTCCCCCGCCGCCATGCCGCCGGTCACGGCAAGGTGCCCGAGCACATGGCGCACGAGGCGGAAGGTGCCGAGCGTGCCCGGACGTCCGCCATAGAGATAGGCGAGGCGGCGCATCAGCGTCACGGCGCTGTAGAGCACGAAGGCGAGGTCCACCACCGCGCGGGGCGATACGGCGGTGACGACGGAGACGTTGCGGGCGGCGTCCGACACCATCTGTCGCGCCTGCGAATCCAGCGACGGGAGCAGCGTGCGCTCGGCGAGGCGCACGAGATCGGCACCGTCGATGATGCCGGAGAGATGCCCTTCCAGATCCATGCGCGCCCGCGCGAGGGTGGGCGCATGGGAGGAGAGCTTGAGCACGTCCTTAACAACGCCCTCGGCGAGCGGCCGGTCGTCCTCGGCCAGGGCCCGCTCGGACCGGTCGCGGATGTCGTCGAGGCGGGCCAGCCGCGAGAGCCCCGCCACCTCGCGCGCCACGATCAGCACGGCGGCGATGAGCAGGAGGGCGGTGACGCCGATGCCCACCCAGCCGAGCCACGGGGCGCGGGCATAAAGGTCTTCGACCAGCTTGCTCAGCCCCACATAGGCGGCAAGGCTCAGGACGCCGCCGAGGGCCGACCAGAACAGCCCGGCAAGGGACAGGCCCCAGCCCCGCTTCGGCTTTACCGGCACAGGAACGGGCAGGGCGGCTTCCACCTCCGCCATCTCGGGCGGGGCCAGGGTGATGTTCGCCTCATCGAGGCGGAACACCTGCGGACGCCGGGGGGAAGTGCGCTCGTCGCTCATTCCCTTGAGATGTCCCCGAATTGCGGCGCCCGCAAGGGCCGGGAGCGCGCGCGAACCGCGCAGGCCGCCGCTCACAAGCCGGCGAGCGCGGCGATGTGTGGCTTGCCCCGGCCGGCCTGGGGCTTCAATAGGAGCGCAAAGAAGGGGCGTTCCCGTCCACCAGAAGAGAGCCGCGACCCAAGAATGGCCGACGTGACCCTGCCTGCCGCCTTCCTCGCCGGCCTTGCGAGCTTCGTCTCCCCCTGCGTCCTGCCTCTGGTGCCGCCCTATTTGTGCTTTCTCGGCGGCAGCACGCTGGAAGACCTCGCCGGCGCGGAACCGGTGAAGGAGGTGGAGCGGCGGGCGCTGGTCGGCGCGGCGCTGTTCGTCTCGGGCTTCAGCGTGGTGTTCGTGGCGCTGGGGGCGGGGGCTTCGGCCATCGGCGACCTTCTGCGCGCCCATCTCGACGTGCTGTCCATCATCGCCGGCATCGCCATCATCATCATGGGGCTGAACTTCCTCGGCGTGTTCCGCATCCACCTCCTGCACCGGACGGCGCGGGCGCATGTCCATGCGCCGACGGGGCTGTGGGGCGCCTTCGTGATGGGCCTCGCCTTCGCCTTCGGCTGGACGCCGTGCCTCGGCCCGGTGCTGGGTGCCATCCTCGCCGTGGCGGGGTCGGAGGCCACCGTCTCGAAGGGCGCGGGCCTTTTGGCCATCTATTCTCTCGGGCTGGGCGTGCCCTTTCTCGCGGCGGCGTTCGCCGTGCGGCCGTTCCTGCGCGGCCTTGTCCACATGCGCAAGATGCTCCCGATGGTGGAGAAGGCCATGGGCGCGCTGCTTGTGCTCACCGGCATCGCCTTCATGTCCGGCTGGATCGCCCATGCGAGCTACTGGCTGATCGAGACCTTCCCCTCGTTGTCCACCATCGGCTGAGGAGATTGCGCGTTCGCGGGGCTTCCGGGATACTCCGCGCCCCGAACCCTTCCTTGCGCGCCGGCGCCATGCCGGACCATCCCGCGCACGCATGAAGCCACCAGAGGCAATCCCATGAAGATCACCTGGTACGGCCACGCCGCCTTCCGGCTCGATTTCGCCGACAAGGCCGTCCTCATCGATCCCTTCTTCACCGGCAATCCCAGCTTCCGCTCCACGGTGGAGGACGCCTCGCGCGGGGTGACGCATATCCTGCTCACCCACGGCCACGGCGACCATATCGGCGACACGCTCTCGCTGGTGGAGGACGCCGCCGACGCCAGCCGGACCCTGCCGGTGGTGGCCAATCCCGAGCTGTGCGCCTACCTCTCGGCCAAGGGCGCCGGCAATGCGCCGCAGATGATGAACACCGGCGGCAAGCTGGACCTCGGCGGCTTCAGCGTGACCATGGTGCGCGCCGACCACTCCTCGGGCGGCCCCGCGGCGCCGTCCGAATATCTCGGCAATCCCACCGGCCTCATCATCAAGGCGCCGGGCGAGCCGACCGTGTGGCACATGGCGGACACGGACATTTTCTCCGACATGGCGCTGCTGTGCGAGATCCACGCGCCGAAGGTGGTGTTCATCCCCATCGGCGACCGCTTCACCATGGGGCCGGAGGTCGCCGCGCTGGCGGTGAAGCGCTTCCTGCCGGGCGTGGAGATCGTGGTGCCGATCCACTACGGCACCTTCCCCATCCTGGTGCCCGATGCCTCCGCCTTCGTCGAGGCGCTGAAGGGCCACCCCGTGAAGGTGGTGGTGCCGGAGAGCGGCGGCTCGTTCGAGGTCTGAGCGGGGAGGGGGCTTTCCCGCCCCCCATTGCGTCCCGGCGCCCGCAAGGCTAGGCCTTGCGGGATCAGAACAGGCTGAAGACAGGCCGCATGAGCGAACATACCCTGCGCACCGCCATCTATGGTGGCTCCTTCGATCCGCTCACCAACGGCCATCTGGACGTGGTGCGTTCCGCCTGCCGCCTCGCCGACCGGCTGGTGCTGGCGGTGGGCATCCATCCCGGCAAGGCGCCGCTGTTCGCCGCCGAGGAGCGGCTCGCCATGCTGCGCGAGGTGTGCGGGCCGGTGGCGGCGGAGGAGAACGCGACGCTGGAGGCCGTCACCTTCGACAATCTCATCATCACCACCGCCCAACAGCTCGGCGCCACGCTGCTCATCCGCGGCCTGCGCGACGGCACGGATCTCGACTACGAGATGCAGATGGCCGGCATGAACGGCACGCTGGCGCCGGGCATCCAGACGGTGTTCCTGCCCGCCTCGCCCCGCGTGCGCCCCATCACCGCCACTCTCGTGCGGCAGATCGCGTCCATGGGCGGGGACGTCTCCGCCTTCGTGCCGCCGCAGGTGCTGGCGCGGCTCGATGCCAAGTTCAAGCGATAGCGCCCTCATTCGCCGCCGCGTCCATGCGGCCAAACCGCCCCGAGGCCGGGGCTTTCCGGGAGTGACCCATATGACGCGCCTTCTCGGCCGTTTCCTCGCCGCAGCGTTCGTCGTGCTGGCCTTCGCGCTGCCGGCGGCGGCCCAGACCAAGCCGGACCCGCAGAACACGCTCTATCTCGACACGCCCTATGGCCGCGTCGTCATTGCCCTGCGCCCCGATCTTGCCCCGCAGCACGTGGAGCGGCTCAAGCTGCTGACCCGCGAGGGCTATTACAACAACGTGCCGTTCCACCGCGTCATCGACGGCTTCATGGCCCAGACCGGCGACGGCCAGTATGGCAACGGCACCGGCGGCTCCAAGTATCCGAACCTGCCGGCGGAATTCTCCAACGTGCCGTTCAAGCGCGGCGTGGTGGGCATGGCGCGCGCGTCCTCGCCCAACAGCGCCAATTCCCAGTTCTTCATCATGTTCGACGAGACCCCGAGCCTGAACGGCCAATACACCGTGGTGGGCCAGGTGGTGTCGGGCATGGAGTTCATCGACAAGATCAAGAAGGGCTCCGGCTCCAGCGGTTCGGTGTCCAACCCCGACAAGATCGTGAAGATGCAGGTCGCCGCCGACGCCAAGTGAGCACCGGCCAGAAGACACCCCCTCCGATCGGCTCAGCCGGCGGAAACGATTTCCCCGACCGGCGCCCGGTGCGCCGCCTGTGAAGGAAGAGATTGATGAGCGATGAAGTCCTGATCCTCGAAACCACCAAGGGCCCGGTGACCATTGCGTTCCGCCCCGACCTCGCCCCCGGCCATGTCGCCCGCATCAAGGAGCTGGTCTCCCAGGGTTTCTACAACGGCGTGCCGTTCCACCGCGTGATCGAGGGCTTCATGGCCCAGACCGGCGATCCGACCGGCACCGGCATGGGCGGCTCGGGCAAGAAGCTGAAGGCGGAGTTCAATGCCCAGCCCCACGTCCGCGGCACCTGCTCCATGGCCCGCGCGCAGAATCCCGATTCCGGCGACAGCCAGTTCTTCATCTGCTTCACCGACGCCCGCTTCCTCGACCGCCAGTACACGGTGTGGGGCGAGGTGATCGAAGGCATGGAGAACATCGACCAGATCAAGCGCGGCGAGCCCGTGAAGGATCCGGACAAGATCGTCACCGCCAAGCTCGCCCCCAAGGCTGCCTGATCTACGGCCTCCGAGGCTGCTGAAATTGAGAAGGGCGCCCGCTGGGGCGCCCTTTTTCATTCGACCTGAGCTTGCCTCAGGCCTCGTTGACCACCCGTGGGCGGCCGTTCTTGAGGTAGGGGGGCTTGGGGATAGAGGCGTGGGCCGAACGCAGCGCGGCCGACCAGCGCTCCCGCAGATCGTGGAAATAGGGCTCGCCGGGCTCAATGCGATAGATCAGCTCGGAGCGGAGCGAATCCGGCGTCACCACCATCACGTCGATGGGCAGGCCCACCCCGAGGTTGGAGCGCATGGTGGAATCCATGGAGATGAGGCTCGATTTCAGCGCCTCGGAAATCTCCATGTCGTAGTTCACCGCGCGGTCCAGCACCGGCTTGCCGTATTTGTGCTCGCCGATCTGCAGGAACGGCGTGTCTTGCGTGCATTCAATGAAATTGCCGGCGGAATAGACCATGTAGAGCCGCAGGCTGTCGCCGGCGATCTGGCCGCCGAGCAGGAACGACACGTCGAAGCTGACGTTCGACTGCTCCATGAAGGCGCCGTTGACCTTGTGGACCTGACGGATGGCGGTGCCCACGAGCTGGGCGGCCTGGAACATGGTCCGGCAGTCGCGCAGCTGCCTGCGCTCCCCGACTTCGTGGTCCTCCACGCCCTCGTGCAGCATGCTCACGACCGACTGGGAGACGGACAGGTTGCCAGCCGTGGCAAGGCCCAGCACGTGATGGCCCGGCTCCTCGAAGATGTGGAGCTTGCGGAAGGTGGAAATGTTGTCGAGGCCCGCATTGGTCCGCGTGTCGGCGATCAGCACCAGACCGTCCCGGACCAGAACCCCACAGCAATACGTCATCGCCTGTCCCCAAATTGGCGGGGGGACTATAGCGACCCGCCCGTGAGCCGGGCAACCGGGCGGATGATGTCGCGTGGCGAAGAGGGGGAACGGAAGCGTGGGGCCGCCTTGGGCCTTCAGTCCTGCTCCTCCTCCACGCACCGCCGGAAGGGGCCGAGCTCGGTCAGTACGGCCGAATCCTCCTCCACATGGGTGCGCTCGCGCTCCAGATACTGCGCGACGGCCCCCGCGAGGCCGGGGTGCACGATGTAGTGAGCGGAATAGGTGGCCTTGGGCAGATAGCCCCGCGCCAGCTTGTGCTCGCCCTGCGCGCCGGCCTCCACCACCTTGAGGCCGGTGGCGATCGCATAGTCGATGGCCTGATGGTAGCAGACCTCGAAATGCAGGAAGGGGTGGTGCTCCACCGCGCCCCAGTAGCGGCCATAGAGCGTCTCGGCGCCAATGAAATTCAGGGCACCGGCAATGTAGCGCCCGTCCCGCCGCGCCATCACCAGCAGGATCTGGTCGGCCATCCGCTCGGCGGCGCGCTGGAAGAACTGGCGGTTGAGATAGGGCGTGCCCCATTTGCGGCCGCCGGTGTCGAGATAGAACATGAAGAAGGCGTCGAAGGCCTCTTCCGTCAGGGTCTTGCCGGTGAGCCACTCGATGGAGATTCCCTCCGCGATGGCCTCCCGCCGCTCCTTCTTCAGCGCCTTGCGCTTGCGCGAGGCGAGTTCGGCGAGGAAATCGTCGTAGGTGGCGTAGCCCGAATTGGTCCAGTGGAACTGGCGGTCGGTGCGCTTGAGGAAGCCGAGGGATGCCAGCTCCTCCCATTCCTCCTCGGTGGAAAAGGTCACATGGGCCGAGGACGCGCCGCGCAGCCGCACCAGCTGCTTGATGCCGGCGCCCAGCGCCAGCCGGCCCACCGGATCGTCCGGGTCCTTCAGAAGGAGCCGCCGGCCGGTGACGGGGGTGAAGGGCACCGCCACCTGCACCTTGGGGTAATATTCGCCACCCGCCCGCATATAGGCGTCGGCCCAGCCCTGATCGAAGACGTATTCGCCGCGCGAGTGGGACTTCAGATAGGCTGGGCAGACCGCGGCGGCCTTGCCGTCCGGCCCGTCGAGCACGAGGTGCTGCGGCAGCCAGCCGGTGCGCGCGGCGGCGCAGCCGGATTCCTCCAGAGCGGAGAGGAAAGCGTGGCTCACAAACGGTTCGGGGCGGGCCGCCCCACCCGCCGCGCAGGCGTCCCATTCGGCCGCCTTGATCTCGGACAGGTTGGGCAGGATGCGGATGTGGGCGTCGGGCATCGAGCTTAAGTGTGCATTGCGGTAGAGCCTGACCACCGCGACAGGACGCCGCAGATTTACGCCCCTATCCCTGCGGCGTGAAGCCCTCGAAGACGATCTGGTCGGCCCCGGCCAGCGCGCGGGCGGCATCATTCGGGCTGCGAACCGTCCAGGCGGTCACGGGCACGCCCCGCGCGCGGGCCGCGATCAGGGCCGGATGCTCCAGATCGGTGAAGTGATAGGTGATGAAATCGTAGCCGCTGGAGGCATGGTGATCCATGTCCGCCAGCATCCGCGCGCGCTCGGGCGTCATGCCCGGCCAGTGGGCGCCGTCATAGCGGGCCTGGGCGATGATGCCGCGCGGAATGTGCGGCGCCTGGGCCTTCGCCTCGGCCAGCATCTGCGGGTCGAAGGAGATCAGCGCAACCTTGCCGCCATAGCCGTTGAGCACCTCCACCGCCCGCGCCACGAGCCGCGTGTCGCCCGAAAACGCGCTCTTGATCTCGATGAAGAGCGGCACCCGCCCGCCGACGCGGGCGAGGAAGTCGGCGAGCGTGGGAATCGTGTCCGGCGTGCCCGCCAGCGCCGTGCGCCCCAGTTCCGCAGCGCTGAGCGCCGAGACCGCGCCCTTGGCCGCCGTGAGGCGATCGAGGGTGAAGTCGTGGAACACCACGGCCTCGCCATCGGCGCTGATCTGAATGTCCAGCTCGATGGGATAGCCCGCGTCGGCCGCCGCCTCGGCGGCCGACAGGGCGTTCTCGATGATGCCGCGCGCCTTGTCGTGCAGGCCGCGATGGGCGACCGGGCGGGCGGTGATCCAGCTCAGGTCTCCCATGGTCCTCTCCGTTCAGGCGATCTCGACGATGGCTTCCACTTCCACCGAGGCATCGAAGGGCAGGCCGGAGACGCCCACGGCCGAGCGCGCATGGCGACCCTTGTCGCCCAGCGCCTCGACGAAGAAGTCCGAGCAGCCGTTGACGACCTTGGGATGGTCGGTGAAGTCGCCCGTGGCATTGACGAAGCCGACGAGCTTCACGATCCGCACCACCTTGTCGAGGTCGCCGATGGCGGCCTTCACCTGGGCGAGGATGTTGATGGCGCAGAGCTTCGCGGCAGCCTGTCCGGCTTCGATGCTGACGCCGGCGCCGAGCTTGCCGGTGGCGATCTTGCCTTCACCGTCGATGGAAACCTGCCCGGAAATGAACAGCAGGTTGCCGGTGCGCACCGCCGGCACATAATTGGCGATGGGCGGCTTGGGGCTCGGCAAAGTGATTCCGAGTTCGGCGAGCTTCTTTTCGACGGATGAAGTCATGATGGCCTCCTGCCATATGCAGCGCGCAATTAAGCCATCCTCTTCGCCGAAGAGCCGCGCCGGCGCAAGCAACGCGATAAGCGGGCGGCACGCATGCGTTGTCCGCGCCGGACGCCCGGAAGGAGTTGAGACATGACCAAGCATTTGCGCCTCGCCGCGGCGACGATGGCCGGCCTGTGGTGCTTCTCCGCGCTGCCCGCCGGCGCGGTGAACCTGCTGCCGCACAAGGCGACCTACCGCCTCTCCCTCGACGGCTCCAAGCCCTCGGGCCAGCTCGAGGAGATGAACGGCGAGATTCGCTACGAGATCACCGGCGACGCCTGCGCCGGCTACACCACCGTCACCAGCCAGCAGAGCGCCGCCTCCACCGGTGGCGAGCCGCTGCGGCAGACCGTCACCTCCAAGGCCTGGGAAGACGGCGCCGGCAAGACCTATCGTTTCCTGGCGACCACCCAGGGCGGCGACGACGACGGGCTGGAGCTTGAGGCCAATGTCGAGCGGCAGGAGCCGCCGGCCCTGCGGGTCGTCGTCACCAAGCCCGAGTCGGCCACCTTCACCCTCAAGGGCGACATCCTGATGCCCACCGAGCACGTGAAGAAGGTGCTGGCCGCGGCCGCGGCCGGGGAAAGCGTCTATCAGGCCAAGGTCTATGACGGCGCGACCGACCCGCAGAAGGTGTTCGACACGCTGGCCGTCATCGGCCGTCCCAGCACCGACGAGACCCGCCTCGCGGCGCCGGCCAAGGCGACGCTCGCCGGGCGCACCTTCTATCCCGTCACCATCAGCTATTTCGACGAGGGCGGCGTGGACCGCACGCCCGCTTATGTCATGAGCTTCTCGCTCTATGACAATGGCGTCGTCGGCAGCCTCAAGATCGACTATGGCCGCTTCGCCCTGGTCGGCGCCATGGCCTCGTTCGAGGCGCTGAACCCGCCCGGCGCCTGCACGGAATAGGCGCCCATGCGCTATGTCCATGTGATGCTGCGCGGGCGGGTGCAGGGCGTCGGCTATCGCGCGTGGTGCGCGCGGGAGGCGGCGGGGCGCGGTCTCCTCGGCTTCGCGCGCAACCGCCGGTCCGGTGCCGTGGAGGCGATTTTCGCAGGTCCCCCGGATGTGGTCGAGGCCATGCTCGCGGCGTGCCGCGCCGGCCCGGCCGGCGCCCGCGTCGATGAAATGCTGGTGCATGAGGTCTCCGAGGCGGCGCTGGCCGCCGGCGGGCGCGAGCGCTTCATCGTGCTCGAAACCCTCTAGTTTTCCCCGGCCGTTCCGGCATCGCTGGCCGCCGCAGCCCCGCGCCCCACGCGGTGGCGCAGCAGGCGGCACGCCGGTATAGAGGCGCTGATGAGGAGTGCCCCGTGACCGACACTTATCTCGACAGGGATGCGTCCGCGCCCGCAGCGGCTGGCGCGCAGGGGGCCGTTCCCTTCTGGGCCCGGCCCGAAGGCGTCGCCTTCATCGTCGGCCTCTGGATGGTGCTGCACGCGGTGATCGCGGTGGTGTTCGAGATCGCGGTGAACGCGGACGACGCCATCGAGAGCTACATGGTGCAGTCGCTGCAGCTGTCGTATGTCCCGCGTAACCCGCCGCTGTTCGACTGGCTCCTGTGGGCCCTGCAGCGCGTGCTCGGCGTCGGCACCGTGTCCTTCGCGGTGCTGCGCTACACGCTGCTGTTCGCCTGCGCCATGCTGGTCTACCGGGTGGCGCGGCGGATGATCGCCGATCCGCGGCTGCAGGCGCTCGCCACCTTCTCGCTCTCGTTCATCTGGGTGCTCGGCTATCACAGCCATCGCATCCTGACCCATTCCAACGTGATGATCGTCGCCATCGCCGGCGCCTTCCTCACGGTGATGGCTTTGAGCCGCCATCGCAGCCTTGGCCTTTATGCCGGGCTCGGCCTGTGGATCGCCGCCGGCACGCTCGGCAAGTTCGGCTTCGTGGCCTTCATCGGCGTGCTGGTGGTGGCCTGCCTGCTGGAGCCGACGTACCGGAAGGTGATTCTCGATCCCCGCCTTCTCGTCACGTTCGTGGTGGCGGCGGTGCCCCTCGGCATCTACGGCTTCGCCCTCTGGCACTACGGCCAGAACGTGGCCGAGGCCACGGCCCAGACCATCGGCATCACCGGCGCGGGATGGGACGCGGTGGTCTCCACCATGGTCGGCGCCCTGTTCGGCTATGTGCTACCTTTGGTGCTGGTCGTCGCGCTGGTGTTCCTTCCCTACAATCGCGGCGACGGGGCCACGCCCGACGCCCCCGAGCGGGGCGCGGCACGGCGCGTGCTGCGGTCCATCATCGTCATCGGCATCGTCGTCACTTTCGCTTCGACGCTGGCCATGGGCACCGCGAGCCTGCGCGACCGCTATTTCCACGTCTTCCTGCTGCTGCTGCCGGTCTATCTGTTCGCCGAGCTGGAACGGCTCGGCGGCTGGCGTCCGCGGGTGTGGATCTATCTCACCCTGCTGGCGGTGGTCAGCGGCGGCATCATGATCTCGCGGATGGTGGTGCCCCTGTGGCCCGATCCTCGGCTGTGCGGGCGCTGCATCGCGGCCGAGCCGCTCTACAAGCTCCAGGTGGCGGTGGCGAACAAGCTCGGCGACGCGCCGACCCTCGTGGCCGACGACCGCACGTCCGCCGGCCGGCTCAGGGCGGCCATTCCCGGCGCGCGGGTCGTCATCGTGCGCGAGAACCAGTACAGGCCGCCGTCCCGCCCCACCACCGGCTGCGCCCGCGTCACCGGCATCTTCAACGGCCTGCCCAAGCTGCTCCTGCCGCCGGCGGACCAAAATACCATCGAAGTGTCGGTGAAATGGTGGTCCCCGTGGATGAATCCCCACCGCTGGAGCGACTGGCAGATGACCATTCTCCCGCCGGACGATCCGCTGTGCCGGTGACGCCCGCGCCCGGCGGCCTCCAGATTCGCGAGGCCCGCACCGAGGACCTTCCCGCGCTGGTGGCGCTGTTCGCCTCCGACACGCTGGGCGGCCACGGCGACACAACCGCGCCCGAGGCGCAGGATCACTATCGCGCCGCCTTTGCCGCCATCGCGGACGATCCGCGGGCGCGCCTTTACGCGGCGGAACTGGATGGGCGTGTCGTGGGCACGTTCCAGCTGATGTTCGTGACCAGCCTGCCGGGGCGGGGAGCGAAGCGGGCGCTTATCGAGGCGGTGCAGGTGGACGAAAGCCTGCGCGGCCGGCGCATCGGCGAGGCCATGGTGCGCTTCGCCATGGAGAAGGCGGCTGCGGAAGGCGCGGCGACGCTCGCGCTCACCTCCAGCAAGCTGCGCACCGACGCGCACCGATTCTACCGCCGGCTCGGCTTTTCGAACTCCCACGAGGGCTTCAAGATCGTTCTGGCCTAGGAGGCGGGCGCCTTCGGTGGTCCCCCCTTGCCCCGACACCGGGGGGTGTCTACGTCTTACCGAAGCGGCGGCACAGGCCGCAGGGAGGGCATGATGGCCGCAGTCGAGTCTTCGCCGATCGAGCTTTATTACTGGCCGACGCCTAACGGCTACAAAATCAGCATCATGCTTGAGGAGTGCGGGCTTCCCTACACGGTGAAGCTCGTGAACATCGGCAAGGGCGACCAGTTCCAGCCCGACTTCCTCGCCATCTCCCCGAACAACAAGATGCCCGCCATCGTCGATCCCGACGGTCCCGGCGGCGCGCCCATCTCGGTGTTCGAGTCGGGTGCCATTCTCCAGTATCTCGGCCGCAAGACCGGGCAGTTCTACCCCTCCGACGAGCGCAAGCGGGTCGAGGTGGAGCAGTGGCTGTTCTGGCAGATGGGCGGCCTCGGCCCCATGGCCGGGCAGGCGCACCATTTCCGCATCTACGCGCCGGAAAAGATCCCCTATGCGGTCGAGCGATATACCAACGAGGTGCACCGGCTCTACGGCGTCATGAACACGCGCCTGAAGGACCGGGAGTATCTCGCCGGCGACTATTCCATCGCCGACATCGCCTGCATCGGATGGGCCAAGCTGTGGGAGCGGCAGGGCCAGCACATCGAGGAATTTCCCCACCTCAAGGCGTGGCTCGAGCGCGTGCTCGCCCGGCCGGCGGTGCAGCGGGGCCTTGCGGTGAACCAGGAGGAGCGCGCCAAGCACGACCTCTCGAAGGACAAGGAAGCCCAGAGCATCCTGTTCGGCCAGCGCGCCCGCACCTGAGGGCAACCCGGATCGCGCGACCTCGCGGACGTACCACACACGCCATTGGGGGGCGCGATGCAGAAGGATTTCCGGGCCGACCTCGCGCGCGCTGGGGCGTTGCATCGGGAGGGGCGCCTCGATCAGGCGATCCCCATCTACCGTGCGATCCTGCGCGACGCGCCGAATTCCTTCGAGGTCGCGCGCCTGCTCACGCTGGCGCTTCTCCAGTCCGGCCGGCCCAAGGAGGCCCACGCGGTCGCGCGCAAGGCGCGGGACGGCCACAAGTCCAATCCGCACGCCCAGCTCATCATGGGCGCGGTCTACCAGGCCGAGGAGAAATGGGACCGCGCCCTCGGCGCGTTCGAGAAATCGGCTGAACTCGATCCGGGCCTCTCGGAGGCCCACTATCTCGCGGCCAACACACTGGCGCGGCTCGATCGCCTCGAAGAGGCGGTGGCCCGCTATGACCGGGTTCTGGAGATCGACGCAAAATCGGTCGAGGCGCGGGCCAACCGCTCGGTTGCCTTGCAGCGGCTCGGCCGGGCGGAGGCCGCGCTGAAGGATCTCGACATCCTCATCTCGCAGCGTCCGGGAGAGGCGCGATTCTGGACGGACAAGGCGTCGACGCTCTTCGCGCTCGATCGCCAGAGCGAGGCGGCCAATGCCGCGACGCAGGCGATCCGGCTCGCCCCAAGGGCAGCGGAGGGCTACGTCATCAAGGGCCGGAGCCTCATGGCCAGCGGGCAGCTGCGCGAGGCGCGCGACTGCTTCCTCGCGGCCTTGGAGCGAGACCCCAAGGACATGAAGGCGCGCGAAGTGCTCGTTTTCGTGCTGCGGCATCTGGAGGAGTTTCCCGCCGCCCTCGCGCAATGCGACCTCGCGCTCGCGCAATCGCCCGAGGCAGCTCTTTTCCGTGAGCACCGGGCCGAGGTGCTCCGGGCGGAAGGCGATTTCGCCGCTGCGCTGGCCGATGTGGAGCGCGCCATCGCCATCGATCCCGGCCTTGCCCCGGCTCATGTGACGCGCGCCCGGCTGTTCGCCGACCTCGGCCGGACCGAGGAGATCCGTCCGGCCCTGGACGCAGCCCTTGAAGCGGATCCGCAGGAGCCCAACGGCCGTTTCATGACCGCGGCCGACGAACTCGCGCGGGGGCGCTGGGAGCGGGGATGGGCCGCCTACGAATCGCGCGAGCACCTTCTTCCGCCACCCTACCGGCCGCTGGATTTCATCCGGTGGGATGGGCAGGAGCGGCCGGAACTGCTGGTGGTCGTCGGTGAACAGGGCATCGGAGACGAGCTGCTTTTCGGCCGGCTGGTGCGGTTGCTGGCCGACGGCGGCATCCGCACGGTGCTGCTGACGCGTCCCGGGCTGGTGCCGCTGATGCGGAACCTCGACGCGCGCGTGACCGTGGTGGGCAACCTCTCGGAGATCGACACCACACAGCCGGGCGTGCGCTGGATTCCAGCCGGCAGTCTGCCGCTTCTGCTCCAGCCGGATCCCACGAAATGGCCGGCTGCGCCTTATCTAACGGCACCGGCCGATCGCATCGCGAAGTGGAGATGGGTGCGGGAGGAGGGGACGTTTACGATCGGCATCAACTGGCAGGGCAACCCGTCGCGCGCTGTCGACGTGGGTCGCTCCATTCCATTGGCGGCGTTCGAGCCGCTGGCCAGACTGCCGGGCGTCCGGCTCGTGAGCCTCCAGCATGGAGAGGGCACCGAGCAACTTCGGCAGGTGCCGTTTGCCGACTCGATCTTCCAGCTCGGCAACGGCTTCAACGCGGACGGTATTTTCCTCGATACGGTCGGCGTGCTCCACCACCTCGATCTGGTCGTCTCAAGCGACACGGCGCTGATCCACCTCTGCGGTGCGCGGGCCTTCCCTGCATTTGCGGCATTGCGGGCGGTGCCCGACTGGCGCTGGGGATATTCCGGCGAACGCAGCGTGTTCTTTCCCAGCGTGCGCCTGTTCCGGCAGACCAAAGCGGGAGACTGGGGAGGCGTGTTCGACGCGTTGGCGGCCGAGATTCGCGCCATGGTGTGAGTCCCCGTCCCTTGCACCCTTCTGGCCGCCCAAGGCGTGAGGGTTCCGATGCAGCCCCGCACGTTTGACGGGGAGAAGCTCGCATGCCGGTAGCCGGCACGCCTTGCAAAGGTCGCAGCGGTCCGGCATAGGAGGGGAGCGCTGGAGACGTGGCCGAGAGGCTGAAGGCACTCGTTTGCTAAATGAGCAGACCCCCAAAAGGGTCTCGAGGGTTCGAATCCCTCCGTCTCCGCCACTTGTTTTCGATAATGCGTTGGTATTGCACTCGTTTAGGGCTGGTGCGGGATGGTAACCCCACCCCTGACCCCATCTCGCGCAGTTCCTTCCGCTCGGATGGAGTTCTTCGGCCGCCATGGGCAGCCTACGGCTCGCCTCGGCCTGCCCCCTACTGGCGATTCCGATCATTCCCTATTTTCTCTCTCCATAGCCAGAAATTCCAGATATCCATAAATTTGATTATCGTTGTAATTTCAAATAGATAAATCCGGATTGGCTCAAATCTCGAAATTCGCTTGCGCTCCAGATAATGCCGCCTGCCTCCACTAGGTGCATCAGCCGGCTTCCCGTCTTGGGAAATTTCCTTGATTTTCCCAAATTGGGAAAGCATGATTCCTGCCATGAGGATCATCGCCCGCAGCACCCTCGTCGACTTCTGGGAACGTCATCCCGAGACGAGGGTGCCGCTGGAGCACTGGGAACAAGTGGCGAAGGCTGCCCGCTGGGCATCCATCGCCGACGTGCTCGCCACCTTCTCCAAGGCCAAGGCGCTGAATGGGGAGCGGGTGGGGTTCGAAATTCATGGGGGCGACTATCGCCTGATCGTCACCGTCAACTTCGGCGTGGGGATCGCGTTCGTGAAGTTCATCGGCACGCATGCCGAGTACGACCGGATCGATGCCCTGACCGTGTCGCAGTTTTGAGGAGGCCGATATGGAGATCAACCCTATCCACACTGACGCCGACCATGCGGCGGCCCTGGCGGAGATCGGGCGCCTGTTCGACGCCGCTCCCGGCACGCCCGAGGCTGATCGGCTGGATATCCTCGCGACTCTCGTGGAGCGCTATGAGGAGCAGCGCTGGCCTGTTCCGGAAGGCGATCCGGTGGAGATCATTAGATTTATGATGGAGCAGCGCGGGGAGGGGCAGGCCGGCCTTGCCCGCCTTTTCGGCTCCGCTTCGCGTGCGTCGGAAATCATCAACCGCAAGCGGGCGCTCACCATGGAGATGGTGCGGCAGCTCAACCGCGAATGGGGCGTCCCGGCCGAGCTACTCATTCGGCCATACGAACTGGCGGCGTGAGCAGCCATCGCAGCTTCGACGGCCGCCTTGACCATAGAATTTGATAAGAGGCTCACGCTCTGCACCTGCGCCGCCTTGGCGCTGTAGCCGGCCCCCGAGGTGCCTCCGGCAAATCAGGTTTTGACAGGTTTTCCGCTTCCCTGACCTTCGGAATCCTGGGGAGGTCGGCAGCCCTGTCCCTAGCATTTCCTAGCCCGCGGGCGGCCTCCACATCGGCCCACGCACGCTGTAGCCGACTCGGATCGCACGACGGAACCTTAAGAAATATCAAGAACCTCGCGCTCGGAGCGGGCATGCACATCTTGTCCGGACGTGCTTTGTCTCCTCGCAGGCGACCGTTCATCGCCAACAAATGTCAACAGGGCCGTCATCCCCACATTGCGGGTCGCCCTTAGCATTTATTAGCATCCGCCCATCTCGGTCGTCGCAAGAAGGCAGACCACGGCAATGCAATAGATCGGTCGCCGAGCATATTTTCGAAGCCACCTTGCACATCATCCATTGCCCGCTTGTGAGAAAATCGCCGGATTTACTGCAAAATCTTTACTCGGCCGCCCGCGCTTTCTGGGGGCCGCTATTGGCTGGAGAATGCCTGCCTCTACAAGCTCGGCACAGGCCGCATCCATGTTCGAACCTTCCCGAAGCGCTCCGCCAACAGCGTAACGACCCTTCGACGCGTTGAATGTTGGAAGCCGTTTCTCGTGCATGTGCCGGGCCAAGATCGCAGCATGCGTTTCAGCGACAGGGATTGACGCGTCGCCGAAGACGCGCTCGGCCATGGGCAGAAAATAGGAAGCCATCATTTCACAGGCTGTGGCCACGGCAGTTTCGCCGATGTTCGGCGGATCGTCCCACGATGCCTGTGGATCGGCTCCCCACCAGAGATGCGTCAACACGCACGAAAGGCGCAACGCATGGCCACGCGCCTTGCCAAGGGCGCTTTTCATGAGTGGAGACGCCTTGCTCTCCCGCACCTTGATCGTCTGGGCGAATCGCTCCAGCACCGCGATCGCGCCTTCTTCCAGCGGGAGAAGAACAGGGCTGTCCGGCAGTGGAGGCGCATTCGAGCACATATTGAGCCGACAGCACCGATTGACCACGCGTTCTGCTGGGCTTCGGTCGAATTTTTCGCGCGCGATCCGGAACCCGGCAACAGGGTCTGGCCAGCTCCAAAGAAACCGCGACACGAAGCCATCGTCCGCCCCCTTCAATAGCTCAGCTGCCTTGTCCGGCTGCAACGCGCCAATGATACCGATCGACAGATGCGGCACGCGGATGGGGTCGCCACTCTTTACGCGGTCAACGGTGAAGCTGCGGCCACCATAGGCTTCAAGGAAGAACTGGCGATCACTACCGCCGCCCCCGCTGTACCTGCCAAAGCTCGCGAAGAGGCCCGCCAGTTCGTCGCGGTGGAGGATCAGGCCGGCAGGGTTCTCTGCCGAGAGGGTGCCAAGCCGCTCCACCGTGCTGTCCCGGACCACGATGCGTTTCAGGAAAGGCCTTACGGGCTCGCGGAAGCCCTCTGGCAAAGCAACAGGGATGGCAGCGGCCAATTCAGGGCTGGCCCGCATTGCCTCGCGGGCCGCCCTTTTGTGGGCCTCCATGACCGCGTCGGCGGCGAGCTTGGCTTCCTCGTATTCACTGAGGCGATACCGATAGTCTGCCTCGAGGGAGGTCTCTTCCAGATTCAAGAGGCTCATGACCGCCGAAGACGCTGGAGACTTCCCCGACGAAGGATCGCCGACGAGAGCTGCGAACAAGGTGGGGGGCTCTTCCCATCCAGCGCCAGCGAGCGGGCGGCGGCGATTACCAAGGAGACCTCCGACCAGCGCCAAGAGCAAGACGGCCACATAGTCGATCGGCGCCCACGTCGCACGGGCTTGAGCCTCGGCCCAACGTGCTAGGTGGGGGCCAAGCCATTCGGGATGAAAGATCGGAGGCTTGCGGCGGCCTTCTCGCAAGAGGGAAAGGTCTGGTACTTCCCACGTGGCAGCCAAGGCTTCCGGCTCAATCACCTCGCCCGTCGTCGCGTCGTGGATCGTGCCATCGGCCGACACTGCGATTTCGCGGTTCAGCTCGACGGCCGCCGCCGCGATCTCCTCGTCGCGCTGGAACTCCTCCGGCACCTGCCGAGGCTGCCCCATGCCGCCCTTGCGTGCCGACGCGATCGTCCGCAGCACCGATCGGCGACCGTCGTCCTTCACCAGCCCGCACGCCTCGGCCGCCTGGACGAGCGCGCCATGGGCCACATCCTCGGCCACCCACCCCGCCGCGACGAGCTGGAAGACGGCGAAGGCAGACGTGTTCAACTGGTTGTTCCGGCCGCCCGTTCCGCATTGCTCCAGTGCTTTGATCTCGGCATCGAATGCGCTCTCTACCCAAGCACGCAGCCGGGGGTGGCCCATGTCGAGCGTGCGGACGGCGGTCAGGCTCGAATTTAAGACCTTGGGCAGAGAACTAGGAGCAATCGGAGCTGGACGTGGCTCCTCCTCCCGCTTGCCGGTAAGGATGTCGTGCAGCCAATCGGGCAGCTCTGGGGCATGCAGGATGTCGAGAGGATCGCCATCCGGAAACAGATACACCCCATCATCCCGCGTCGCATCGGGGGCGATCACATAGCCGCCGTCGCCGCGCACATCGATCGGGCATTCACTCTTGGGCGGCAGCGAACCCCGACTGTTGCCCAGCTTCTCGCCCGGCGGCTGCTTGAAGTAGAAGTGCCGGCCGCCCGAAGGCGTGTCCACCATGGGGCACTCCGGGACGCCACCATGTGGCTCCGCGATCCGCTCGAAGGCGGCAATGCCCTCGGCGCCGTCCGCATCCATGACGATCAGGCCAACCGCGCCCAGGTGTATGCCGGGCATCGCGTCGGGATGGGCCGACCACCAGCGCTGTACCCGGTCGATCTGGCCGGGCCGGGCCGACTTCCACGGCGTGCCGTGGAGCGGTTGCTTGTTATCGTCGCAGGGAAAGATCGCGAGCGAAGGCGCCAGCGCCAAGGCGAGCTTGGAGTTGGTTTGGATCGTGGCCGGATCGAATGGTGGGTGGAGAACGCAGCCCATCATGCCACCACGCACTGATGCCGATGGAAGCGGAGGCGCGAGCGCTCGCGCTGTCTCTTCGCCGCGACGGTGCGGGCCGCCCTGTCGAATTGCGCCTCGATCTGATCGATCTCAGGCTTGCGGGGGCGTGCCCATCGCAGCATCTGCTCGACGCTGATGCGCGCGCGGCCGAGCACAACGAATTCCTCACACCAGCGCTCGTTCCAGAACTCAAACGCCGAGAGGTGTCGGAAGCCCGGCAGTACGTAGTTGCGGATGGCGAACGTGCTCAAGATTTGCGCTGTCCGTTCATCATCCACAACGCCAACGTCACGATGGATTAGGAGAGCTGAGCATCGCTGCTGAAATTCTCCGGCACCCCGGATGGGGGTGATGCGCTCGTGGACCGTCCACTGCTCGAACCCAAGGTCGAGCATGATGCCAATGCGCCGTGAGTGTTCAGTATGATCGAGGGTTTCAACGTCAATAAAATTGACATCGGAATAGTCCGTTCGATC
>NZ_JAYRPE010000065.1:0-205608 GCF_041911315.1 Xanthobacter sp. | reverse complement strand
TCGCGTGATAACAAAAAGGTCCGGAGTTCCGTTAGACCGCCAAGTCTTACTCAGCTGAAAACCAACCTCTCGGTCAGCCCCAGCCCGCAAGGACTCCGCCGTCCACGTTTCTCTTTCTTCTGTCATACATGTCAAACAGCGCGCCCTGTCGGGCAAATCCTGCCTCGCCGAAGCGAAAGCCTCACACCCTTGGGAGGGTCCAGAGAACACCTTTCCGTCCGGCTTTTGACCGGCTGCCACTACGGACAGTGGAGAGGAGAGCTCCGGGGAAGCGCCGTCCCGCCATGCGGCGGCGCCCCGTCAGTGATGTGGCTTATAAGGGTGCCCCTCAGACCTGTCAACACCCTTGTTTTTGAGCCCGATCGGATCTGTTGCCGGCTGTGGAAAACTCAGCGCATCCTGCGCCGATTGGGAGGAAAAAAGCTCGAAAATTCAAATTGATGAGAGCATCCATATGGGCGCTGGCGCCCCGCCCCTCCCCCGCCGGCTACCCCTTGGGGCCGCCGGAGCCGCCTCAAATTCCTTCGCCGAGATCGACGAATTCGGCGATCAGACGCGCGTCGGGGCGCTGGCGCCGGCTCGCGGGACGGGCCAGTTCCTCGACGAGCTGATGCACCTGCACCGAGATTTCGGGAACCGCCGTCACCTCCCAGAAGGCCGGACGCGACAAGGGGCCGAGCGCGTGCAGCCATGTGGAGGCGTGTCCGTAGCGATCGAGCAGCGCGGTGCCGCGGGTCTCCAGTCCCAGCCCCAATGGGTCCGGCCGGATGCGGCCCGTCTCCCGCAGCCCCTCGAATGGTGGAATGGCGAGCCCGGCGAAGTCCGCGCGCGGGCCCGAGCAATTCACCACCCGCGCCACTTCCAGCGAGAGCGCACGGCCCGAATGGCGCCGGCGCAGCGTCGCAGCAACGCCACCGGGCACGCGGTCCAGGCTGGCGATGCGGCCTGCGATGACCGTGAGTTGCCCGGATTGGACGAGCGCCCCGAAGGCTTCGGCGATGCGTGGCGCCATCCGGTGGCGGTGAATGTCCCACCAGGTGCGCCCGTGGCGCAGGAACTGCGCACGGGCTTTCTGCGGCCAGCCGGCCCAGACCGCGGCCAGGGCCGGGCGTGCAGCATCCATCACCCGCTGCCACGGCACCCCACGCGCGGCAGCCTGCCGAACCTCCGCGCGGATGAGGCGGAGCGCCTGTATCGGGTCGCGCGCCTTGTCCGGATCAAGGAACGGCTCCACGCCACCGAGCCGACCCGCCACATCCGCATGGACATGGGGCACCAGGCCATGGCGCGACACGCTCCAGATCGGCCCGCGATGGCCGCGCGCCTCGAGCATCAGCGCCACGTCCACCGTGGTGAGGCCCGAGCCGATGAGGAGCACCGGCGCATCCGGCGCAAGGCTGTCGATGTCCTGCCATCGCCACGGGTCCGGAACGAACAGCGGACTGTCATAGACGCCGCCGTCGCGGGTCCGCGGCGGGCGGGGCGGAAGATTGCCCGTGGCGAGCACCACATGGGTGCCCTCGATGCGCCGCCCATCGGAAAGGGTGACGCTGGGCACCGGGCGATCGGAAACGCGCACCGCCTCGCCGCGAACCCGGCGCAGACGCCCGTTGCGGGCCGCGAGCGCCGTTTCCAGTCGCTCCGCGAGGTAGGCGCCGAACATGGCGCGCGGGACGAACGCGCGAGCGAGATCGCCCCCCGCCTCCTCGATGGCAGCGGAAAGGTCGGCGCCACTCGCCTTCAGCCACTGGGCGAAGCTCGGCTTGAGGCCGACCTCCATGCGCGCCACCGGCACGTTGAGCAGGTGGCGAGCATCGCAGGCGCCATAAGCGAGGCCGGGGCCGGCCTTCGCCTCCCGCTCCACCAGCACCACGTCGAGCCGTGCGGCCGCTGCCGCCAGCGCGAACAGGGTCCCGCTGAAGCCGCCGCCGACGACCACCACGGTGGTGCGCGCATCCCGCTGCGGTTCCGCGCCCTGCGTTTCCCAGGCATTCAGCATGGCGTTGCTCCTCGCGAGGCGATCCGGTCAGGAGGCGGAGACGCGGCGCGCCTCGGGAACGATGGCATTGCCGATGATCTCCCCGAACGGGCCGCGATGATTGGTGACAACGCCCGGCGCGCCGGTTCCGGCTGCCCGCGGCAGCAGCGGCAGCACGCTTTCGCCGAAGCGATAGGCCTCCTCCAGGTGAGGGTAGCCCGAGAGCACGAAGGTATCGACGCCCACCGCCATGTATTCCTTCAACCGCTCGGCCACGGTCTCCGGATCGCCGACCAGGGCGGTTCCGGCGCCGCCGCGCACGAGGCCGACGCCAGCCCACAGATTGGGTGCCACCTCCAGCCTGTCGCGCCGGCCGCCATGCAGTGCGCTCATGCGGCGCTGGCCTTCGGAATCCATGCGCGAGAACACCTTCTGCGCCTCGGCGATGGTGGTGTCGTCCACATAGCGGATCAGGTCGTCCGCCGCCGCCCAGGCCTCAGCCGCCGTATCGCGGACGATGACATGGAGGCGCACGCCGAACGTCACCTCGCGTCCGAGCGCGGCAGCGCGGGCGCGGATGTCCCGGATCTTCTCCGCCACCTGCGCCGGGGGCTCGCCCCAGGTGAGATACTTCTGCACCTGCCGCGCCGCCACATCATGGGCCGGCGCGGAGGAGCCGCCGAAGAACAAGGGCGGGTGCGGCTGCTGGACCGGCGGATAGAGCAGCTTACCGCCCTCCACCCTGAAGTGCTTGCCCTCGAAGTTCACGTCCTCGCCCTTGAGAAGGCGGGTGTAGATGTCGAGGAACTCGGCGGTGATCTCGTAGCGCTCGGCGTGGTCGGCGAAGAAGCCGTCGCCCTTGTTCTCCACGGGGTCGCCGCCGGTGACGACATTGATCAGGGCGCGACCGCCGGAGATGCGATCAAGCGTCGCCGTCATGCGCGCGGCCACCGCCGGGGAGAGCAGACCGGGGCGCACCGCCACCAGAAAGCGCAGGCGTTCGGTGAGGCCCGCAAGGGCCGAAGCCACGATCCAGCTGTCCTCGCAGCTGCGGCCGGTCGGAATGAGCACGCCGAAATAGCCGAGCTGGTCCGCCGCCTGGGCGATCTGCCGGAGATAGCCGAGGCTCACCTCGCGCGCCTTGTGCGACGTGCCGAGATAGTGGCCGTCCCCATGGGTGGGCAGGAACCACAGCACGTTGGCTTCGGTCGCGGCAGGCAGGGTCGGATCGGCGACAGGAGAGGACGGGGCGAGGGTCATGGACAGGCTCCGGATGGGGCCGGGAGCGTCGGGGCCACGCCCTCCGGCATTAATTCAATAAACTTTATAGAATTTATTGACCAGCTTTGATCTGCCTGTCTATTCTTTTCTCCGATCCACCCCCTCCGGTTTCCTCCGGAGGCGCGCTGGACCGTGTCGCCCCGAGGGGCTGAAACGCGGGCATGACCCTTGTTCTCCCGCACGTTCGAAGAAGGCAGATCGATGAACGCGCACGTCTCCGCCGCCCTGAGCCAGCCGGCCCAAATCGCTCCCGCCCCCGCTCCCGAGCTTTCCGCCGCCTCGCTCGCCTTTCGCAGTGCCATGCGCAAGCTGGCCGGCGCCGTGAGCGTGCTCACGGTGGGCCAGGGCGACGAGCGCACTGGCCTCACCGCGACATCGGTCACCTCCCTTTCGGTGGAGCCGCCGACGCTCCTGATCTGCGTGAACCGCGCCACCTCCTCGGTCGTGCCGCTGCTGAAGGAGCGTGCCTTCGCCATCAACGTGCTGCGGCCGCATCACGAGCCGGTGGCGGACCGCTTCGCCGGCAAGGGCGGTCTCAAGGGGCCGGCCCGCTATGATGGCGCCGACTGGACCCGCCTCTCCACCGGCGCGCCCGTGCTCGCCGACGCGCTCGCCGCCTTCGACTGCGAGCTGGAAGACGCCATCGAGCGGCACTCGCATCTCATCGTCATCGGCCGGGTGGTCGCCTCCCGCATCACCGAGAGCGCCGAGCCCCTCCTCTACTGGGCCGGCAGCTATCGCGGCCTCTCCCTCTGATCCCCATTCAAAGGAACGCAGACATGAGCACGGGCATCACGCGCCGACACCTCGCCGTCCTCGCCTCCGGCCTCGCGGGGGCGCTTGCCCTCGGCGCTACTCCGGCGCGCGCTCAGGAGAAAGTGGTGCGCATCGGCTACCAGAAATACGGCACCCTCATCCTGCTGAAGAACAAGGGTCTGCTGGAGCCTTTGCTGAAGCCGCTCGGCTACAGCGTGAAATGGGCCGAGTTCCCCGCAGGTCCGCAGTTGCTGGAAGCGCTCAATGCCGGCGCGGTGGACTTCGGCAACACCGGCGAGGCGCCGCCCATCTTCGCCCAAGCGGCCGGCGCGCCCCTCGTCTATGTGGGCTACGAGCCCGCCGCCCCGCAGGGCGAGGCCATCCTCGTGCCCAAGAACAGCCAGCTCAAGACCGTCGCCGACCTCAAGGGCAAGACAGTGGCGCTGAACAAGGGGTCCAACGTCCACTATCTCCTCGTGAAGGCGCTGGAGAAGGCGGGCGTGCCCTATTCCGACATCAAGACCGCCTATCTCACCCCGGCCGACGCCCGCGCCGCCTTCGAGCGCGGCTCGGTGGATGCCTGGGCCATCTGGGACCCCTTCCAGGCGGCGGCGGAGAAGACCATCGACGCGCGCCAGCTCGCCGACGGCACCGGCATCGTCTCCAACTACCAGTTCTATCTCTCGACTCGCACCTTCGCGGACCAGGCGCCGCAGGTGGTGGACGTGCTGCTCAAGGGCGTCGCCGAGGTGGGCGCATGGGTGAAGGCAAACCCGAAGGCGGCCGCCGCGGAGTTCTCGCCGCTCATCGGCATCCCCGCCCCCATCCTGGAGGTCGCCCTCGCCCGCCAGCAATATGACGTGAAGCCCATCACCCCCGAGGTGGCGGCGGCGCAGCAGCAGGTGGCGGACGCCTTCCTCGCCCTCGGCCTCATCCCCAAGCCCATTCGCATCGCCGACGCCCTGCGCGCGCCGAAGTCGTGACCGGGACGCGAGGAGCCAGCCATGAGCCCGCCCGCCCACAGTGAGGCCGCCGTTCTTCCGGCGGCCACCGCATCTCTCGCCGCGGAACCCGCGGAAATCCGCCGCCTCGCCGGCGCCCGTGCCGCCGCGCTGGGCCGTGCGCTCCTGCCATGGGCGTTGCCCCTCGGCGTGCTGGCCCTGTGGCAGGCGGGGGCGAGCCTTGGCCTTCTCTCCTCGCGCGTGCTGCCGGCGCCAAGCGACGTGGCGGTCGCCTTCTGGCGGACGCTGGGTGACGGCTCGCTGCTGACCAACGTCGCCGTTTCCACCCGGCGCGCCTTGATCGGCCTCTCCATCGGCGGCTCCATCGGCTTTTCGCTGGGCGTGCTCAACGGAATTGTGCGCCCGGCCGAGACAGCGTTCGATTCCACCATGCAGATGCTGCGCAACGTGCCGCATCTCGCCATCATCCCGCTGGTGATCCTGTGGTTCGGCATCGATGAGGAGGCGAAGATCTTCCTCGTCGCCATCGGCGTCGCCTTCCCCATCTATCTCAACACCTTTCACGGCATCCGCACGGTAGATCGCGGGCTGGTGGAGATGGCGCGGGTCTATGGCCTGTCCAGCACCGCCCTGTTCTGGCGCATCGTGCTGCCCGGGGCGCTGCCCTCGGTGCTCGTGGGGTTGCGCTATGCTCTCGGCATCATGTGGCTGACGCTCATCGTCGCCGAAACCATCTCCTCCACCGAGGGCATCGGCTACATGACCATGAACGCCCGCGAATTCCTGCAGACCGACGTGGTGGTGCTCGGCGTGCTCGCCTACGCCCTCCTCGGCAAGCTCGCCGACAGCTTTACCCGCGCCATCGAGCGGCGGGCGCTGGCGTGGCATCCCGCCTATCAGAACGGCTCGGAAGGAGCAGCCTGATGGAAATCTTCGCCGCCGCAGACGCCGACGTCGCCGCGAAGGTCCGCGCCGACGAAATCCGCGCCACTTTCGCGCCGCCCGAACCGCGCGCGAGCGCCCCGCGCTGGAAGGGCGAGTCGGTCCACCTGTCCGCCGTCACCAAAAGCTTCGGCGCCCGCCCCGTCCTGCGGCGGCTGGATCTGGACGTTCCGGCCGGGCAGTTCCTCGCCGTGGTCGGCCGCTCCGGTGGTGGCAAGACGACGCTCATGCGCCTGATCTGCGGGCTCGACCTCGCCACCTCCGGCACCGTGCGGGTGGGGGAAAGCCCCGTCACCGGCCTGATGCCGCAGGTGCGCCTGCTGTTCCAGGATGCGCGCCTCGCGCCGTGGCAGAGGGTGCTCGCCAATGTGGGCATCGCGCGCGGCCCACATTGGCGCGAAGAGGCCCATGCGGCGCTGCGCGACGTGGGCCTCGCCGATCGTGGCCGGGACTGGCCGTCCGTCCTGTCCGGCGGGCAGAAGCAGCGCGTGTCGCTGGCCCGCGCCCTGGTCTCGCGCCCCGGCGTGCTGCTGCTGGACGAACCCTTCGGCGCCCTTGATGCCTTGACCCGCACCGAGATGCACCGCCTCACCGAGCGCATCTGGACCGAGCACGGCTTCACTGTGGTGCTCATCACCCACGATGTGGCCGAAGCGGTGGCGCTGGCGGATCGGGTGGTGGTGCTGCGGCAAGGCGAGATCGCCCTCGACGTGCCGGTGGACCTGCCCCGCCCGCGCAGCGGCATCGCCTCCACCGAGGCGCTCGACCTCCAGCGGCGCATTCTCGCCGCCGTCTGAACGTCCCCCGGCAAACAGAAAGGGCGCCCGGTGATGAGCCGGGCGCCCTTTTCTTTAGCGTTACAACCTCAGCGCTGGAGACCCCAGGCGCGCACCGTGCGCAGCTCCACGAGGCGGAACAGCACCTCAACCAGAAGGCCAATCAGGATCACCGTGACGAGGCCGGCGAACACCCGGTCGGTCAGCAGTTCATTGCGGTTGCGATAGATGAACCAGCCGAGGCCGCCCGAGCGGGAGGAGACGCCGAATACCAGCTCGGCCGCGATCAGCGTGCGCCACGCAAACGCCCACGCGATCTTCAGGCCCGACAGCAGCGAGGGGAGCGCCGCCGGAACGAGGATGAGCGCCACATAGGCCGGCCCCTTCAGCCCGTAGTTGCGGCCGACGAGGCGCTGCGTCTCCGGCACCTGCTCAAAGCCGGTCAGCGCCGCCAGCGCGAACGGCCAGAGCACCGCATGCACCATCACCAGCAGCAGGCTCGCCTCGCCGAGCCCGAGCCACATCATGGCGAGGGGCAGGAGGGCGATGGCCGGCAGCGGGTTGAACATGGCGGTCAGGGTCAGCAGCACCTCCTTCACGAAGGGCACCGCGATGGCCACCGAGACGAACACCAGCGCGAGGGCCAGCGCCAGCACATAGCCCTTCACCAGCACCGTGAGCGAGGCGACCGAGGCGGGGAACAGATCCTCATGGCGCAGCGCCTCCACCAACGCCGAGATGGTGTCGGTGAAGGTGGGAAAGAGCAGCGGACTGTTCTGCCATGTCGCCGCCACCTGCCACAGCACGGCGAGGCCGGCGAGCACCACCAGCCGGCGCACCAAGGTGAAGCGCCACAGCCCGGCGGGCGAGAAGATCCGGCGCGTGGCGGCGCCCGGCGCGCCGGACAGGGAAACGTCAGTCATGGCGGGCTCCATCGGCGAAGAGAAGGTCGCTCACGTCCCGCACCACGCCCTCGAAGGCCGGCGAGCCCCGCTCGGCAAGGCCGAGGCCGGAGGTGTCGAAGCTGGCGATGGTGCGGCCGGGATGGGCGGCCAGCAGATGCAGCCGCGTGCCGATGAGCACCGCCTCGTCGATGGCGTGGGTGACGAACACGAGCGTGAAGCCCTGTTCCTCCGCAAGCCGCAACAGATCTTCCTGAAGCGTGCGCCGGGTGAGCGCATCGAGCGCCGCGAAAGGCTCGTCCATCAGCAGCACGTCCGGCTCGGCGGCGAGCGCCCGGGCGATGGCGGCACGCTGCTTCATGCCGCCGGAAAGGGTGTGCGGATAAGCATCGAACGCGCGCGCGAGGCCCACCTTGGCGAGGGCCGCCCGCGCCCGCTCGCGGGCTTCCTTCAGTGGCACCTTGCGGGCGACGCGCAGCGGGAAGGCCACGTTGTCCGTGATGCTCTTCCACGGCAGCAGCTGGTCGAATTCCTGGAACACCACGAGGCGATCCGGCCCCGGCCCGGTCACCGCCTTGCCGCGCAGGCTCACCGTGCCGGCGGCGGGCTTCAGGAATCCAGCCAGCGCCTTGAGGATGGAGGACTTGCCGCAGCCCGAGGGGCCGAGCAGCACAAGACGCTCACGCGCGTGGACAGTGAAGCTCACATCCTCCACCGCCCGGTGGCGGCCGGCCTGCCCGACATAGTCGAGCGTCAGGCCACACGCCTCCAGCACGGGCGGCGCGGTGTGGACGACGGGAGGCACGGCGGCGGAAACGGGGGCGTGAATGGTCATCGCTTCCCCCTCAGCTGCCCGACGCGGAGTGCAGGTCCTCGAAGGTGAAGTCCTTGAAGCTCGTCGGCTTCGCCTTGATGGCCCCGATGCGGTTCATGAAATCCGCGAACTTCAGCGTGCCCAGGGGAACGAGCGTGTATTGCGTGTCCGGATCGCTCAGCACCTCGGCGACGAAGGCGGGATCGAGCTTGGATTTCTCGACCTTCACATAGATGTCCGCCGCCTCTTTCTTGTTCTGCTCCACCCATTTGGTCGCTTCCTCGAAGGCTTCGAGGAAGGCCTTGTAGGTCTTCGGATTCTCCTGCCGGAACTTGACGGTGGCATAGGCCACGGTGGGCGTCACCGGGCCGCCGAAGATGTCGTAGGAGGAGAACACCTTGTGGATCTTCGGGTCCTTCAGCGCGTGGTTCTGAAACGGCGCATTGGAGAGATAGCCTGTTATCTCGGTGGAGCCGGAGAGGAGGGCCGCCGTGGCGTCCGGATGGGGCAGCGTCACCATCAGCGCGTCGAGTTTCTTCGCATTGCCCGGCCCGAAGGTCTGCTCGGCGGCGAGCTGAAGGATGCGCGCCTGAACCGACACGCCGGCCACCGGCATGGCGATCTTGTCCTTCTCCGTGAAGTCCTTGATGGTCTTCACGTCGGGATTGTTGGTGAGCAGATAGTTGGGCTGCGCCCCGAAGGCGCCGACGATCTTCACCGCGTTGGAGGTGCCGCGCGTCTTGTCCCACAGAGTGAGGAAGGGGCCGATGCCGGCGGAGGCGATGTCGATGTTGCCGGCGAGCAGCGCGTCGTTCACCGCCGATCCACCCGAAAGCTGGATCCACTCCACCTTGATGTCGATGCCCAGCGCCTTGCCGTGCTGCTCGACGAGGCCCTTCTCCTTCATCACGTGGAAGGGCGTGTAGAGGGTGCCAAACTGCTGGGCGATCCGCAGCACGCCCTCCGCCTGGGCGGGCGCGGCCGCGAGGAGGGGCGCAAGGGCGAGCGCGGCAGCAAGGCCGAGGACGGCGCGACGGGTTTTCATCTCGAAGACCTCTCGAATGCTCAGGAGACGGCGGCGAGACGCCGCTCTGCGCTGTGGGAGCCCACGGCGAATTCGTTGACGATGTTGTCGGAAACCTTGCGGCGGCGACCGTCGATGCCGAGTTCGGGGAACAGCAGCTCCGCCACCCGGTAGGCCTCTTCCAGATGCGGGTAGCCCGAGCCGATGAAGGTCTCGATGCCGATCTCCTGATATTCGCGGATGCGGGCGGCGACGCTTTTGGGATCGCCCACCAGCGCAGTGCCGGCGCCGCGGCGCACGAGGCCGATGCCGGCCCACAGGTTCGGCGCGATCTCCAGCTTGTTACGGTCGCCCGGCTGGAGCGCCGCCATGCGCGCCTGGCCGACGGAATCCATCTCCACCTTGAAGCGCTTCTGCGCATTCTCGATCTGCGCGTCGGAGACGCGGGAGATGAGCCTGTCGGCGGCGGCCCAGGCTTCCGCCTCGGTCTCACGCACGATGAAGTGGATGCGCAGGCCGAATTTCAGCTTGCGCCCGCGCTTCGCGGCGCGGGCCTGCACGTCCGCGAGCTTGTCCTTCAGGATGTGGGGCGGCTCGCCCCAGGAGAGATAAGTGGTGACATGCTCGGCCGCGACTTCGTGGCCGGCCTCGGAAGAGCCGCCGAACCACAAAGGCGGGTGCGGCTTCTGCACCACCGGAAAATCGAGCCGTCCGTGGGCGACGCGATAATACTTGCCCTCGAAATCCACCGTCTTGCCGGCCACGAGATCCCGCCAGATCGTCAGGAACTCGTCCGCCTGGGCATAGCGTTCGTCATGCTCCAGGAAGATGCCGTCGGCGCCGAGTTCGGCGGGATGGCCGCCGACCACCACGTTCAACAGCAGCCGGCCGTCGCTAAGCCGATCGAGGGCCGCCGCCTGCCGCGCGGCGAAGGCCGGCGAGGTGACGCCCGGACGCAGCGCCACGAGGAATTTCAGGCGCTCGGTGGCGGTGGCGAGACCGGCGGCGGTGATCCAGCTGTCCTCGCAGCTCTGGCCGGTGGGCAGCAACACGCCCTTGAAACCCAGCCGGTCCACCGCCTGCGCGACCTCGCGGAAATAGGCGAATTCCGGCGGCCGCTGCTGCGTCTCCGAGCCGAGATAGGAGCCGTCTCCATGGGTCGGGATGAACCAGAACAGGTCCGGAGGGGCGGCAGGAGACAGGGACGCGCTCATGGGGAACTCCGTTATTCCCCATCAAGGAAGCGGGCTTTAAAATATAAAGTCAATAGAATTTGTTTTAATTCATTCATCGGTCATTCGATGTGATTTGGGGCGGTCGAAACACCGCCGCGTCGAGAGCCACCATCACGACGCCAGGAACAGCAAAGCGCGCGAAAGCCAAGACCGCAAAAGCCATGCGCACACGCTGATCCTCAAGGTTCCGCTCCAGCTCCCTTGACCAACGCACGGTACAACTCTAGGGAATCACCTTGCACCAAGGCATCCTAAGGACCGTCTTGGCCACGGTGCGCACGGCCCCCGGCAAGGAGGGCGCGGCTCGCCGAACCCGGCCCCAGTGTCGCAACCAATGCGCGAGGTTGGACGACCGGAACGGATCGGCAGTCTGATGGCACACCCTTCCTGGGATGAAAGTCACAGTCAGCGCGTGCGCGCGATGACGCTGCTCGAAGCTTTCCTGCTGATGGGCTTCGGCTGCCTCTGGTTCGTTGCCCTGATGGTGATCGACCGGCCGCTTCTGGCCGGGATCAATCTCGCCATGGCCGTCTTCGGGGCATGCCTGCTGGTCCTGTTGCGACGGGGGCGGCTGCGGCTCGCGACGATCCTCGCCGCCCATTTGGCCCTTCTGGCGGTCGCCGCGTCATGCCTGTTCGATAACCCTCCAGCCGGCCTGCCGAAGGCCACGCTCCTGTATTTCCTGCCCATCGCGACCGGCAGCTATTTCGTGTTCCAGCGCGACAACCTCTATCTGCGGCTTGTCCTTCCGGCCTTCTACCTCCTGGCCTTCGTCGCCTTCAGCCTCCTGCCGCTGGCGATCAGCGACCCGGAACTGCTCATCCCGCCTGAGGCGGCACTCGTGGCGGCGTGGGTGAATACCGTGTCGGCCCTCGCGGCCCTGGTCTTCACCCTCGGACTGATGCACGCCGATCTCTCCGACCGTCGCGGCTGGGAACACGACCTGCGCCGGGCCATCGCCGGAGCCGAGTTCCGCCTCGCCTACCAGCCGCAGGTGGATCGCAGTGGCCGCTGGGTGGGCGCGGAGGCGCTCGTTCGCTGGCACAGTCCGCAGCGCGGCAACGTTCCGCCCAGCCAGTTCATTCCGCTGGCGGAGGAAACCGGCCAGATCGTTCCCATCGGGGACTGGGTGCTGCGCGCCGCCTGCGCGCAACTCGCCACGTGGAACGCGCAGCCCGGCACCGCGCATATGACACTGTCGGTCAACATCAGCGTCGCCCAGTTCCTCCAGCCCGACTTCGTCCGCAATGTCACCGACATCGTGACGCGGAGCGGCTGTGACGTGTCGCGGCTGAAGCTGGAGCTGACGGAGAGCATGCTGGCCGAAAACATGCCCGACATGGCCGCCCGGATGCAGGCCCTGTGCGACATCGGCCTCGTCTGGGCGCTGGATGATTTGGGGGCGGGCTACTCGTCGCTTCAGGCCCTCAGCCGGTTTCCCTTCGCCCAGATCAAGCTCGATCAGTCGTTCGTGCGCGGCCTGCCGGCCGACGAATCCAGCCTCCACATCGTGGAGGCCATGATTTCCCTCGCCGATACACTCTCGCTCGTGTCCGTCGCCGAAGGCGTCGAGACAAGGGAGCAGTTCAGATGCCTGGTGGAGGCCGGGTGTCAGGTGTTCCAGGGCTATCTGTTCGGCCGCCCCATGGACATCGACCGCTTCGATGCGCTCATCGCATCCGTGCCGGACGCGCCGGCCGGGAGCGCGGATGGCGGCGACGCGCCCCACGAGCGGTAGGCGCGGGCCGACGTGCCGGGGTGCATTTACCCGCGATCCTGCCTAAATGGGTGCCGTTGAGCCTTCGCTGCAAGGAGCCGCGCGCCGCCCCATGATCCGTTTCCTGCTCCGCTTCACCGGATTCTGGCTGCTTGCCGGCGGCTTCGTCGCGCTCATCGTTGATGGCACGCGCTCCATCGCGGCCTCCGGCCTCGTCTTCACCTCGGCCGGAGATGCCTGGTTCGCCTTGGCGCCGGGCAGCCTGGAACGGGCGGAGACCTCGGCCAAGGCCGGGATGCCGGCCGTGTGGAACACGGTTCTGCTCCCGCTCCTCTCCATGCCGGCCTTCGCGCTGCTCCTGCTGATCGGGCTGATCTTGATGGGCCTCGGCCGGGTGCGCGAGCGCTCGCGCTTCGAGATCGGCTGATCTGCCAACCCCTCCCCTCGCGCAAGCACGGCCGCATCCCCATATTGGGGATCCAGCGGGGTTTCCCCCCCTGCCCCATCCAACACCATGCCGTGACCGCAGGGTCCGATGCCCTCCGGTTGCGAGACGAGGAGCCCGCCATGTTCTGGCAGAAGAAGTCCCTCGACCTGCCCACCGCCGCCGAGGCCCTGCCCGGCCGCGCCGCCGCCATCCCCACCGCCGAAGTTCATTACGTCAACGGCCACGCCCTGAAGGGTCCGTACCCGGAGGGCTTCGAGACGGCAGTGTTCGCCCTCGGCTGCTTCTGGGGCGCCGAGCGCAAGTTCTGGCAGCAGGACGGCGTGTGGGCGACGGCGGTCGGCTATGTCGCCGGCCATACGCCGAACCCGACCTATGAGGAGGTCTGCTCCGGCCGCACCGGCCATACCGAGGCGGTGCTGGTGGTCTATGATCCGGCCGTGGTGTCCTACGCCGAACTGGTCAAGCTGTTCTTCGAGAGCCATGACCCCACACAGGGGATGCGGCAGGGCAATGACGTCGGAACGCAGTACCGCTCCGGGATCTATGTCTCCGGGCCGGAGCAGCGTGCCGAGGCGGAGGCGGTGAAGGCGGCCTACGAGCCGGCGCTGAAGGCGCGGGGCTTCCCCGCCATCACCACGGAGATTGTCGATCTCGGACCGTTCTATTTCGCCGAGGGCTATCACCAGCAGTATCTGGCGAAAAACCCCAACGGCTATTGCGGGCTCGGTGGCACCGGCGTCTCCTGCCCCATCGGCACCGGCGTCGCCGCGCAGTAAGCCAAACGCGAAGCCGCGCTGACGCGCCTGACCTCGACGGAGTTTGGCGGCGCTGATACGCCGGATATCGACGGGTTTGGCGGCGCTGATGCGCCGCCTTGCCAAATCGACACGCGGCGGGCTTGAGTGGGCGCCTCTCATCTGGTCCCCATCATGCCCGCTGCTCCTTCCCGTACCCTCCTCGCGCGCGGCCACGCCCTTCACCTTGGGCCGCGCACCCTCATCATGGGCATCCTCAATGTGACGCCCGATTCCTTCTCGGACGGCGGCCGCAGTGCTGCGCCCGACGACGCTCTGGCCAATGCCCGGCGCCTCGTCGCCGAAGGCGCCGAAATCCTCGATGTGGGCGGCGAATCGACGCGGCCGGGCCATACGCCGGTTGCGGCGGAGGACGAGTGGGCGCGCATCGCCCCCGTCATTCCCGCCCTTGTGGCGGAGATGGGCGTGCCGGTCTCGGTGGACACCTACAAGGCCGAGGTGGCCCGCCGCGCGCTTCAGGCCGGAGCCAGCATCGTCAACGACGTCTGGGGCTTCACCCATGATCCCGACATGGCCAAAGTGGTGGCCGATTACGACGCCGCGGCGGTCGTGATGCACAATCGCGCCGAGGTGGATGAATCCCTCGATATCGTTTCGGAGATGCTGGGCTTCTTCGAGCGGGTGCTGGAGATCGCCGACCGCGCCGGCGTGAAGCGGGAAAAGCTCGTGCTCGACCCCGGCATCGGCTTCGGCAAGAGCTTCCCGCAGAACCTCGCCGCCATCCGCCGCCTGCCGGAGCTGCGCGCGCTCGGCTTGCCGATCCTCCTCGGCACCTCGCGCAAGTCCCTGATCGGCAAAGTGATCCAGACGACGCCGCAGGAGCGGGTGCCCGGCACCATCGCCTCCAACGTCATCGCCATCATGGACGGGGTGGAGATCATCCGGGTCCACGACGTGGCGGCCCACGTGCAGGCGGCCCGTGTCGCCGAGGCGATCCGGGACGCATCATGACGATCGCCTATCTCTGCCTTGGCTCAAACGTGGGCGATCGCGCGCAGACCATGGCGCAGGCGCTGGCCACCCTGTGCCGCGCCGGCCTCACCCTGCGCCGCAGCTCCTCTTATTACGAGACACCGCCCTGGGGGCCGGTGCCGCAGGGGCCCTATCTGAACCAGGTGGTGGAGGTGGACAGCCCCATCGGGCCGAAAAGCCTTCTGGCGCTGGGCCTTGAAGTCGAGCGGATGCTGGGGCGCGACCGTCCCAACGAGGTGCGCTTCGGCCCGCGCCGCATCGATATCGATATTCTGCTGTTCGGCGATGAGACCGTGCGGGAGGAGGATCTCGAAATCCCCCATCCCCGCCTCATGGAACGGGCCTTCGCGCTCGTGCCGCTCACCGAGATCGCACCCGACATCGTGGTCGGCGGCGTGCGCGCATCGGAGGCGCTGGCAAAGCTGGACCAGAGCGGCATCACGCGCCACGAAGACAGCACGTCCCATATATGAAAATGCCCCGCGCCAAGAGACGCGGGGCCGGGGCACGAGGCCCGTCCTTGCAGGAGCGTTCGGCTCACATGGTCCGGATGTTGGTGGACCAGGTATCGACCTGGCGCTTCACCTCGTCCTTCGCATAGCCGTAGCGCTCCTGCAGCTTGCCTTCGAGAACCTCGCGGTTCCCGTTGATCTCGGTGAGGTCATCGTCGGTGAGCTTGCCCCACTGGGCCTTCAGATTGCCCGTGAACTGCTTCCAGTTGCCTTCAACACGATCCCAATTCATCGGCTCGTCCTCCGTAGCAGTGGAAATATGCGACAACAACGTTCACGCTCGGCCGAGAGTTCCGCTAAGTTTTGCGTAATAGGGGAAGATCGATGAGCGCCGCGGTGTACGACGACGAGAAGCTGGCCGCAGGCGTCGCGAAGGGAGAGAGGGCCGCGCTGGCGCGGGCCATCACCCTTGTGGAATCCCGTCGCGCGGACCACCGCCGCCGCGCCCAGGCGCTGCTCCAGTCGCTCCTGCCGAGAACCGGGAACGCCTATCGCATCGGCATCACCGGCGTGCCGGGGGTCGGCAAATCCACCACCATCGACGCGCTCGGCACCTATCTGACCGGGCTGGGTCACAGGGTGGCGGTGCTGGCGGTGGACCCCTCCTCCACCCGCACCGGCGGCTCCATCCTCGGCGACAAGACGCGCATGGCTCGCCTTTCGGTGGACCCCGCCGCCTTCATCCGGCCCTCACCGTCCGGCGGCACGCTGGGCGGCATCGCGGCCAAGACGCGCGAGACCATGCTTTTGTGCGAGGCCGCCGGCTTCGACGTGGTGCTGGTGGAGACGGTGGGCGTCGGCCAGTCGGAGACGGCCGTGGCCGATCTCACCGACACCTTCCTCGTGCTCATGCTGCCCGGCGCCGGTGACGAACTCCAGGGCATCAAGAAGGGCGTGCTGGAGCTGGCGGACATCGTGGCCGTGAACAAGGCCGATGGCGACAACATTCCCCGCGCCAGGGCGGCGGCCGGCGAATATCGCGCCGCGCTGCACCTCCTCGGGGCGCGGGAGGCGCACTGGTCGCCGCCGGTCCTCACCTATTCCGCGCTGACCGGAGACGGAATTCCCGGCGTTTGGGAGCAGGTCATCCTGCACCGGCAGAAATGCGAGGCGGCCGGCACCTTCGCCGCCACCCGCCGCGCCCAGCAGGTGCGCTGGATGTGGACCCTGCTGAACGAGCGCCTGGCCGAGAAGGTCGCCCACGATCCCGGCGTAAAGGCCCGGCTGCCGGCGCTGGAGCGGGAGGTCGCCGAAGGCGCCCTCTCCCCGGCCCTCGCCGCAGCCGAAATCGCCGGGCTGATCGGGCTGTAAGGCCGTGAACAGGCCGATGCGCATCCTCATCTGCGCCTTCGGCCCGTTTCCGGGCGTGGCGGTGAACCCCTCGCAGCAGCTCGCGTCGGACCTCCTGCGCCTGCGCCGCCCTGCCCTCTGCGGTATCCAGATCGCGCTGGAAATCCTGCCCACCCGCTGGGATGCGCTGGCGCGGCTCGATGCGCGCCTCGAAGCTTTCGATCCGGACGCGGTGCTGCTCCTCGGCGTTGCAGCCCGACGGAGCCGCGTCTCCATCGAGATGCGGGCGATCAACGCCACGCGCGCCGCGCCCGACGTTGCCCAGCGGCATCCCCCGGCGCGCCATCTCGCGGCTGACGGACCGCCCCTCCTGCGCGCCTGCGTCCCGGCCGGGCCGTTGGCGAACGCGCTGCGCCGGACCGGCATCCCTGCCGCCCCCTCGCGGGATGCCGGGCGATATCTGTGCAACGCCAGCTATTTCCACGCCCTCGCCTGGGCTGGGCGGCAGAGCGGGCGCCCGCGGCCGGTGCTGTTCGTCCACCTGCCGCGGCACGAGGGCCGGCCAGCCGGCGTCTCGCGGGCACGGATGGGGCGCGGCCTGTCGCAGATTGTCATTGCCCTCGCCGCCCAGGCCCGGCATCCCTCCGCCGCCATCCGGGCCGACGCCTTTAAGTCGATGGAATAGCTACAGCTTTCGCCTTCGGGCATGAACCGCTATAGGCTCGCCCATCCCCGCGTACCGAAAGCCGGCCCGTGACGATCTATCTGCCCATCGCCGAGCTGCCCGTCGCCATCTTCTCGATCCTCGCGATGGGCCTCGCGGTAGGCTTCATCTCCGGCATGTTCGGGGTGGGCGGCGGCTTCCTGATGACGCCCCTGCTCATCTTCACCGGCGTTCCCCCGGCGGTGGCCGTGGCCAGCGTCTCGCCCTACATGGCGGCCTCGTCCCTCTCTGGAGCCCTGTCCTACTGGCGCAAGGGCATGGTGGATACGACGCTGGCCGGGGTGCTGCTCTCCGGCGGCCTCGTGGGCACCCTGTCGGGCGTTCTGCTCTTCCTCTGGCTGCGCTCCATCGGGCAGGTGGACCTCGCCATCCGCCTCTCCTACATGTTGCTACTGGGCGCCATCGGATCCCTGATGCTGGTGGAGAGCGTGCGCGCCATCCTGCGGGAACGATCCGGCGCGCCGCGGCCGGTACGCCGCCCCGGCACACGCCCCCTGTTCATGCGCCTGCCCTTCAAGATGCGCTTCCGCCGCTCGCGCATCTACATCTCGGCCCTGCCGGTGATCGTCATCGGCTATGTCATCGGCCTGCTGGGCGCGGTGCTGGGCGTCGGCGGCGGCTTCATCCTGGTGCCGGCGCTGATCTACCTGCTGCGGGTCCCCACCCAGACCTCGGTGGGCACCTCGCTGGTGCTGACGCTCGTCACCATGGCGGCCGCAACCGTGCTGCACGCGGTCGCCAACGGCACGGTGGATGCCGTGCTGGCGCTGGTGATGATGATCGGCGGCACCGTCGGCGCCCAGTTCGGCGCCCGCACCGGACAGACGTTGAAGGCGGAGAACCTGCGGCTGCTGCTCGGGCTTCTGGTGCTGTCGGTGGCGGTGCGGGTGGGCGCCGAACTGGTGACCGCGCCGGCCGATACCTTCGCCGTCACCGTGGTGGAGACGATCCGATGAGCCCCGTCCGCTACCGCGCTGGAGCGGGACCGGCATGGCTCGCCCGGTTCGCGTTCCTCGCCCTGGCGTCGATTGCTGGCGTGAACACCTCGCCGGCGCGTGCGGACCGGCTGGTGCTGTCGGTGTCGCAGCAGATGGTGAGCATCTCCTCCAGCTTCTCCGGCGCCGAGCTCGTCGTGTTCGGCGTTGCCGAGACCACCGATGGCGCCCCGCTTGACGATGCGCCCGACGTGGTCGTCACGGTGCGGGGGCCGGCTGAGGATTTCACCACCTGGCGCAAGGCCCAGGTGCTCGGCCTGTGGGTGAACACCGACAGCCGCACCTTCATCGGCGTGCCGGCCTTTCTCACCGTGCTGTCGAACCGGCCGACGGACGAGATGGCCAGCCTCACGATCCTGCGCCGGGAACAGATCGGCCTCTCCCGCAACATCTTCGTCCAGCGGGTCGGCAGCGACTTCGCCGACGTGGTGCCCACCGATCCGTTCCGGGCCGCCTTCCTCCGCCTGCAATCGGCGCAGGGGCTTTATGAGGAAAACCCGAAGGGCGTCACCTTCCTCGCGCCCCGCGTGTTTCGCGCCGAGGTCCGCATCCCCGGTGCAGCGCCCATCGGTCAGTATCAGATCGAGGTCAAGCTGCTGCGAAACGGGCTGATTTCCGCGACGGAACAGGCCCACTTCGACGTGCGGAAGATCGGCTTCGAGCAACGCGTAGCAGAGTTCGCCCTCAACGATGCGCTGCTATATGGACTGGCCGTGGCCCTAGGCAGTCTGGTTGTCGGCTTCATCGCCAACATATTGTTCCGCAAGGAATGAGCTGTGAAGAGCGGCCGTCGGATGTGATTTGGTATGCAACCGGAACGAAGATCAACAGACGGATGCGAGTACCAGCCCCGAAATTTAGAGCTGTTCGAACATTTTTTCCTTGAACCTGCTTTGATCCCCGTCCACACAGGGGCAGGGATAGTCATAATAATATAATACCTTCCGAAGGGCATTTGCAGCTGTCGCGCAGCCCTGAAGGACGTGCTTCGGGTGCCAAGCCCTGACCGGCGCCCGTAGGGGACGGGACGGCGCACTTGCGCCGTCCCGGACCCCCTTACCGCGCCAAACGCCGGGATGCGGCCCAGCTATTTCACCACTCTGCCGCGGGAAATCCCGTTTCGGCCCGATGGCGTTGCAATGGCCTCGGCCCGTGCTCTAGGAACGTCTCAGCCACCGGCGATCGCCGACTGGCGAGAAGCCGCGCCCCCAAGGAGCGTCGGCGGGGAGCAGGGAGACGACCTTGGCCGGTAGCATCGCCATCACCGTCGAGGGGGGCATCGCCCGCCTTGCGCTGACCAATCCGGAGCGCCGCAACGCCATCTCCAGCACCATGTGGCGTGCGCTCTCGGCCTTTGCACAGGAGGCGACCCGCCGCTCGGACATCCGCGTGGCGGTGCTGCGCGGCGCGGGCGACCTCGCATTCTCCGGCGGTGCGGACATCTCCGACTTCGACAGCGCCCGCTCGGATGCCTCCGGTGCGCAGAGCTATGACGATCTGGTGGAGCAGGCGTGCTCGGCCATCGAGGGTCTGGCCTTCCCGACGGTCGCCTTCATCCGCGGCGCCTGCGTCGGCGCGGGGGCTGCGCTGGCGGCGAGTTGCGACATGCGGATCGCCGCTGACGACGCCTTCTTTGCCATTCCCGCGGCGCGCCTTGGCCTTGGCTACGATCCGCGCGGCCTCGGTCGGGTGCTTCGGGCCTTCGGCAGCCAAGGCGCGCGGCAGCTGTTCTTCACCGCCGATCGCCTCCCGGCCGAGCGCGCTCACATGGTCGGCGCGGTGGACCTCATCGCGCCAGCCGCCGAGGTGGAGGCGCTAGCCGAGCGCACGCTCCACCGCATCGCCGAGAACGCACCCCTGACGCTCAAGGCTGCCAAGCTCGCCATCCGCGCGGCCGAAAGCGGCAGCCAACCGCTCACCGGCGAGGCGAAGCGCGCCACCGCCCTCGCCAATGCCAGCTCCGACTATCGCGAAGGCCGCCTCGCCTTCGCCGAGAAGCGGGCGCCCCGTTTCACGGGCAGCTGACCCGCACGGCACCCGTACCAGCCGACGCCTGAGAGCCGGCTGGACCTGTTCGTATCGCGCCGTCGGCCGGCAAGGCCCGGACGCGATGCGCCCGGGCCAGTGCCATTACTTTCCCTGCGCCTTGAGGCGCGTGTTGCAGGCGCTCCAGTATTTCGGCCAGGTCTGACCGGCGGGAATCTTCCCCGCGGCCTTCGCCGCGCGCCACTCTGCGCCGCAGGCTTCCTGACGCTGGTGCGCTGCCGTCTTCGCAGCCGAGGGCTGCGCACCAGGCTTGGCCGCAGTGCCGGCGCCCGTGGCGGCCGGAGCGGTCGGCGCAGGAGGCGTGGTCGCGGCCGCCGGCGGCGTGGTTGCGGCCGGCTTGGTCGTGGCGGGGGCTGTCGTGCTCTGCGCGAAGGCGGGCACGGCGAAGGCGGCAGCGAAGGTGAAGGCGAGGATGGCAGTACGTGCACGCATGGGTGCAGGCCTCCAAAGAGGGCCGCGCGAAGCGGCGCGGCGCACGGTCCGGTTTCGGACGCCGCGTCAGCACGCCATGCGACAAAGGCGAAATCGCGGCACAAACATTTGATGACGCTGCGTAATTTATCCCAATGCACAACTGCCGCGCCGCCGTTGTGCCGGGCACATCAACCACCGCGCCCGGCATCCTCCATTCGCATCGGCAATCACACGCCGATCCGTGGACATGAGCCCCCCACGCCTATATGTTCCGCCGCCGCGTTGGGGCGTAGCCAAGTGGTAAGGCAGGGGATTTTGATTCCCCCATTCCCTGGTTCGAATCCAGGCGCCCCAGCCACCGCGCCATGCCGCCTACTCCCAGCCCTCCAGCACGATCTTGCCGATGGACCGCCCGGTCTCCAGCGCGAGATGGGCGCGGCGGAGGCTGTCCGGGGTGATGGGGCCGAAGTGGGCGCCGAGGGTGGTGCGCAGGAGGCCTTCGTCCACCAGTCCCGCCACCTCGGAGAGGATGCGGTGCTGGGTGTCCATGTCCGGGGTCTCGAACATGGAGCGGGTGAACATGGACTCCCAGGCAAGCGCCCCGCTCTTGGGCTTCAGGAGGGTGGCGTCGAGCACGGCGGGATCGTCGATGACGCAGATGGCGCCCTGAGGCACCAGCGCCTCGACCAGCTGCGGCCAGTGCTGCTGGGTGCCGGTGATGCTGAAGATGCGGTGCGCGCCGCCAAGGCCGAGCGCCTTCAGCTCGCCCGCGAGCGGCTTGGTGTGGTCGATCACGTGGTCGGCGCCGAGTTCCTTCACCCAGGCGATGCTCTCGGGGCGGGAGGCGGTGCCGACGATGGTGGCGGAGGCGAGCCGGCGCGCCAGTTGCACCGCCATGGAGCCGACGCCGCCCGCGGCCCCGACGATCAGCAGCACCGTCTTGTCGTCGGCGACACCGCGCGGCAGGCGCAGGCGGTCGAACAGGCTCTCATAGGCCGTGAGCGCGGTGAGCGGCAGGGCAGCGGCCTCGGCGAAGGAGAGGGTACGCGGCTTGCGCGCGGCGATGCGGGCATCCACCAGATGAAGCTCGGCATTGGTCCCGGGCCGGGTGATGGCACCGGCATAATAGACCTCGTCGCCCACCGCGAACGCTCCGGCGTCGGCGCCCACCGCCTCCACCACGCCGGCCGCATCCCAGCCGAGGATCACCGGTGCCTCGGCCGTCCCCTGGCGGCGCATGCGCACCTTCGTATCCACCGGATTGACCGAGATGGCCTTCACCCGCACCAGCAGGTCGCGCGGACCCGGAACGGGGTTCGGCGTCTCGAAGGCGAACAGGGCATCCGGACTGTCGGCGGGACGGGAGGCAACGTAACCGATGGCCTTCATGACGATCTCTCTCGAAGCTGGCGCGGGGCGCGCCGGTGTCCCCTAATCTTGATCGTCCGGCGCGCGGCGCAAGACGGCACAATCGGGTGGGCTGGTATCAGTCATGATACGCCGTGTGGTGTGAGCGATCGCCCTCCGCCATACTTCGCCGCCATAGCGGCGGTTGGAGGGACGAGCATTGGCAACGCGCCACGTGACCTATCCGGGAACGGGATGCCCCGTGGAAGCGACGCTGGCGCTGATCGGCGCCAAGTGGAAGGGCGCGACGCTCCATCACCTCATGGGCGGCGAGCTGCGGTTCTCCGAGCTGCGCCGGAGGATGCCGAACGTCACCCAGCGCATCCTCTCCAAGGCGCTGCGCGAGCTTGAGGCGGACGGGCTGGTGCTGCGCCGGGTCTATCCCACGGTGCCGCCGCAAGTCGGCTACCGGCTCACGCAGAAGGGCGAGGCGTTGCGCGGCGTCGTGGAAGCGCTGGCCGATTTCGGGCGCGGCCATCTGCAGGGCGCGGCCTGCCCGTTTCCCCATGCCGAGCACGCGCTGGCGGCCGAATAGCGCGCCAGCACCACCAAATTCGGCTAGTGTCGAGCCATGCCCCGTCCGTACCATCATGGCCCGCCCTCGGATCATTTCGACGGCACGCGCTTCTTCAATCCCGACCACCCCTCCACCGACAAGAGCCTGAAGGATCTTCTCGCCTGGCGCCGCGCCAAGCGGGGACAGGAGCCCGCACCCATCGGCTGGCCAGCCGAGCCGCGACTCCCCGCACGGCAGGAGACGCCGCCTCCTCGCGTGACGTCCGGCATCCGCATCACCATGGTTGGGCACGCCAGCGTGCTCATCCAGGTCGCGGGGCTGAACATCCTCACCGATCCGGTCTGGTCGGAACGCGCAGGTCCGCTCCGATTTCTGGGGCCGAAGCGGCACACCCCGCCCGGCATCGACTTCGGCGCGCTGCCGCCCATCGATTGGGTGCTGCTCAGCCACAACCACTACGACCACATGGATCTCGCGACGCTGCGTCGCCTCCAGCGCGCCCACTGCCCGCGCGTGCTGACGCCGCTCGGCAACGACAAGATCCTGCGCCCGCAGATCAAGGCCCTCGACATCACCACCGGCGACTGGGGAGAACGCTTCGATCTCGGCGCGGGCGTGGAGGCGATCGTCCATCCCGCGAACCACTGGTCGGCGCGCGGCATAAGGGACCGGCGGTTCGCCCTGTGGGCCGGCTTCGTGTTGGCGACGCCGGAAGGGCTGATCTATTTCGCCGGCGATACGGGCTATGGCACCGGCGCCATCTTCCGGTCGGTCAAAAGCGCGTTCGGCGCGCCGCGCGTGGCGCTGATCCCCATCGGCGCCTATGAGCCGCGCTGGTTCATGGCGCCCCAGCACACCAATCCCGCGGAGGCCGTCCGCATCCTGGAGGACACCGGCGCCGCCCAGGGCCTCGGCATCCACTGGGGCACGTTCCGCCTCACGGACGAAGGGCAGGATGCGCCGAAGCGCGCGCTGGGCGAGGCACTCGACGCCGCGGGCATCGCGCGGCACCTTTTCCTGCCGCTTCACCCGGGGCAGGTGTGGGAGGCGCGCGCTTAGCCGAGCGCCGCTTCCAGCCGGTCGGCGATGGTCTTCAGCACCTTGACCCGGCCGTAGCGCTTGTCTTCGGATTCCACCAGTGTCCACGGGGCGACGCGGGTGGAGGTCCGGTCCACCATCTCGGTCACGGCCGCCTCGTAGAGCGGCCATTTCTCCCGGTTGCGCCAGTCCTCGGGGGTCAGCTTGAAGCGCTTGTATGCGACGGTCTCGCGCTCCTCGAAGCGACGGGCCTGCTCCTCCTGGCTGATGGCGAGCCAGAACTTCACCACCACATAGTGCGCCGCCGAGAGCTGGGCCTCGAAATCGTTGATCTCGCCATAGGCGCGGCCCCAGTCGTCCGGCCCGCACAGGCCCTCCACCCGTTCCACCAGCACGCGGCCGTACCAGGACCGGTCGAAGATGACCGTGCGCCCATGGGCCGGAATGTGCCGCCAGAAGCGCCAGAGATAGGGCCGCGCCCGCTCCTCGTCGGTCGGGGCGGCAATGGGATGGACGCGGAAGCGGCGGGGATCGAGCGCCCGCCGCAGCCGCATAATGGTGGAACTCTTGCCCGCCGCATCCGAGCCCTCGAACGCCACCACCAGCCCCGCATCGGCAAAGCGCGGGGAATTGGTGAGGCGGGTGATACGGCTCTGCTCCTGCGCCAGTTGGCGGTCGTAATCGTCCTCACTGAGAGATTTCGACAGGTCCAGCGTGGAAAGGATGGAGAAGGTCGGCAGCGCCGGGGGCAGCCGCGTGGGGTTGGGCGCGAGCGGCTGGGGCGCCGGCTCGGGCTCGGCGACCAAGGCGCGCAGCTTTTCCAGCAGCAGGCTGCCGGCCATGGCGTCGCGATACTCCTCGTCGGCCGCCGGAACCACATGCCAGGGCGACGTTTCGGTGGAGGTGGCCCGGGCGGCGTCCTCGGAGATGGCGAGCAGCCGCTTGCGCGGGCCGGCGCCTTTCAGCTCCTCCCATTCCCGCACCACGGGGCGCTGCCAGTCGCCCTTGGTGACGCCCTTGAGGCGGACGCGGGCCTCCTCCGCATCCAGATAGAGCCAGATCTTGAGCAGGCTCACGCCCTCGGCGTGGAGCATCGCCTCGAAGCGCTGGATTTCCTCGAGCGCCGCCATGAAGTCGCCGCGCTTCATCTCGTCCAGCGCCCGCTTGCACAGGGGCGCGTGGTACCAGGAGCCGAGCATGATGCCGATCTGGCCGAAAGGCGGCAGCTCGCGCCAGTATTTCCACATGGCCGGACGATCTTCCGGCGCGCAGGGCATGTCGAAGGTCAGCGTCTGGAGCTTGCGCACATCCAGCCAGCCATAGAGGCGGTTCAGCACCGCCCCCTTGCCGGCGCCATCCGGCCCGTGGATCAGCACGATGAGGCTGCGTCGCTTCTGCTCGATCAGCTGGAACTGCGCGGTGAGCAAATCCTCGCGCAGGCTGGGCTCCATCGCCTTGAAGGCGGCCTTGTCGAGATGATGCGCGAACGTCGCGGATTCGAACATGCCGCCTCTCCTCGTGCCGGGGGAGGCAGCGTGGACGACCGCTCAGGCCGATGCAACCTTCTGGGTGGCGGCCGACGGCACCTTCACCCACGCCTCGCCATCCAGCACCACCTCGCCCTTCACCGTGCAGATGCAGGAGAGACGGGCGCGGAAGCGCTCGGGGATCAGCTCCACCACGCGCACTTCCACCTCCACCGTGTCGTCGATGCGCACGGGGGCACGGAAGTTCAGCGTCTGGGAGATGTAGACCGCGCCCGGGCCCGGAAGGCGGGTGCCGAGAACGGCGGAGATCAGGCTCGCCGTATAAAGGCCATGGGCGATACGGCCGCCGAAGGGCGTGCGCGCGGCGAAATGCTGGGACAGATGGATGGGATTGCGATCGCCGGTCAGCTCGGCGAAGCCCACGATGTCGGACGACGAAACCGTCTTCGACATGCGCTCGATGCGCCCAACCGTCAGGTCTTCAAAAAAGAGGTTCTGCAATTCGAGGAACATGGGCGCGCTTCCGTTATGCTTGTCGGGGCGCGCACTCTAGAAGGCAGCCGCACGGGTGGAAAGCCGGCCGAAATGGTAAGCCGGAACGTCGCAGGCAAGCCGGATGGCAGAAGGAGGCGGCCTTTAGGCCGCCTTTCCCTTGAGCTTGCGCATCAGCTCTTCCAGCTCCGCGCTCTTCTCCGCCGGCAGCACCACGTTCACCCGCGCCAGCAAGTCGCCGTGGCCCCCTGTCGCATTGGGCAGGCCCTTGCCGCGCAGGCGGAAGGTGCGCCCGCCGGAGGTCCAGGCCGGGATGGCGAGTTCCACCGCGCCGGTGAGCGTCGGCACCCGCACCTTGGCGCCGAGCACTGCATCGGCGAGCGGCACGTCCAGCGACTGCCTGAGGTCGTCGCCATCACGCTCGAACAGCGGATGGCTGGCGTAGGAAATGGTCACGTAGGCATCGCCGGCCGGGCCGCCCATGGGGCTCGGCTCGCCCTGCCCCTTGAGGCGCATCCGGTGCCCCTCGCGGGTGCCGGGGGCGATCTTGATGTCGATCTGCTTGCCGTTGGGCAGCCCGACGCGCTTGGACGCCCCCTGCGTCGCCTCCTCGAAGGAGACGGGGAGCGTGATTTCCATGTCGGCGCCCGGCTGGGGCGCGAAGCCGCCACCGGCAGACCGGCGCTGCCGACCGAAACCGAAGATGTCGCCGATATCCTCGAACCCACCACCGCCGCCACGGGACGTGCGCCGGGCTCCTTCGGGACCGAAGGAGAAGCTCTCGAAAATCGTGTCGCCGTCGAAGCCGGAAAAGCCGCCGGGCCCGCGCCGGGGGCCGCCGCCACCGAAGCCGGTGAATTCCGGAGCGCGCGGCTTGCCCTCCGCGTCGATCTCGCCGCGGTCGAACTGGCCCCGTTTCTCCTTGTCGGAGAGAATCTCGTGCGCCGTGTTCAGCTCGGCGAAGCGGTCCTGGGCCTTGGGATCGGACGCATTGGCATCCGGGTGGAGCTTCTTCGCGAGCTTGCGGTAGGCGCGCTTGATCTCTGCCTCGTCGGCGGTCTTGGAAACACCGAGGACGTCGTAGGGATCACGCATGAATAGTCACCTCGCCGGCCGGCACTCAGGCGGCCAGCCGCAGGGAACATGTGGTTCGCGGCGCAGAAAATGCAACGGCACCGCTCAACCCGATTGCGCTTTTGTGCGCCATGCCCGTTTTCCGCGCCATTCCTTGGGAGAAGGCTCAGGCGCGGCCGAGCAGGCGGACCTGGTTGAGCGTTGTGCCGGTGCGGCCCTTGCACGCCTCGCCCTGCACCCAGCGGTCGGCGGACTTGCCGTCCACCAGCGAGATCATGAAGCCGCGGCAACCGGCCTGGGTCGGGCCGACCGGGGTCGCCGTGCCGCGGGCGCCGGTCTCCGGATTGTCCCACGGCACCGACACGTCGCCATCGCGGGCGGCGAGAGCCTGGTCGAGGGCGAGCTTGGCCTGCGTCCAGTCGCCGGCGGTGATGCCCTTGGGGGCCGGCCCTTCCGGCACCGGCAGGGAGACCTGCGTCGCCTTGATGGAGCCGGTGACGAGCGAATCGTCGTCGTGGAGCGGCGCGCTGGCGCAACCGGACAGGAGCGCGGCGAGAAGACACGCGCCTGCCATGGCCGCGAGCCCTTCGCGCGGGCGCCCGACACTTCTATATAGAACGATGAAGCCGCCCGGAGAGGCGTGCGAACGGTCAGACACGAGGGGCTCCACATGACGGCGAGCGACACCATGGAACCCCGTGATCCCTTAACATCCGGTGATTTCACCGAATCTTCCGAGCCTTTCCGTCTTTTTGCCGAATGGCTCGAGGAGGCCTGCAAGTCCGAGCCCAACGATCCGAACGCCATGACCCTCGCCACCGTGGATGAGGACGGGCTGCCGGACGCGCGCATGGTGCTGCTGAAGGGGCTGGACGAACGCGGCTTCGTCTTCTTCACCAACACCGGCAGCGCCAAGGGACGGGAGCTGGCGGCCCATCCGAAGGCGGCGCTGGTGTTCCACTGGAAGTCGCTGCGCCGGCAGGTGCGGGTGCGCGGGCCGGTGGAGCAGGTGAGCGACGCGGAGGCGGACGCCTATTTCGCCACCCGCCCCCGCCTCTCGCAGATCGGCGCCTGGGCCTCGACCCAGTCGCGCCCGCTGGAAGGCCGCTTTGCGCTCGAGGCCGCCGTGGCGACGACGACCGCGAAATATGCCCTCGGCACCGTGCCGCGCCCGCCCCACTGGACCGGCTTCCGCATCCTGCCCGTGGCCATCGAGTTCTGGCACGACCGGCCGTTCCGCCTGCACGACCGCGTGGTGTTCCGCCGCGCCGGCGAGGGCGAGGCCTGGACCAAGACGCGGCTCTATCCCTGACCGAAAGGGTTGGCGGCGGGGCTGACGGGACTTGACCCGGACGTGGGCGGATGCTGCATCACGTTCGCCCGCTGTGGCCGAGGCTGACATCATGACATCCGAAACCGAAGACCGGCCGCGCATCATGCTCCTCACCGGGGCCTCGCGCGGCATCGGCCACGCCACGGTGAAGCGCTTCTCCGCCGCCGGCTGGCGCGTCATCTCCTGCTCGCGCCATGCTTTTCCCGAGAAGTGCCCGTGGGGTGCCGGCCCCGAAGACCATCTGCAGGTGGACCTTTCGAGCCCTGCCAGCACCAAGGCGGCCATCGCCGAGGTCAAGAGCCGCCTGCCGGAGGGCAAGCTCGACGCGCTGGTCAACAATGCCGCCATCTCGCCCAAGGGCGAGGGCGGCACCCGCCTCGGTACGCTGGACACCGACCTCGAAACCTGGGTGGACGTGTTCCAGGTGAATTTCTTCGCCCCCATCATCCTCGCCCGCGGGCTTTCGGCGGAACTGGAGAAGGCGCAGGGCTCGGTGGTGAATGTCACCTCCATCGCCGGCTCACGGGTGCACCCCTTCGCGGGCGCGGCCTATGCCACCTCGAAGGCGGCGCTGGCCTCCCTGACGCGGGAGATGGCTTCCGACTTTGGTCGCAGGGGCATCCGAGTGAACGCCATCGCGCCGGGCGAGATCGACACCGCCATCCTCTCGCCGGGCACCGACAAGATCGTGGCGCAGATTCCCATGCAGCGCCTCGGCACGCCGGACGAGGTGGCGAAGATCATCTACGTGCTGTGCACGGAGACCTCCTCCTACCTTAACGGCGCCGAGATCCACATCAATGGCGGCCAGCACGTCTGACGCGGCGGTCTACAGCCAGCCGCGCCACTTGAAGAAGACGTAGGGCAGGATGCCGGAGATCACCATCGCGACGAGTGCCGCCGGATAGGCATAGGTCCAGCTCAGCTCCGGCATGTGCTGGAAGTTCATGCCGTAGATCGAGGCGATCAGCGTCGGCGGCATGAGCACCACCGAGAGCACGGCGAAGATCTTGATGATGTTGTTCTGTTCCAGGCCCACCATGCCGATGGTGGCGTCCAGCAGGAACTGCAGCTTGTCGCCGAGGAAATTGGCGTAGTCGGACAGTCCGGCCACGTCCCGGCTCATGGACTTGATGTTGGCCTTGCCGTCTTTCGCGATGGTCGAGCCGTCGGTGTCCGCGCCGAGGAAGGAAATGAGCCGCTGCAGGGAAGCAAGGCTTTCCCGGGCGTAGGAGACGAGCCCCTCCTTGCGGCCGATATGGGACAGGATGGCGCGGTAGCGCTGGTTGGCGTTCTCCCGATCGCTGGAACGCTCGAAGATGCGCCGGGAGATGCGCTCCACATCCGCGCCGATCTGTTCCAGCACATCGGCGGAGCGGTCCACCACGGCCTCCAGCAGTTCGATGAGGATATCCTCGCCTTTCACCGTTGCGGGGCACGACTTGCCCAGCCGGTTGGAGACCGAGGGGAATGCCCGGGGCTCGCCATAACGCACGGTGATGAGGCGGTTGCGGGTGAGGATGAAGGTGACGGCCAGCATCACCGGCGTCTCGGTATCGGCGCCGCAGAGTATGGTGGCGGTCATGTAGCGCGCGCCGTCCTCCACATAGAGGCGGCTCGACTGCTCGATCTCGCCCATCTCCTCCCGTGTGGGCACGGAGATGCCGGCGAACGATTCCGCACGGTCGTCGTCGGCCTCGGAGGGGGAGATCAGGTCGACCCAGACCGCGGCCTCGGGGATGGGTCCGTCCGTGACCGGAACGGCCTCAAGGCTTCCTTGTCTGGCGATATAGGCGAAGAGCATGCGGCGGTCCTTGATCGGCCCGCCCTTCTAGCCCGCCGCGAGACGTGTGGGAACCGAGCCGATCGGGAGGTGCGACCGCCGCCGCTTCCACTCCCCGCTACGGATACCACCCACCCGGACGTCCGGCGGCAAAACGGTGTCGCCGCCGATCGGGACGTGGGGGTGTCGATGCGTGACATCTTGCGGCCAGCGCACCGCTTTCACCACCCCGGTCCGGCCCCCGCGCCGGTTCCGGGTGGACCATCGCTCCCGCCTCAGGCGGCGAGGAAGTCGATGTCCTTGAGGGTGACGACCTTGTTGGCCTGCGCCGCCTTGGCCTCGACCGCCTTCTTGTCGCTCGCCTGCTGGGCGGCCGCGGCGACGGCGGAAATGCCGATGTCGCGCCACTGCTGGCTCTGCGCCGTACGCTTCAGATCCGATTCCTCCCGGGGGCTGAGCCCTTGGTGTCCGGTAGACATGTCCCAACTCCTGTGTGGTGCGCCGTTACGCAGCGGCACCTTCGCGTGACCCTTCCAGAGATGGCGATCAACTGCGTCAAAACTGTGCAGCCGATGCGACTTCTCCGCGGTCATACGAAGAGTAGGCGCCCCAAAGCTTGCGAAACTCCAAAGAGGGTGCCGAAAGGGCAATCTGTGAGGCATTTCTGCAACGCTTTCTCACAAGCATCCGCTCCTCAACTGAACACCCTTCTAGCGGAGCGGACATTGGGTTAATTCATTTTTGCGGGTCGAATCCTCCTTGTGCGTCAAGGGAAGAGTTAAAGAGGCGAGCTATGATGTGGCGGGTCGTCGGGGCACTGCTGACGGGATTGATGCTCAGCGGCTGCGTGTCCGAGACAATTGCGCCGGCGCCGGAAACGGCGATGACGGCGCGTGACAAGCAGCTTCTTGCAAACAAGCCGTACCCGAATGTGAAGCCTTCGGGTCAGTATGCGCGGCATATCGTTGAGTATCCGACCAACAAGAAGCCGGGAACGGTGGTCGTCGATACCCCGAACAAGTACCTTTACTACGTGGAAGGCAACGGTAAGGCGATCCGCTACGGCGTGACCGTCGGCGAGGAAAGCCTCGCCTTCCGCGGCCAGGCCAAGGTCGGTCGCAAGACCGAATGGCCGAGCTGGACTCCCACGCCGGAAATCCACCAGCGCATTGCCGGCCTGCCCTCCTATGTGGCGCCCGGCCCCCACAATCCCATGGGCGCCCGCGCCCTGTACCTCTACCAGGGCAATCAGGACACCCTGTTCCGTATCCACGGCACCAACCAGCCGGAATACATCGGCCAGGCGATCTCCTCGGGCTGCATCCGCATGCTCAACGAGGACGTGATCGATCTCTACAGCCGGGTTCCGGTTGGCGCCGAGGTCGTGGTGCTCTGAGCCTTACGTCTGTCTGACGCAAAAAGGGCGCGGCTCGGCCGCGCCCTTTTTTGTTTGCGCGCTCTCCTTACGGAAGACTGTGAAGCCTTCAGTCGGCCTGACCCTGCTTTGGCTGGGAGCCCTTTGCGCCACTGTCCTTGGTCTGAGTATTCTTGGGTGGGGAGGTCTTCGTCTGGCCGGGCTTTGCGGCGCGATCCGCGCCCGGCGCGTCACTTTTGGCCGTGCCCTTCCCGGTAGCGGGTTTGCCGGTAGTGGGCTTGCCGGTTGCAGCCCCGCCCTTGGGCGGAGGAAGTGGCGCACTCTGGGCCTGGGGCTCGGACTCGGCATTCCCGGCGGCGGTTGCCCCGGCCTTCTCCGCCGCCTCGTCATCTCCTCCCCCGGTCGAAGCCGCCGGAGCGGTCGCCGCAGGCTTGTCCTTGCGCGATGCCACGGCTGAACCGGCGTCGAGATTCCAGTGGCACAGCTTGAAGTCATTCCGGCGCTGGGCGAGGTCCACATGGATGTGATCCTCGTGATAACCGTCTGAGCCGGGGCCGAGCACCGTGGCGAAACGGGTGCAGGCGCTGTCCTTCATGGACGCACGCAGGGCCATCGGCAGGCCCCCCTTCGCGACCGTCCACACCCGTCCGTCGCCCAGCTCGAAGCCGCCCACATCCACCGCATTGCCGCGGCCGTGCTCGCTCATCTTGGCGCCCGCCACCCGGTTGCGCGGGCGGCAATTGTAGGAATCGGCGATGCGGATCGCCGTCAGCTCCCCGCCGGCGGCAGCGACGGCGGGGGCCAGCGCCTCACTCATCCACGCCGCGGCAGCCATGGTCATTTCACATCGCGAGATCGCCGCCGGCTTCAGCGGAAGCATCCGTCCGTCGGCCAGCCGAACCGCGGTCAGTCTGACCGGAATGAACGCGCCGCAGACTGGACTGGGAGTGAGGGACGTCTCGAGGCTGGCTTCGATCGCCCCCTCCGCGACCAGATCGGCGCAGGCCGCGGGCATCACCATGGGACCGGCCGGTGCCGACGGCACCACGCTCGGAGATACGGCCGATGGAGTCGGGACTCTCGGGCCGCCGGAGGTCACCGCGGCGTCGGGCGCCGTCTCCCGCGAGGCCACCTGAGGCCGCTGCCCAGGCCGTACGGGATCCCGCACGAAGCGATCTGCCCTGCCAACGTCCACCGGTCCCTCCTGCCGCGCGGCGTCCTGCCCATCGGCCTCTGCCGCGCCGTCCTCCTCCGCCAGTTCCGGCGGGCGCCGCGGCGGAAGCGGGGCCGCGCGCAGGGAGGGCATCCGCGCAACCGCCGAAGAGGAGGACGCCTTAAGATCCTTGGGCTTGACGGGTGGCAGCGGGGTCGCCGCGCTTGATGGGCCGGGCATCGTGAATGCAACCAGGCCGATGCATACGGCGAGCGGCATCCCCGCCCTCCACGGCACCGCCCTCCGCAGCGCTGCGTCGGGCATGGTCAGGGAACGGCTCGGAGCGGCGGGTCGTCTGGATGACATACACGTGATACTAAAGACGTCCTCCGCTGCGGTCGAGCCGGCCTGCGGGTGCCCCTCCCCGCCCAGCGGATGAACCCATGCAGGATCTGACCGCGCTGCTTTTCGACAAGGACGGCACCCTGGTTCACTTCGACCGCACCTGGGGTCGGGCGGCCGGTGCGGTCATGCGGCAGATGGCGCGCGATGACGCCCATGCCGTCGCCCGGCTCGAGGCGGTGAGCCACTATCTCCCCGACGAGGAACGCTTCCTGCCCACCTCGCCCCTCGTTTCCGGCTCGTCGGCCCATTATGGCCCGCTCTGGGCTCACGCTCTGGGCCGCCCGGCCGATGCCGGCTTCCTCGCGGAGATTGATCGCCTGTTCGCGGCCGAGGGCCTCGCCAACCTCACGCCCATCGGCCATCCCGCCCGGGCGCTGCAACGGCTGAAGGCGGCAGGCTTCGCCCTCGGCATCGTCACCAATGACGCGGAAGAGAACGCCCGTCAGCAGGCGGCAGCCCTCGGCTTTCTTGATCTCCTCGACGCGGTTCACGGCTATGATTCCGGCTTCGGCTCAAAGCCCGGTCCGGGAATGGTGGCGGCGTTCGCCGAGCGGTTCGGCCACCACCCGGACGCAATGGCGGTGATCGGCGACAGTGCCCACGACCTTGCGGCCGCACGTGGGGCGGGCGCGCGCTTCATCCTGGTGCGCAGCGGGCCGGCGCCGGTGGACGATCTCGTCACCGATGCGGATCTCGTGGTGGACAGCGTGGACGACCTGCCCGAGGTCCTCCTCGCCTCGGGGGGCAAAGCCTCTTCCCTCGCCGCCGAAAACGCGGTCTAACCAACCGGCAACGGCGCAGAACGCGCACCACAGGCCGCAGGATGATCAGACGCCGGCTTTACACCGAGGAGCGCTATTCACCGCTGGCCCGCTGGAGCTTCCGGCTGGCGCTGTTCTCGGTGCCCGTGGTGGCGCTTGCTGCCGGTCTCTATCGCGCGGGAATGCTGGATTTCCAACCGGCCATCGCCACGCTGTCCGCGGGGCTCGGCATGGCGCTCATCGCCGCCGCCATGGGTATCGTCGCCTTCTTCATCACCTGGGAAACGGGATGGCTCGGCATAGGTCGCGCCATTGCTGCGGTCGCCATAGGTGGTCTGGTTCTCGCCGGGCCTGCAGCCGTCCTCGCCCGTGGCATGATGCTGCCGAAGCTCACCGATATCGCGACGGACCCCACCGATCCGCCCCGCTTTCGCGCCCTCATGCTGGCCCACCCCCGGGATGCCAACAGCCTTGCCTTCGGCGGGTCGGCGGCGGCCGAGACCCAGCGGATGGCCTATCCCGGCATCAAGCCGGTCGACCTCACGGCGACGCCGGAAGAGGCGTTCAATACGGTCCTTGCCCTGGTGCAGAAGCGGCGCTGGCACATCCTCGATGCGATTCCCCCGCGCGGAACCCGGCGCGACGGTCAGATCGAGGCCGTGGCGGTTTCCCCCGTCATGGGCTTCCGCAGTGACGTCTCGATCCGCATTCGGCCAACCGCGAAGGGGGCGCGGGTCGATGTGCGGTCCTCCGCCCGCTACGGCATCCATGACCTCGGCACCAACGCCCAGCGCATCGAGGCGCTGATGGCGGACTTGGCAGCCGAGCGGCGGCGGCGCTGAGTCTCAGACCGCAGACGTTCCCAGAAGCGCAACGGCAGCCGCCGCCTCGTCGGGCGGCAACGGTTCCACCAGACCCGGGCCTTCATTGCGGACGGAATTGACGCTGGCCGAAACCGGGGTCAGGCGAAGCGCCTCGCCGGGATAGGATCGCATCAGGGCGGCGCCCTCCTCCCCCTCCAGCCAGGCTGAGATTTCCGAGTCGTGCAGGATCACCGGCATGCGCTCGTGCAGCGGGCGCAGGCGTTCTGTGGCGGGGCAGGTGAGGATGGTGAAGGTGCGGAGCCATTGGCCCGTGCCGGGATCCTTCCAGCCCTCCCACAGGCCGGCGAAGGACATGGGAGAGCCATCGGCGCGGGAAATGACGAAGGGCTGGCGCCGCTTGTCCACGGCCTTCCACTCATAGAAGGCGTCGGCAGGGACGACGCAGCGGCGCCGGACGCGCCAGGCCCCGCGGAAGGTCGGCTTTTCCGCAACAGTCTCCGAACGTGCATTGATGAGACTGGCGCCGCCGGATGGGTCCTTGGCGAAAGACGGCACCAATCCCCAGCGCAGCAGATCGAGATGGCGTCGCCCCGTCTCCGGATTTCGGCGGACCACCATGAGAGACTGAGTCGGCGCCGCGTTGTAGCGGGGCGGGACGTTGGGCAGAGGCGCCAGCGTCGGATCAACCCCAAACAGGGCGGCGAGGGCCGCCGGGGGCGTCAGCTGGACGAACCGTCCGCACATGGCCGCGCCGGTCTCTCTCGCGTCAGGCCGCCCGGCGGAATCGGCCGGTGATGGCTGCTGTTCCGTCGGTAACGACCCGGCCGCTGGCCACCAGATGCTCGAGATGCGCCAGAACAGTGAGCGATGCCGCTCCCACCAATCGGGGGTCGAGGCCGATATAGATGCCCCGCACCAGATCGGGAATCGTCTCCACCTCCCTGTCCAGCGCCCGCAGGATCGCGGCCTCCCGCGCCACGCGATGGGCGAGGTAATCGCGCACGAACGCCGGGGCTCCGCGCACAGGCCCGCCGTGGCCGGGGAGGTAGACCGACTCGGTACGCGCCGCGAAGCGTTCGAGCGATCGGATGTAGTCGCCCATGGAGCCGTCAGGGGGCGCGACGATGGAGGTGGCCCAGGCCATCACATGATCGCCGGAGAAGATGAGATCTTCCTCGGCCAGCGCGAAGGCCATGTGGTTGGCGCAATGCCCCGGGCTCGCGATACCCGTCAGCGTCCAGCCCGGACCATCCACCGCCTCGCCGTCGGGCAGGACGACGTCCGGCCGGAAGTCCATGTCGGCGCTGGCGTCCAATGGGTTCACCTCGCCGATGGCGAGCGGGCGGGCGGCGCGATGTTGCCCCTCCGCAACAGTCGGCGCACCGGTGGCGGCCTGGATGGCGCGCGCCGCGGGGGAATGGTCGCGATGGGTATGGGTGATGACGATGTGGCTGACGGTCTCGCCCCGCACGGCATCGAGCAGCGCCGCAATATGGGTGGGATCATCCGGCCCCGGATCGATGATCGCCACCGTACCTTTGCCCACGATGTAGGAGCAGGTTCCGGTGAAAGTGAAGGGCGAGGGATTGGGCGCCACGATGCGCCGGACCAACGGCGTCACCTGATCGAGGCGGCCGGCTGGAACATCAAAGCTTCGGTCGAAGGCGATTTCGTCGCTCATGGGGCAACGCTAGCCCAGTTGAGGCTTCAGCGACAACCGCGGCGGTGGCGGGCTCCGGGCGGATCGGTGCGCGCTGATGCGCTTTGATGGTTCGGAAACGGCTGCGTGGACCGGAACGCGATCGGATCGCCAAGCCGGGGTCGCGCAGGCAAAAGAAAAGCCCGCTGCCGAGGCAGCGGGCTTCACGATGAAGCAGAGCTTCGATCAGAACTTGTAGTTCACACCCGCGCGGAACGAGTTGAACTTGGAGTCCGTACCAGCGCTCAGGCCGGGCGCGATCGCGACGGCGTCCACGTTGGCAGAGCCGAGGTCGACGTAGAGGTATTCGGCCTTGAACGTCCAGTTGTTGGTGATGGCGAACTCGCCGCCGGCACCGATGGTCCAGCCCCAGTTGGTGCTGGACTGGTCGAACACCTGCACGCCCAGGATCGAAGCCGTGGTCGCGGTCTTGCCGTAGGCCACACCACCGGTGATGTAGGGCAGGAACCGGTCGATCGCGTAGCCGAGGCGGGCGCGGATCGTGCCGAAGTAGTCGATGGTGGTGCCAGCGCTCACGACCGGCAGGCCGAGGACGGAAGCGCTGACGGTGCCAGCGATGTTGGCCCACTGCAGGTCGGTCTCGATGCCGAGCACGACGTTGTTCGCGAACTGGTAGTTGTAGCCGATCTGGCCACCGGCGTAGAAGCCGGAGGAGTTCAGGCTGGCCGAGGCGACCGGGGAGCCGAAGTAGTTGACGTCGTAGGTGAACGAGTCACCGCCGTAACCGACGTTGCCACCGATGTAGAAGCCGGTCCAGGAGAACACCGGAACGACGGCAACCGCCTTGACGGGATACTTCGTCGCCAGGTCAGCAGCCGCGGCCGGAGCCGAGAGCGCCGCCAGCGCGACAGTGGCGAGAAGGAACCGCTTCATGACCAAAACCCCCTTGCTTGGGTAACTTGTGCTTTGGGCGAAATCACCGACGACCGTCTCGGGCCACAAGTCCTTTCGTCCAGTGACATCTATCTAGCAGGGGTCTCGCCGGAATGCCGTAACATTCTTGCCACAGTCGCCCCAAATCAGCACGCCTCGGAGCCAAATTCCTAGTATGCTACCGCTACATAGCGGTGTTCGCCGCCCTTCGCCGGCTATCGGCGCGGTCACCGGATCCGAAAGGTAAATTGTTCGTAAAAACAATCGCCTTCAAGCTGCGTTCAGAGGCCCGGATTTAGTCTGGATTCGTAGGTCTCCCGAAGGAGGACGCCATGCAACCTTACCGATTCCCCGCCTTTGCGCGGTCGGTCGCGGCCGGGGCGGCGCTCGCCGCAATCACCTCCGGCGCCGCGCTGGCGCGGCCAGACAGCCTCACGATGACGTGCGCCGCGGCGGCCGGCCTCGTCTCGAGCCAGGGCGCCGTCGTCATGGGCACGGGTCCCAACATCTTCGACCGCTACGTGATTTCGCTGCGCTACTGCTCCGGCTTCGAGCAGCTGAAGCCGGAATGGATCAAGACGAAGGACAATCCACAATGCTTCGTGGGCTATACCTGCTACGTGCCGACTCGGGACAATTCCTTCCGGTGAGGAACGACCGGCTCGAAAGGTCCGTCACGAAGGAGGATGCCATGACGACGTGCACCACCAGCCGGGTCCGCCCGGTTCTCGGCCTTGTGATGGCGGCCGGCCTTGCCGCCCTCGCCGGGCCTGCGGCGGCGCAGACTCAGAGCCGATCCTTCACCTGCACCCAGGCCGCGGCCCTCATTCAATCGAAGGGCGCCGTGGTGCTCGCCACCTCCCCCACCCTCTATGATCGCTATGTGCGGGACCAGAGCTTCTGCGTCTACGACCAGGAGACCCGCCCGGAATGGGTGCCCACGCGCGACAATCCCCAGTGCTTCATCGGCTACAGCTGCTATGTGCCCTCCCGCGGCGGCGGCAGGCGTTGAAATTTTGGGGCCGAAATCCCAGCCGCCGGACGCAAAAAGGCCGGGCAATCGCCCGGCCTCGATAGGGTCAAAAAGCGGCACCCCGCTCAGGCGATGCCGCGCTCCTTGAGCACGCCCTCGATCTCCTCCAGCACACCCGCGTCGTCGATGGTGGCCGGTACTGTCCAGGGATCGTGATCGGCGATCTTCTTCATGGTGCCGCGCAGGATCTTGCCCGAGCGGGTCTTGGGCAGGCGGTTCACCGTGACCGCGAGCTTGAAGGCCGCCACCGGCCCTATGCGGTCGCGCACCAGCCCCACCAGTTCCTTCTCGATCACGTCCGGCGCGCGCCGCTCGCCGGCCTTGAGCACGACGAAGCCGCAGGGCACCTCGCCCTTCAGCTCATCCTTCACGCCGATGACGGCGCACTCGGCCACGTCCGGATGGGAGGCCAGCACCTCCTCCATGCCGCCGGTGGAGAGGCGATGGCCGGCGACGTTGATGATGTCGTCGGTGCGGCCCATGACGAAGACATAGCCGTCATCGTCGAGGAAGCCGGCGTCGGCGGTCTTGTAGTAGCCGGGGAACTCGGCGAGGTAGCTCTCGGCGAAACGGTCGTCCTGCTGCCACAAGGTGGGCAGGCAGCCGGGAGGCAAAGGCAGCTTCACCACGATGGAGCCCATGGTGCCGGCCGGAACGGGCTTGGACGCCTCGTCCACGATCTGCACGTCGTAGCCGGGCATGGGCACCGTGGGCGAGCCGAGCTTGATGGGCAGGAGGCCGAGGCCCACGGGGTTGGCGGCGATGGCCCAGCCGGTCTCCGTCTGCCACCAGTGGTCAACTACCGGGACCTTCAACTGCTCCTGTGCCCACACGACGGTATCGGGATCAGCCCGTTCGCCGGCGAGGAACAGGGTGCGGAAGCGCGAAAGATCGCGCCCCTGCTTCAGGAGGCAGTCAGGGTCCTCCTTCTTGATGGCGCGGAGCGCGGTCGGCGCCGTGAACAGCGCGACGACGCCGTGCTCCTCGATCACCCGCCAGAAGGCGCCGGCGTCGGGCGTGCCCACCGGCTTGCCCTCATAGACCAGCGTGGTCGCGCCGAGGATCAGCGGGGCGTAGACGATGTAGGAATGGCCGACCACCCAGCCGATATCGGAGGCGGTCCAGAATACCTCGCCGGGCTTGATGCCGTAGAGGTTCTTCATGCTCCAGTCGAGCGCAACCATGTAGCCGCCGGTGTCGCGCACGACGCCCTTGGGCTTCCCGGTCGTGCCAGACGTGTAGAGGATGTAGAGTGGATCGGTCGCCCGCATGTCGGCGCAGAGGGCGGCCTTGCCTGCCGCGGCTGCGGCATCGACCGCCGCCTGCCAGTCGAGATCACGGCCCTCCACAAGCGCGCCCGGCCCCTGGGTCCGCTGCAGCACCAGGCAGTGCTCCGGCTTCACGGCCGACATGGAGATGGCGAGGTCGAGGAGCGGCTTGTAGGGCACGACGCGGTTCGGCTCGATGCCGCAGGAGGCCGCGAGGATCACCTTCGGCTCGGCATCCTCGATGCGGGTGGCGAGCTCCTTGGCGGCGAACCCGCCGAACACCACGGAATGAATGGCGCCGATGCGGGCGCAGGCCAGCATGGCACAGATCGCTTCCGGCACCATGGGCATGTAGATCAGAACGCGGTCGCCCTTGGTGACGCCCATGTCTTGAAGCACCGCGGCCAGCGTCGCCGTTTCCTTCAGCATCTCGCCATAGGTGAGCGTGCGCTTGGTGCCGGCCACCGGGCTGTCGTAGATCAGTGCCGCCTGATCGCCACGGCCGGCCGCGACATGGCGGTCGAGGGCGTTGTGGCAGACATTGCCCACCGCATCGGGAAACCAGCGGCCATAGACGCCGGCATCGGCATCGAAGATGGTCTCCGGCGGCCGGGTCCAATCGATGCCGCGGGCAGCTTCGGCCCAGAAGGCGGACGGATCGGTCTTCCAGCCGGCATAGGCCTGCGCGTAGCGGCTCGCGCGATCAATGGACATGGACGTCTCCCTCAAGGGTCTTCTTTGGCCCGGTAGTGCCGGGTGCTTTTTTACAGCGCAAGCTCGCACAAATGCGTAAGACGTTTGTCGCCCGGGTCTGCAACCACATGCGGCGAACTGGTACTTTGGTATCGGGCACCGCTGATTGCACCGCCCTGCCGCCCTCGGCTAGGTTCGCGCTCCAATTCGACCGGAATCCCGGCGCGAACACAAGCTTTCGGACGAGGGGGGAGACACGATGGCCGGCATCTACGACCAGGATCTCGATCGGAATGCGGCGAACTACCAGCCGCTGACGCCCCTCGGCTTCCTCGAGCGGGCCGCGAGCGTCTTTCCGGACCACACCGCCATCCTGCACGGCAATTTGAAGCGCAATTACCGCGACTTCTACGCTCGCAGCCGGCGCCTTGCCTCGGCGCTGGCAAAGGTGGGCATCGGCGTCGGCGACACCGTTGCGGTGATGCTGCCCAACGCGCCGGCCATGCTGGAAGCCCATTACGGCGTGCCCATGGTGGGCGCGGTGCTCAATTCGCTGAACACCCGGCTCGATGCCGCCATCCTCGCCTTCACCCTCGACCACGGCGAGGCGAAGGTGCTCATCACCGACCGCGAATTCTCCCCGGTCATCAAGGCGGCCCTCGCCCTCGCCGTCTGCAAGCCGCTCGTCATCGACTATGACGATCCCGAGTTCACCGGTCCGGGCGACCGCATCGGGGTGATGGAGTACGAGGATTTTCTCGCCACCGGCGACGAAGACTTCGCCTGGAAGACGCCGGACGATGAATGGGATGCCATCGCCCTGAATTACACGTCCGGCACCACGGGCGATCCGAAGGGCGTCGTCTATCACCACCGCGGCGCGCATCTGCTGGCGGTCGGCAATGTGGTGACGTGTGCTCTGGGCAAGCATCCGGTGTATCTGTGGACGCTGCCCATGTTCCACTGCAACGGCTGGTGCTTCCCCTGGTCCATCACGCTGGTGGCCGGCACCCATGTCTGCCTGCGTCAGGTGCGGGCGAAGGCCATGTTCGACGCCATCGCCGACCACAAGGTGACGCACATGTGCGGCGCGCCCATCGTGATGTCCACGCTGCTCAACGCGGCGGAAGCCGACAAGCGCCCCCTGCCCGGCCGGGTGGAGTTCATCACCGCCGCCGCCCCGCCGCCGGAGGCCGTGCTTGCCGCCATGCAGGACGCCGGCTTCAACGTGGTCCATGTGTACGGCCTCACTGAGGTCTACGGCCCGGCGGTCGTCAATGACTGGCACGCGGAGTGGGATGCGCTCGATGCCAAGCAGCGGGCCTTCCTCAAGTCCCGGCAGGGCGTGCGCTACAGCGCGCTGGAAGCCCTCGACGTGATGGACCCCGAAACCATGGTTCCCGTCCCCGCCGATGGCGAGACGCTAGGCGAGGTCATGTTCCGCGGCAACGTGGTGATGAAGGGCTATCTGAAGAACCCCTCGGCCACCGAGAAGTCCTTCGCAGGCGGCTGGTTCCACTCGGGCGACCTCGGGGTGAAGCATCCAGACGGCTACATCCAGCTCAAGGACCGCTCCAAGGACATCATCATCTCCGGCGGCGAGAACATCTCCTCCATCGAGGTGGAGGATGCCCTCTACAAGCATCCCGCCATCGCCGCGGCCGCCGTGGTGGCCAAGCCCGATGAGAAGTGGGGCGAGACGCCCGTCGCCTTCGTCGAGCTGCGCAACGGCATGAGCGCGACGGCCGAGGACATCATCGCCCATTGCCGCGCTCATCTGGCGGCGTACAAGTGCCCCCGCCACGTGGTTTTCGAGGAAATCCCCAAGACCTCCACCGGCAAGATCCAGAAGTTCCGCCTGCGCGAGCTGGCCAAGGAGGTTTGAGGAAGATGTCCGACATTGAAGTCCGCGACGCCAACGGCGCCGTCCTGAAGGACGGCGACAACGTCACTCTCATCAAGGACCTCAAGGTGAAGGGCACGTCCGTGACCCTGAAGCGCGGCACGCTGGTCAAGGGCATCCGCCTCACCGGCGACCCTGAAGAAATCGACTGCAAGGTCGAGAAGGTGAAGGGCCTCGTGCTGCGCACGGAATTCGTGAAGAAGGCGTGAGGTTGGGCCGGCGCTGTGCCGGCTCGCTCAGGCGCAAAGCTCGTCCCGTGTCAGGCCGAGTTCCCGGAGGGAGCGCTCGATGGGGCGCTGCCAGCCGGTGACGCCCTGCGCGCAGGCATCCTCGCAGGCATCGGACAGGGCGAACGGGTCCGCTGCCTTCAGGGCATGGATCAAGGCACCGGCCTGCACCAGATCCTTGGCGCGTTTGGCCGTATCGCCTCCCCGTTTCTGGGCAATGACGAGCTTGTGGACTGCAAAGCGCGCTGGCTGGGGAATACGCACGGCGATGCCGGAGCGATAGAGCACCGCAGCGTCCATCGGCGCGTCGATCAGCCATGCAAGGTGCTGAAGAGGGGCCGCCCCGGCCGCGAGCGCGGGCAGCAGCATGGGATTGGGATCGGTGCGTCGGTATTGAGGCGTGAGAAGGTCCACCACGAAACCCGCCGCAGAGCGGAAATGGGAAGGCGGGGCGGCCCGATCGAGGCCGGGCAATGGCCGGAAGCTCGGATCGGCCCGTTTCAGAACGGTTTCCAGCGTCTCTCCCGCATCGACAGCGCTGATGGCGAGACTGGCCGTGGCGAGGTCGGCGTCCTGCGTCATCATGGCAGAGGCCGGCAGCGCGTGACCGACCGGCGCCGAATAACACTGATAGGCGGCCGTTCCCACCACCACCGCCTGCCGCAACAATCCTGCCTCTTCAAGGGCGTCGAGCACCTGCGACAGGGCTGCCGTCGGAGATGGAATGCCCGCGCGCCGCAAGGTGGAGATGAGGGTGGAGCGGACCTTCGCGGCCCTATTCTCCTCCTCGATCAGGCCGATGCGCTCCGCCGCTTGCGGATCGTCGGCCTTGCCTATGAAGAGGTCGCGCCGGGTGGAGCCAACCGGGCGCTTGGCGTAGACGTATTCGACGCCCTTTATGTCGCGCCGGTAGAGCGATGCCGGTCGCTCCACGACCCCATGCACCTGCTGCACGAGTTCCGCATAGAGCGTCTGGAGGGGCAGCGGGATGGGCTTGAGAGCTACAGACATGGTTTCGATTCCTGTCTGTAACTTCTATCTTTTACAGACAATTTTCGCAATCCTGTCTGTAACGCCCGTTATTCCCGATTCCTTTCCCTCATTCCTGCCCGCCTCCCCTGCCCCACCGGCACCTTTCCAATCCTTCATCCTGCGGCCATGGTTCAGTCATGCGCGGGGGTTCAATGCTTGCCGCGAAGCCCTCCCGGAGAGCCCGGCCTTGCGTGCCCTTCTATCCCTTCTCGGCGACATCCGCCGCCTCGCCGTGCCCTATTTCAAGAGCGAGGAACGCTGGATCGCCATCGGCCTCCTCGCCGCGGTGATCGCTCTGGAGCTCGCGTGGGTGTTCGCCACGGTGATGCTGAACGAGTGGAACGTCGCGTTCTACAACGCCATACAGGAGAAGGATTTCGCCGCGTTCAAGACGCAGATCCTGATCTTCTGCGCCATCGCCGCAGGCGCCATCGTCGTGGCGGTCTACCAGATCTACCTCAAGCAGTGGCTGGAGGTGCGCTGGCGGCGCTGGCTCACCCGGCGTTATCTCGGCGCATGGCTGGGTGACGACGTGCACTATCGCCTGCGGCTCGGCGGCGATGAGGCGGACAATCCCGACCAGCGCATCGCCGAGGATGTGCAGTCCTTCATCAGCCGCACGATTTCGGTGGGCGTCGGCCTGCTCGGCACCGTGGTGTCCCTCATCTCCTTCTCCGTCATCCTGTGGAATCTGTCCGGCTCGCTGCCGCTCCATCTGTTCGGGCGCGAGCTGAACGTGCCGGGCTACCTGTTCTGGGCAGCGCTGATCTATGCCGCGGGCGGAACGCTCCTCGCCCATTTCATCGGCCGGCCGCTGGTGAAGCTCAATTTCGAGCAGCAGCGCTATGAGGCGAACTTCCGCGTCGATCTCGTGCGGGTGCGCGAGAATGGCGAGCAGATCGCCCTTCTGGATGGCGCGCAGGCCGAAGAGCGCAAGCTCGAGGGACGCTTCTCCCACATCTTCGGCAATTTCGTCGAGCTGATGAAGGCGCAGAAGCGCCTCACCTGGTTCACCGCCGGCTACAACCAGATCTCGACCATCTTCCCCTATGTGGTGGTGGCTCCGGCCTATTTCTCCGGCCAGATCCAGCTCGGCCAGCTGATGCAGACGGCGAGCGCATTCTCCTCGGTGCAGGGATCGTTCTCCTTCTTCATTTCCAGTTACGTGACGCTGGCGGAATGGACCTCGGTCGTGCAGCGGCTCACCGGCTTCGAGAAGGCCATCGCGGCGGCGCAGACCAACCGTCCCACCGAGAGCCTCGCCTCCCTTCCCGCCACCAAGGCCTTGGCGCTGCGTGGGCTTGATGTGCGCCTGCCGGGCGGCGCGCCCCTTCTCGCCACTGACGAACTGCACATCGCGCACGGGGAATGCGTGCTCATCACCGGCCCTTCCGGTGCCGGCAAGACCACCCTGCTACGCGCCATCGCCGGTATCTGGCCCTACTCGACGGGCTCCGTGCACCGGCACGCCGAGCATCGCCTCATGGTGCTGCCGCAGAAGCCCTATGTCCCGGCCGGGCGGCTGGATGTGGCCCTCGCCTATCCCCGCCCCGTCGCCGATGTGCCGCGGGCCCGCATCGCCGAGGCCTTGACCGCCGTCGGCCTCGCCGACCTCGCCGGCCGGCTGGATGCGGAAGCCCTGTGGCCGCACGAGCTCTCGCTGGGTGAGCAGCAGCGCATCTCCATCGCCCGCGCACTGCTGGAAGAGCCCGAGGTGCTGCTGCTGGACGAGGCCACGTCCGCCGTCGACGAGGCGACCGAAGCGGCGCTCTACCGCCTGCTGCGGGAGCGTCTGCCGGAGAGCACCTTCATCTCCATCGGCCATCGCAACACTCTGGTGGACCTGCATGACCGGGTGCTCCACCTCCACGGCGAGGAATCGCCGCGAATGCTGGGACCGGCCGCGCCCCCGGCGCTCAAGGCGGTTTGAAACCGGGCGGGGCGGGACGAGGACGGGTCGGTAGTCCTTGCCCCCCACCGCACGCCTCAGCTAAGTCTGTTGCTGCAGTGCATCAGGCTGCCCAGCTGCCCCGCCCCGAGGTCCCGCGTGACAACCGCCGAGCCCGCCCAGAAGCCCCGTGACATCGTCTATTACGCCCTCGCCGCTCTGGTGGGCTTCATCGGGGGCGGCGTCGGCGCCGGTTTCCACTGGGCGACGGTGAAGGCCGGCGAGTGGCCGCTGCTGCTGCGCGAGCATTTCCAGGGGCCGGAGCTTTATGCCGCCCTCTCGGCCGGCGCCGCTCTGATGGTGGCCCTCGCGGTCTTCCTGGTGCGCCGCTTCGCCCCCGAGGCGGCGGGCTCCGGCGTTCAGGAGATCGAGGGCGCGCTGGAAGGCCTGCGCGAGGTGCGCTGGAAGCGGGTGCTGCCGGTGAAGTTCGTCGGCGGCGTGCTGGCCCTCGGGTCGGGGCTGGTGGCGGGCCGGGAAGGTCCGACGATCCACATGGGCGCCTCCATCGCCAAGGCCATCTCGGACGCCGCCGGCCTCAGCACGCGCGACAGCCGGGGCCTGCTGGCGGCCGGTGCCGCGGCGGGTCTGGCGGCGGCGTTCAACGCGCCGCTGGCGGCCATCCTGTTCGTCATCGAGGAGACGCGGCGGCAGTTTCCCTATGGGTTGCGGACCTATAGCGCGGTCATCATCTGCTCGGCGGCGAGCGCCATCGTGGCCCAGGTCATCGGCGGTACCGCGCCGGACATGCAGATGGATGTGGCCGCCGTGCCGCTGCATTTCCTGCCCGCATTCGTCGGGCTTGGCGTGGTTCTCGGAGGGGTGGGAATCGCCTTCAATGCGGCGCTGGTCTTTTCGCTGGACGCCGCACGGGGACTGGCTTTGAAGGTCTCGCCCTATGTCCTGCCGGTGGTGGTCGGAGCGGCGGTGGGGCCGTTGCTGGTGCTGCGGCCGGAGGCGACGTTCGGGGGGGAGATGCTGGCGGTGTCCTTGCCGGGCATGGGGTTGCCGGCGCTGACGTTGGCGGGGATCGTCCTGATCCGGTTCGCCATGACCATGGCGAGCTATTCCACCGGCATTCCCGGCGGCATCTTCGCCCCCATCCTGGCGCTGGCGACGGCGGTCGGGGTGCTGTTCGCGACCTTGCTCGGGAGCCTTTTTTCCCTTCCGCCCCAGATGCTTGCGGCCTGCGGGATCGCCGCCATGGGTGGCCTGTTCTCGGCCACGGTGCGGGCGCCGCTGGTGGGGATGGTGCTGGTGGCGGAGCTGACCGGGGCCTACGATCTCCTGCTGCCGACCATCCTCACCTGCGTCACCGCAAACCTTGTGGCAGAAGGACTTGGCGGCAGGCCGATCTACGAAGTGCTGCTCGACCGCACCCTGCGCCTCGCCGGAATGCCCCGTCCGCCGGAGCCGGAACAGGACGTCATCGGCGGCTGGGACGAGCGGGAGCGGCGCCCGCAATAGGAGCCGATATCGGCAGGTTCAGTGGGGGTAGCACCAGGGGAATCGGCGGGATTCGGGACCGGTTCGGGACGGGTTCAGCTCCTGCCGGGTCCAAGATCGAGGCCGTCGCACCCAACCTCCCATCAAGCGGTATCAAATTACATCCCCGCCCTGCCCCGAGTCCCCGCTGTGCGTCCGGACGGGAGGCATCGGGACGCGACACGGAGGCCCCCCATGGCGGTACGCCAGATCGTGAAATTCCCCGACCCGCGGCTGCGGCTGCCGGCCGCGCCGGTGACGGTGTTCGACGCGGCGCTCGCGGACCTCGCGGCGGACCTCCTCGACACGATGCGCGCCGCGCCGGGCATCGGCATCACCGCGCCCCATGTGGGCGTGCCCGCGCGGGTGGTGGTGCTGGAGCTGTCCCATGAGGACGGCCCGCGCACCTATATCAATCCCGAGATCGTGTGGTCCTCGCCCGAGACCATCCGCCATGCCGAGGGCAGTGTCTCCATGCCCGGCGCGGTGGAGGAGGTGGAGCGGAAGGCCCGCGTGCGGGTGCGCTACCAGGATCTCGCCGGCGCCTTTCAGGAGGAAGAAGCCGAGGGGCTGCGTGCCGTCTGCCACCAGCACGAGCGCGATCAGCTCGACGGCATCTTCTGGCTGCAACGCCTGTCGCGCCTCAAGCGGGAGCGGGTCGTCCGCAAATACGAGAAGGCACAACGCTCCTCCGCCGATTGAGGGCTGAAAGCGGCATCCACGGGGCAAGCTTGTGCTTGCGCATCCCCCGCCCATGCGCTCACTCTCACAGAAATATCCCTTCCCGGCGTTGCGGTTCGGGGCGGGCGGCTGGCCTGAAGGCGGGGCCGGAAGATGCGGGCGCGACGCGGGCGGAAGGCGTTTCACGGGCGAATCGGGACGGCACGGGCGGGCCTGCGGCAGCTCATGGCCGCCCTCGCCCTCATCCTCATGGCCCTGTCTCCGGTCTCGCCCGCACGCGCCAAGAATGAACCCATCCGGCTGCAGGTGGTGGGCGGGCTCGGGGGCGTCACCCAGTTCACCCGGCTGGAGCAGCCGTTCTGGGAGCGCGAGATCACCGAGCGCACCAGCGGGCGCGTGGTCGCCACCATCATCCCCAACGACAGCGGCGGCCTGCGCGGGCAGGAGATGCTGCAGCTCATGCAGCTCGGCGTGGTGCCGTTCGGCACCGGCCTCATGTCGGTGGTCTCGGCGGAAGAGCCGGAGCTCAACGCCGTGGACCTGCCCATCCTCAACCCTGACATGGCGACCCTGAAGAAGACGGTCGCCGCCTTCCGCGTGCATCTCATCAACATCCTGCGCGACCGGTGGGATATCGAGCTGCTCGCCATCTATGCCTATCCGGCGCAGGTGCTGTTCTGCCGCGCCGGCTTCCGCGGCCTCGACGACATCGCCGGCCGCCGGGTCCGCACCTCCTCGGTGGCCCAGTCCGATCTGATGAAGGCGCTCGGGGCCATTCCCGTCGTGGTGCCGTTCGCGGATGTGGTGGATGCGGTGCGGCAGGGGGTGGTGGATTGCGCCATCACCGGCACCCTCAGCGGCCACGAGATCGGCCTCGGCGACGTCACCACCCACGTCCACAGCATGGCGATCAGCTGGGGGCTTTCCTTCTTCGGCGCCAACGTCAACGCCTGGATGGCCCTGCCGGAGGACGTGCGGGCCCAGATCCGCGGAGGCCTCGCCGATCTCGAAGGCCGCATCTGGCAGCAGGCCCAGGCCGACACCGCTCGCGGGCTCGACTGCAACACCGGCGCCGTCGCATGCAGCCGGCCGATGACCCACCGGCTGGCGGTGGTGCCGCAATCCGAGGCCGACGCCGCCCGCCGCCTGACCCTGCTCTCCAATACCATCCTGCCGCGCTGGATCGAGCGGTGTGGCGCGGCTTGCGCCGATGCATGGAATGCCTATCTTGCCGAACTGCACGCGACGACCGCCAAAGCCGAGTGATCGCAGCCGGCCGGATGATCCGGGCGGAAGGGCCTCCCCCGGCGGGGACGGCGGCGCCCTCAAGCGTGGGGACTGGCGCCGACGATGATCTGGCACCGCCTCAAGCTCTCCGTTATCGCCGGGACCATCGTCATCCTGGGCCTGCTGACGGTCGGGACGGCCCTGCTCGCACATCGCGGCCTCATGGCGACGCGGCTCATCGCCGAGGCGGACATCGAGCGCTCCGCCCAGGGCGTGGAGAATGCGCTCAACCGTCAACTGCTCCAGATCCATGGCGCGCTCGCCGCCATCCGGCCGCTGTTCGCCGCCGCCGGGGTCACGGCCACCTCGCCCGCCGCCAACGAGCTGCTGCGCGGCTTCAACCTGCAGACCATCGCCTATCGCGACATGATGCTGGTCGCCCCCGACGGCACCATCATCGCCTCGGCCCGGCCACGCGGCGCGCTGCGCTCGCTGCCCATGGTGACCCAGCCCACCAGCATTCAGCCTGCCGCCATGATCGGGCCGGTGCAGAATCCGGTGAACGGCGACTGGTCGCTCTATGCCGTCCGGGCGGTTCCCGGATGGAACGGCGTGGTCGCCGTCGCCGACGTCTCGACCCAGTCCCTCATGAAGATCCTGGCGGAGACCGGCCTCGCCCCGGGCATGCGCATCCGCATCGAACGGCCGAACGGCCAGCTGGTGGCCTCGCTGCCCCATGACGAGCTGGCCGTCGGCGAGTGGCGGCACGGTGCGCTGGGCACGCGACCGCCCGACGGCAGGGCCTTCGTCGCCACCGGCGACAAAGGCCAGCCGGAACTGGCCGTGGTGCGGAGCTCCCTGCCCGGGGACCTGCGCGTGGTGCTGGTCACCGACCTCGACGAGGCCCTCGCGCCATGGCGGCGCTTCCGCGATCGCCTGACCGCAGCCGCCGCCATGGGCGGGACGCTCGTGACGGCCTTCGCCGGTGCCCTCTTCCTGGCACTGCGCCAGCGCGAAAGGGTGGATGCCGAGCGCTCCCGCGCCACGGCCGTGCTCGCCAATGCGGTGGAAGCCATGTCCGATGGCTTCGCCCTGTGGGACGGCGAGGACCGGCTCGTCGCCTGCAACCAGCGCTACCGCGAGCTGTTCGCCATCACCGCGCCGTTTCTGACGCCGGGCGCCCGCTTCCAGGAGATCATGCGGGCGAGCGTCGCGGCCCGTCATCTCCCCACGGCCGGTCCGCTGAGCGAGGAGCAGGTGGCCGAGCGGGCCCGCTGGCATCGTCCCGAGCACAGCCCGGTGGAGCGGCGGCTGTCCGACGGGCGCTGGCTGCTGATGACCGACCGGCGCACCGCGGACGGCGGCGTGGTCGCGATCCGCACCGACGTCACCGCGCTCAAGGCGGTGCAGGCGGAGCTTGCCGAGGCCAACCTGCGCGCCACCGAGGCCGCCGCCGAGGCGCAGCGGCAGAACATGGCGCTGATCGAGCGCGAGGGGCGCATCCGCTTCCTCGCCCATCATGACGACCTCACGGGCCTGCCCAACCGGGTGGTGTTCCGCGAGCGCATCGGCAAGGCGCTCTACGAGGCCGCCGAGCGGGGCGAGAAGATGGCCCTGCTCTATCTCGACCTCGACCGCTTCAAGGACGTCAACGACACCCTCGGCCATCCCGTGGGCGACGCTTTGCTGCGGAAGGTCGCCGCCCGCCTCACCAACTGCGTTCACGCCACCGACGTGGTGGCGCGCCTCAGCGGCGACGAGTTCGCCATCATCAGCATCGGGCCGCAGCAGCCGCAGGCGGCGACCGAGCTGGCCGAGCGCATCATCGCCCTGCTCGGGGAGCCCTATTCGGCCCTCGGCCATACCATCGCGGTCAGCGTCAGCGTCGGCATCGCGGTGGCCGAGGCGGCATGGATCGACGCCGACACCCTGCTCAAGCAGGCCGACCTCGCCCTCTACCGCGCCAAGGCGTGGGGCCGCGGCACCATGTGCGTGTTCGAACCGGAGATGGACACCCATCTGCGCGCCCGGCTGGAGATGGAGCAGGACCTCAGGGAGGCCCTGGCGGAAGGGCAGTTCGATCTCGCCTACCAGCCGATCTTCTCGGTGGTCACCGGCGCGCTCACCGGGTTCGAGGCGCTGCTGCGCTGGAACCACCCGCGCCGCGGCATCGTCGAGCCCTCAGATTTCGTGCCGCTGGCCGAGGATTCCCGCAGCATCGTGGAGATCGGCGCCTTCGTGCTGCGGCGGGCGGTGGCCGACATCGCCGCCCTGCCCGGCAATCTGAAGGTGGCGGTGAATCTCTCGCCGGTGCAGCTCGCCTTCGGTGACATCGTCGGCACGGTGGAGGCGGCGCTGCGCGACAGCGGCCTGCCGCCCGGCCGCCTCGAATGCGAGATCACCGAAACCGCCCTGTTCGAGAGCGAGGAGACCAGCCTCGCCGTGCTCCAGCGGCTGCGCGAGATCGGCGTGAAGATCGTGCTCGACGATTTCGGCACGGGCTATTCCAGCCTCAGCCGGCTGCGCCTCCTGCCCCTCGACAAGATCAAGATCGACCGCTCCTTCGTGCAGGACGCCACCGAGGGCTCGGCCAGCGCCGCCATCGTCGAGGCCATCACCGTGCTCACCGGCCGGCTCGGCATCGCCACCGTCGCCGAGGGCATCGAGACCGAGGCGCAGTGGGCGCTGCTCGTCCGCACCTCCTGCGCCGAGGCGCAGGGCTTCCTGCTCGGCCGCCCCCTCCCCATCGCCGAGGCCGCGGCGATGGCCCGCGACGGCTACGGCGTGCCGGTGGCGCTGGCGGCGGGCTTTTCCGCGCCGACGTGAGGGCCCGCCGCCGCCTTCCGGTACAGCCCGGTCAGGATCACCATGGGGGACAGAAGCGGCTGCGGCGCCGCGCGCATGCGCCGACCCAGCGCCTCCATCAGCCCAGCGGTGAACGCTTCGCGGAAGGCACCATCGCGGCCGGCATCGAGCGCCGCCAGAAGGGAGGGCAGGAACGGCGCGCGGAAGAAGCCGAGATGCTTCTCCGCCAGCGCCGCCGCGTCCCCGTCCACCCCATAGGCCGGCCAGAACGGGTCCGGCATCTCCCGCGCCTCCTCGGCGACGAGGGTGAGCCCCGCGAAGGCGCCATCCGCGAACGGCAGGCGGGTGTCGGCGGCGGTGCGCTCGAAGACGAGGATGGTCATGCGCCCGCGCTCGTCTTTTGTAAGCATGCCGCCGAGCGCCATGGCGTCCAGCTCCGCCTCCACCCACGCCATCAGCACCGGGAAGGTGGTGGGCTCGTCCTCCGGCAGGCTCGGCTGCACCACCACCAGCGCCCCGCCCGGCTTCAGCTCCCGCGCACGGGCCGCGAGGAAGGCCCGCCAGTCCGCCGCCGCCTGCGCGGCGAAGGCGGCACGCACCTCCGGCGCCGCCTGCCGCGGCCACACATGGCCCGCCGGCATCACCGGCGCACGGCTCATCCAGTGGGCGGCGAACGAGCACCAGCCGAGATCCACGCTGGCATCCGGCAGCACCTGCTCATGGAAGGTGCGCCCCACGGCGGATGCGAAGGCGCGCGCATCTCGCCGGAGATAGCTGTCGGGATCGTCCCGCAGCAGCGCGAACAGGGCGGAGAAATCATTGCCCGGCTGGTCGGTGTGGACGACGCTCACCGGCACGTCCGGCCCCAGCCGCCGGCGCACGTGGCCGAGCGCGAGCCCCATGGGCATCAGCGAGTTGCGCCCCGTGGCGCTGCCATAGTCCGCCAGCGTGACGGGCGCGTGCAGCGCCATGCCCTCGAACGCCCGGTCGATCAGCGGCAGCCCATGGGCACCGCCCTTCGCCTGATGCTGGGCATGGTCATTGTAGAACCCGCCCCCCTGCATGGGCGCCGGGCCCGTGGCCCGCTCGTCATCCCCGGCCATCACCCCCTCCCCCGTTGCGCGGAGGATGGCGGGGAACGGCCCCGCCTTCAATGCCCGCCCGCGCCCACCATCGCGCGGAGGAAGGCGCTGGCGCGGGTGCCCAGCGGCAGGGCGTCCGTCACCTCGCGTTCGAAGGCGGCGAAGGCGGTGGCGAGGCGGGAGCGCTGGCGGGCCTTTTCCGGCGGCGACAGGAAGGCCTTGTCGATGGCGGTCTCAGCGAAGCCCTTGAGGCGGCGATAGCCGAGGCCGTGGTCCTGCGACGCGCGCAGATATTCGTTGGTGAGATCGATGCGCGAGACGCCCGCATCGTCGGTGGCCAGCGTCACCGGCACGCCGGCCGAGAGATATGTGCGGATCGGGTGGCGGCGGTCGCGGACGCCGAGGATCACGTCGGACGAGGTGAGCGCGATCTCGATGGCGACGCCGCGCGCCTTCAGCTCCGCCAGCAGCCCGTCCATGTCGCGCTCGAAGCCGATGGCGGTGCCGTGGCCGATGCGCCGCGCGCCCGCCGTCTCCACCGCATCGCGGATGTGGAAGTCGAGATCCGGCGGCGGCACCAGCCCGATCCACAATTCGCCCGCATGGAGCGCCACCGGCACGTCCTTGCCGGCGAGGAAGCCGATCCACTGCATGTGGGCGCGGTAGTCCTGCCGGGCCGTGCGGTAGTCCTCCGGCCCCACATAGTTGAAGCCGGCGACGATGTCCGGCAGGGCCCGCACGAGGGCCGCCGACACCGCCGTCTGGGCGAACACCTCGGCGGGCGCGCCGTTGCGGTTCACCTGCGCGATGTAGCGGAAATCCACCCCGCAGCCGGGGCGGGTCGCGTCCGCCGCGCAGCCGCGCAGCGCCTCCACCCGGGCGACGAGGGCCTTAATGTCCTCCACCCGGCGGCGCACCACTTCCGCCATGCCGGCCTTGTCCAGCGCCGCCAGCATGGCCTTGGGATCGCGCTCTGCACCGATGGCCTGGCCGAGGCGGCGGCGGTCCTCGCCCTCGATCAGCGTCACCATCAGCTCGGCATATTGCACGTTGTCCGCGCCGTACTGGCGCAGCTGGTCCACCGTCATCTCGGCGGTGCGCTCCAGGGTGCGCGTCCAGTCCGGTCCACCGGCGGCGGGATTGAACTTGGAGAAGGAGGCGAAGAACTGATCGTGGCCCGAGGGCACCTGGGGCGTGGGCAGGAACCAGCGCAGGGAGAGCGCATCCACCAGAAGATCGAAGGTGGTCTGGCCGCGCCAGCCGGCCACCGCGTCGGCGATGGGGACGATCTTGGGATCGGTGCCGCAGGGCTTCTCCGCGCTGGCATCGGCGGGCGGGGAGAGGATGTTCATGGCGGCGGGATCGAGGCACAGGCCATCCTTGATGGCCCAGGCGATCAGCCGCTCGGCATAGACCGCGCCGGAGAGATGGGTGTGCAGGTCGCCGCCCTTGGGCATGCGATGGAGAAAGGCGCGCTGGCGGTTGGGCTCCGGCCGCAGCGCCTCGAAATGGGCGGCGGTGAGCGCCTCGGGCAGGTTGCTGGCGACGACGGCGGCCCGGATGGCGACACAAGCCGCGATCAGGACGAACGCGGCGATCAGGATACGGCGACGCAACAGGGCCTCCGGGGCGCGGGTCTCAACTCGCGCGCGAGGGTAGAGGTTTTCTCCGCATCACGGAATCCACGAAACGGTCCCCGGCGCCGTCGTGGCGCGCCTCACCCTCAATCACGCCGTCATCGCCCGCCTCGTGCGGGCGATCCACCTCTCCGCCGGAGCGGGGTCAGGCCGGATGAAGCGGACAAGCGGCAAAGTGGATCCCCCGGACAAGCCGGGGGAAGACGGTGGTGAGGATGCGGGACAGAAGCGACAGGGCGACGGGGGGCGGCCCGCTCAGCCCTTTGGCTCAGCCGGCCCTTCAGCTCTTGGCGAGCCCGGCCAGCACCTTGTCGACGCCGGTGACGCCCACCTTCACGTTCACCTGCCGGCCGTCCTGCAGGCGGAAGGCGATGGTGGCTTCCTTGGCGGCGGACAGCTCCTTGGCGAGGGCCGCGTCGTAGGCAATGCTCGCCTCGCACTCGGTGCCGTTGCACCACTGGTAGGCGAGCTTGCGGGTGTTCTGGCCGAGCACCAGGTCCACGCCGTCGCGCACCAGCACGCCGGTGGGGGTGGTGATGGCGATGGTCGGCACGTCCTTGCCGTCGCGGCCGATCTTCCACACCACGACCACGCGCTTCGACTGGTTGTCGGTGATGCGCAGCACGGCGAAGCAGGTCTTCTTGCCGGCCTTGGCGCCGGCGGCCGGAGGCACCTCCTGGCAGGTGAGCACCCAATTGTCGAACGACTGGGTCTCGGTCTTCACCGGGCCGGCGGGCGCGGCCGGGGCGGCCGGCTGGTTCTGGGCAGTGCGGTTCTGGGCGGTGCGGTTCTGGGCCGGCGCCGCCTGCTGGGTCTGCGCCACGGTGACGGCGCCCGTGTCCTCGGAGAACAGCACGGCGAAGGGCGTCGCCGCGAGGAGCGCGGCAAGGGCGAGAAAGGGGCTGGCGCGGAAGGAGGTGGTGCGGAACAGACGGGAAAGGATCACGAGACGCCTCCGTGGACGAGGACCCGGGGACAGAAGGAATCCGGAGAAGGGACGAAATGCGGGGACTGACGCGACGCGGGCCAGAAACGCGGGCCCGGAACCGGGCGGCCTGCGCCCGCAGCTCTTACCCGAACGGGAAGGATGGGACGGCCTGGAGCGAAAGCCAAGCTCCGTCACGATCTTGTCCCCGGAGAAGAAACGGGCGGCGCACCTTCAAGGCACGCCGCCCGCCGGACTGATCGAGGATCAGGTGCCGCTCACCACTGGTAGCGGACACCGCCCTTGGCGCTGCCGGCCGTGTAGTTGTCGCCGAACTTCACGTCGGCATTCACGAAGCTGTTCCAGCCCGAGTCCTTGGCGAAGACGTTGAACCCGACGCCGACTTCACCGAACAGGCCGTCGAAGTTGTCGACGGTGCCGAAGGGCACGCCCGGATTGAAGATCGTGACGGCGTTGTCGCCGAGGAACTCGTACCAGAGGCGGCCGGTCACGCTCGCCTGCACCTTGTAGGTGGCGGCGTCGTAGATCTGGCCACCGACGCGGGCGCCGAGGCTGCCGCGCAGGCTGTCGTTGTTGCCGAAGTCCACGAAGGTGTTTCCGGCAATGGCGAGGTTGGAGATGTTGGTGTTCACGTAGGTCAGGGTGGCGAGGCCGTCGACGAACCCGCCATTGGCCCAGGTGTAGAGCCGGTAGCCGGTATCGAGCGCGAAGCCGACGTTCCGGGCGTCCGTGGACTTTCCGAAGTAGCCGATGCCCGCGAGCGTCGGCGCGTTGTAGTCCATGGAGAGGAAGTCGGCCTTGATGAGAGCGTCGAAGTACCAGTTGCCGGTGATGTAGGTGGCATAGGCACCGACCGTCCCGCCCGAGTAATCCGCCGAGGTGGGCGAATTGCTGAAGTTCAGGTTGGACCCGACGTAGCCACCGAGGACACCGAACACCACCGCGTCATTGGTGGCGAACACGCCTTCCTTGCCGAAGTCGGCACCGGCCATGAACCCGTAGATGCTCTGGTTGTAGCCGGTGTCGAACCCGTAGAGACCGCCGCCAGCCGCGAAGGTGTTGGAGGCGTCGCGAGAGCCCCAGCTGCCGACCACCTTGCCCCAGATGCCGGGGGTGACGGAGGCCGGAGCCCCGTCGATGGTCTTGATGCCTTCCTTGGTGACGAGCTGCGTGGGGGTGCCCTGCAGGTAGGTGCGCAGGTCGGCCTGGCGGTCGAGCCACACGCCGGTGGTCTCGTGCCAGATGGCCTGGGCGCCGGTGACGAGCTTCGGCAGCTCGAACACTTCCTGGTCCGGGAGGCCGATCAGGTACTGGTCGTTGCCGATGACCGTGAGGTCATAGAAGAACAGGCCCTTGTCGATCACGCCGCCGAACTTCGGCGAGTAGTTGGTGGAGCCGGGCGAGATGTAGAAGCTCGTCGGGTCCGTGGTGCCGGCCGCGCTCTGCACGTCCACCACCTTGATGCCGGCGAGGTTGAAGGCGCCCGGTCCCGCGTTGACGTCGTGGATGACGAGGCCGGTGGAGCCGGTGGTGACGAGGCCGGCGATCTCAACACCGTTCACGTCGAGGCCGCCAACCGCGAGCTGGTCCGAGGTGGAGCCCGGCGCGCCGAGGTAGCTGTCGAGGCCCACCTTGCTGTTGCCGACGCCGTTCCAGGTGCCGCTCACGTAGGTCACGTCGCGGGTGCCGTTGCCGGCGATCTGGCCGGGGGTCTCGTCGATCATGGTCAGCAGGCCGCTCTGGAGGAAGAGCGGATCGCCGTTGTTGAAGGTCTCGAGGCTGTTGAAGGTGGTGGTCTCGGCCACCCCGCCCTGCAGCGCCGTGACGATGCGGCCGGTGTTGTTCAGGGTGTCGTTGCCGCCCCCGAAGTAGTTGTTGCCGACCGTGATCCAGGTGTTCGACGACAGGTTGTTGAAGGTGTCGTCGTTGTTGGTGAGGCCGATGCGGCCGACGATGGTGCCGTTGTTGGTGATGGTGGTGGCGCCGCCGTCGGTGTCGATGACGATGTCGCTCGCCGCCACGATCAGGCCGGGCAGGTTGTTGCCGCCCAGGTAGCTCCAGGAGCTGACCAGCGTGCCGGCACCCACGTTGATGATGGTGCCATCATCGCTGTTGACCGAGATCACCGCCTCGCCCCAGCTCTTGCCGGAGCCGATCACCGCATTGTTGGTGCCGATGTTCACCGTGGCGAAGTCGGCCGAGAAGATGCGGATGGCGTTGCCGACGCCGGTCATGTCCGCGTCGCCGCGGATGATGCTGCCGTCGGAGGTGTTGATGGTGACGTTGTCCCAGCCGCCGGCGCGGATGCCCTTGTCGTTGGCGAGGACCACGGAGTTGACGCCGGTGGCGACGAAGATGTCGTTGCCCGGACCGAAGGCGAAGTTGGTGGCGGTGAGGCCATCGTCGCCCGCAGCCACCGCGCTGGACGTGCCGGTGGTGAGGAAGACGTCACCGGAGCCGGCGAACTTGTTCGCCACGATGCCGTCGCCGCCCGCGGTCACGCCGCTGGTGGTGCCGGTGGTCACGGTGACGTCGCCGGTGGAGCCGATGGACTGGGCCTCGATGCCGTTGCCCACGGTGGTGATGTTGCTGAGGAGGCCGGTGGTGACCACCACGTCACCCGTGCCGGCGAACCGGCCGGCGAAGATGCCGCCCGCGGTGGCATTGATGGCCGAGGCCGTGCCCGTCGTCACCGACACGTTGCCGGTGCCGAAGGTCTTCGAGGCGATCACGCCGAAGTCCTGGGCCGCGATGGTGGTCGAGGCCCCCTGGTTCACCGTCACGTCGCCGGTGCCGAAGAGGACGTTGGCCTCGACGCCGTTGGCGGTGGTGGAGGTGACGTTGGCGTTGGCATTCACCAGCACCGCGCCGTCGCCGCCCTTCAGGATGAAGATGCCGTTGTCGGTGGCGGTGATGGCCGCGTTGTTGGTCACGGTCACGTCGCCGGTGGTCAGCGCCAGCGAGCGCACCTGGATGCCCTCGTCGCCGGCGGTGATGGTGCCGTTGGTGGTGACGATGACGTTGCCGCCGCCGATGTGGCCCACCGAGATGCCGTCGTCGCCGGCATTGATGGTGCCGTTGGCGGTGGTGTTGATGGTCACCGGGCTTTCGCCGAAGGCGAGGGCGAAGATGCCGTCGCCGCCGGTGGCCGCGCCGCTGAGGCCGCCGACCGCCGCATCCACGTCGATGGTGGTCGGGCCGTCACCGAGCTTGAAGGTCAGGATGCCGATGCCGTCGGACTTGATGGTGCCGCCCGCATTGACGTTCACGTCGATGGCGCCGTTGCCGATGTTGGCGCCGACGATGCCGATGGTGGTCGCCTGGACCTCGGCGTTCACGTTCACCGTGGCGGTGCCCGAGCCGATGGTCAGCGCGCCGCCGCCGATCGCGGGCGGGTCGATGACGCCGTTGATCGTCAGGGTGGCGTTGCCGGTGCCGCCGGCGATGGCCGCCGCGCCGATGAAGCCGCCGGCCGCGACCGACACCTTCTGGTTCACCGTCACGTCGGTGTTGCCGCCGGTGTTGAAGCCGACGACGCCGGCGATGGCGGCGTTGACCGTGCCGTCGGTGACCACGGTCACCTGCTGGCCGGCGCCGATGTTGCCGCCGAGGACGCCGATGCCGTTGGCCGAGGTGACGGCCGCCAGCGTGTGGACGTCCACCGTGCCACCGTCGCCGATGGAGAGGGCGCCGACGCCGAGCAGGTCACCGCTCACGGTGCCCTCGGTGAGCACCTTCACGGTGTTGTTGTTGCCGAAGGCGAGGCCGGCGACACCGAAGCCGTCCGTGGAGGTCACGGCCGCCTTGGTGTTGATGTCCAGCGAGCCGCCGGTGGCGCCGAGGATGCCGCCGACGCCGAGGAGGCGGCCATCGACCGTCTGGTCGGTGGTGACCTTCACGGTGTTGGCGCCGCCGCCGATGGCGCCGCCGAACACACCGAAGCCGTCCGCCGACTTCACCGTGTCCTTGGTGTGGACCGTCACCGCGTTGGTGTCGCCGAGCGCCAGGGCGCCGACGCCGAGGTAGCGGCCGGTCACCGCCTTGTCGGTGGTCACGTCGATGGTGTTGGAGCCAAAGCCGAGGGCCGCCACGCCGAAGCCGTTGGCGCTGTCCACGGTGTCCTTGGTCTCGACGGTCAGGGTGCCGCCAGTGCCGCCGATGAGGCCGCCCACGCCGAGCAGGTCGCCCGTCACCGCCTTGTCGGTGGTGACCGAGACGGTGCTCGCGCCGGTGCCGAGGCCGCCGCCGAAGACGCCGAAGCCGTCCGAGGAGGTCACGGTGTCGAGGGTATGGACCGTGACGGTGTTGGTGTCGCCGATGCCGAGGGCGCCGACGCCGAGGTAGCGGCCTTCGACCGCCTTGTCGGTGGTGACGCTCACCGTGTTGGCGCCGGTGCCGATGGCGCCGCCGAACACGCCGAGGCCGTCCGCGGACTTCACCGTGTCCTTGGTGTGGACCGTGACGCTGTTGCTGTCGCCGAGCGCCAGCGCGCCGACGCCGAGGTAGCGGCCGGTCACCGCCTTGTCGGTGGTCACGTCGATGGTGTTGGAGCCGAGGCCGAGCGCCGCCACGCCGAAGCCGTTGGCGCTGTCGACCGTGTCCATGGTCTTGATGGTGAGGGTGCCGCCCGTGCCGCCGATGACGCCGCCCACGCCGAGCAGGTCGCCGGAGACCTGCTTCTGGGTGGTGACATTCACCGTGTTGGCGCCGGTGCCGATGGAGCCGCCGAGCACGCCGAAGCCGGAGGCCGAGGTGACCTTGGCCTGGGTCTCGACGTTCACCGTTGTGCCGCCGCCGCCGAGGTTGAGCGCGCCGACGCCGAGCAGGTCGCCGGAGACTTCCTGCTGGGTGGTCACGTTGATGGTCTGGCCGGTGCCGAGGCCGAGGGCCGCGACGCCGAAGCCGTCGGAGGAGGTCACCTTGTCCTCGGTGACGATGGTGAGCTGCGAGCCCGCGCCGCCGATGAGGCCGCCGACGCCGAGGAAGGTGCCGTCCACCTGCTCGCCGGTGGTGACCTTGACCACCGAATTGTCGCCGATGCCGGCGCCGACCACGCCCGCGCCGCCGGAGGTGACGGCCGCGGTGGTCTTCACATCCACATTGCCGTTGGCGCCGATGGAGAAGCCGCCCACGCCGAGGAGGCCGGAGTCGATGGCGCCCGAGGTGGAGACCTTCACCACCTGGTTGTCGCCGATGCCGCCGCCCAGCACGCCGATGCCGTCATTGGTGACGGACGCGGAGTTCTTCACCTCCACGGTGGTGGCGATGCCGGTGGTGTTGTCGCCGATGACGATGCCGCCCACGCCCAGCACGCCGCCGGTGATGGCGCCGCTGTTGGTGACCTTCACCTGCCCCTCGTCGCCCACCACGAGGCCGGCGACCGCCGCACCCTGGGTGGTGATGGCGCCGGAGTTGGTGACGGTCAGGGTGCCGTTGTCGCCGATGATGCCGGCGAGCACGCCGCCCACATCCGCGTCGATAGCGCCGGTGTTGTTGACGGTGGCGCCGTAATTGTCGCCCACCGCGAGGCCGAGCACGCCGACGCCGCTGTTGTTGACGATGGCGCCGTTGTTGGTGACCGTCAGGCCGTTGGCCTGGCCCTGGCCGACCGCGATGCCGGCCACGCCGAGGAAGCCGCCGGTGACGACGCCGCCGTTGCTGACCGAGGTGATCGCCGAGCCCGAACCGTCGAGGTCGATGGCGGCGCCGATCACGCCGATGCCGTTGGTGTTGATGGCGCCGCTGTTGGCCACCGAGACGTTGGTGACGCCGGCGCCCGGGCCGTTGTCGATGCCGATGCCGGCGACGCCCACGAGGTTGGCGTTCACCACCGCGAAGTTCTGGACGTTGACCGCGTTGCCCTCGCCGACCGTGAGGCCGAGCACGCCCACGCCGCCGGAGGTGACGACACCGTAGTTCTGCACGCCGACGGAGTTGCCGTCGCCGATGCCGGCGCCGCCCACGCCCAGGAAGCCGGCATCCACCACGCCGAGGTTCTTGACGGCGACGGTGTTGCCATCACCCACCGCGAGGCCGGCCACGCCGATGGCGAAGTCCTCGACCACGCCCTTGTTCTGGACATCCACGTCCGCGCCGGGAAGGGCGCTGTTGTTGCCGACCTTGATGCCGCCGACGCCGAGCAGCGGGTTTGCACCCACGCTGGACTGGACCGAGGCGTTGTTGTCCACCACTGCGCGGCCGTTGCCCACGTTCAGGGCGACCACACCGATCAGGTCGGCATCGATGGTGCCGGCGGTGTTGGTGGTGGCGGTGCCGTTGCCGATGGCGAGCGAGCCGGCGCCGATCAGCGGCGGGTCGATGACGCCGGAGAAGTTGACCGTGGCGTTGCCGTTGTTGGAGATCGCGCCGACGCCGATCAGGCCGCCCGAGGCGACTTCCACGGTGCCGGTGGTGTGCACATTGACGTTGCCGTCGGTGTTGAAGCCGAGCACGCCGCCCTGGGTGCCGGAGACGTTCTTCGTGGTGACATCCACCGTGCCGCCGGTGCCGACCGAGCCGGCCAGCACACCGAAGCCGCCGGTGGCGTCCACGTTGTCTCGGGCGTCCACCGTCACCGAGTTGCCGGTGCCGATGCCCACCGCGAGAATGCCGGTGCCGTTGCCGGCCGTCACATTGTCCTTGGTGGTGACGTCCACCGTGGCCTTGCCGGTGCCGACCGCAGCGTTCCAGGTGGAGGGGTCGTTGGGGTCGAAGCCGGTGAAGTCGCCGACGCTGGCGCCGAGGGCGAAGACGCCGTTGCCGTTGGTGCCTTCCACGTCGCCGGAGACGTTCACCGTGGTGTTGGCATTGCCGTTGAGGCTGCCGGCCAGGGCGAAAATGCCGTTGGAGCCGCCGGTCACGTCGGCAGAGCCCTGCACGGTGGTGGAGGCGGTGTTCGGGCCACCCGAGACGGGCGCGGTGATCGCCGAGGCGAAGATGCCGGCGCCGGAGGTTCCGGTCACCGAGCCGCCGTTGGCGGTGACCGTGGTGGTGGCGTCAACGCCCACGCCGCCGAGACCGACCGCCGAGGCCGAGGCGTTGATGCCGTTGGTGCCACCCTGCACGAAGGTGCCGCTGGTGGAGACACTGGAGATGGCCGGCAGCTGGAGCGGGCCAGCCGAGACGCCGACGGCGGTGGCGTTGATGCCGTCGCCGCTGGTGCCGATGGCGGTGCCGCCGACGAAGTTGAGATCGAGGTTGGTGCCCAGCGCCGCGACGCCGTTGGTGCCGCCGGTGAAGAAGCTGTTGTTGGCCGTCAGGTCCACTTCGCGGGCGTTCAGGCTCGCGCCGGAACCGGTGGTGCCGGAGAAGAAGCCGGCGTTGGTGGTCGCGCTGACGGTACCGAGGGCGTTGAGGTTCAGGCCGTTCGTGCCGCCGCTGACGAAGGCGGCGGGCGTGGAAGAGAAGGTGATGTTGCCGGCGACGGCATTCAGGTTGATGCCGTTGCTCGCCGCCTCGGTGCCGGTGGCTGAGCCGCCGAAGCCGGTCATGCTGATGTTGCCGACAAGGGTCGTGGCGCCAATGCCATTGTCGCCGCCGGTCGCCGTGCCGGTGAAGTTGTTGACGCTGATGTTGCCGGAATTCGTGTAGAGGAGAATTCCCGTGCCAGTGCCGCCGGTTGCCGAACCACTGAAGTTATTCAGCGAGATGGCCGTATTGTTCGGCAATCCACCCACAGCATTGAGCGAAATACCGTTCACGCTGCCGGATGCCGTCCCGGAGAAATTGTCGGCGGAAATCGAACCAAGCAGGCTCGAGTTGGCGTGAATGCCATCGCCACTGCTTCCCGTGGCGCTACCGCTGAAGCCATTGAGCTGGATGGATAGGCCGTTAAGAACAATTCCATTCCCGGAGGTCCCTGTAGCGGAACCCGAGAAATTGTTCAGGGTAATATTGCCGTCAGTGGTGTTGCCGTCGGAATTGAGATTGATCCCGAATGAGGAGCCCGTAAACGATCCTGCCATTCCATCGGCAGTGATGTTCTTACCGAAAGTCGCACCGAAAATGTTCTCTTTGGCCGTAACGGACAGTCCACCGCTGGTAACGTTGGTGGTCCCGTCGGACGTCACGGTCACATTCTTGTTGGTCGTGAAGGCCGTCCCCTGCGCCGCAGGACCGCCCGAGCAGGCGATCGACGTGGGATTGCTGCCGGCATTGCCCACGCACGGATCAGCCGCATTCGCCGTGCCCGGCTGGATGACGCCCGCAAGCACCGTCGCCAGTGCCGAGCTGAGGAGGAGCGCCCGTGTCCGGCCGCGGGTGACGGATGCCCCCCTCGCAGAGGACCGAACATTCGCGCCAGACAGGATGGTGCCGCCCGTATTGACCATCTTCACCCCCAACATGCAGCGGCAGGAGGAAGCCCTCCGCCAGCCTGAACCTGTTTCGGCCGCCACAATCTGCGACCGTTGGTTGTGGAGTGATTCTCACACTCCTCGAACTGAGGCGAACTTACCCAGCGGATGCAATCGCCTCTCCGCAGGGCGCGAATCATCACTGCTCAAAATGCGAATTTCTTCATATTCGCGTGAGGTGTTGCACTTCTGCCATAGTCGAATTTATGTATTTTATTCAATGAGTTAACCATAAAATCGGCACATGACGGTTGCCTGCAACCACTCCACAGCTCAGCCACAGACAGAATAGGTGGCGGTAATTTAGTAGCCTGGATTGCGTTTAGTCTCTGTTTGACGTGTTGTAACGCCCGTCAAGGGAGGCGTGGCGGCCAGTCATGGGGGAATTTCAAAAGATTTCGCAGACGCAATATTTGAGTATTCATGATTGCTCTGCACCAGATTCACAGTCTCATCGTGCGCTGTTGCAAGGTAGCGATGAGGCTCTGCCCAAGGTCAAAGCGGTTAACAAGCGGTTAACCGTGCGTCAGACGCTGTTACCGAATGTGGCGATTATTTGCGCAGACGCGCCACAATTGGGCGCCCTGCGCATGACCGTACTGGAGCTGCCTCTGACCTTGGCGGGGCGGGCCAGCGAATCCTCCACCATCACGCTCGATCAGGGGGCGGCCCAGCCGATCCCGGCCAATATGCCTTTCCTTGCAACGGTTCGCCGCGGCGCCGACATCCACTTTCCCGCCGGGTCGGTGACTCTGGTGGCGGCCCCGGACCGCTCGCCGGGCGCCGGAGAGGCGGGCGCGGGCGGCGGCGCGCTGTCCACGACGCCGGATGCATCGGTGGACCTGCTCATCACGCAGGCACAGTGCATTGTCGGGCGCGATCTGCCGCCGGCCTTGGCGCGGGCCTGCGAGGCCGGCCTTCTCGCGCTACTGTCGGTTGCGCGCGAGCACGAGAGCGGCACTCCGCCCACCGGCGACCATCTCTTCCGCGACATCCTCGCCGACATCGCCGCCAACTGCCGCCAGCAGGATTACGGCGTGGCCCAGGTGGCGCAGCGCTACAAGCTCAACGTGCGCACGCTCCAGAAGATGTTCCAGAAGCACGGCACCACGCTCAGGGAACACATCACCGCCGCGCGCCTGAAATATGCGGGCGCCGCTCTGCTCGATCCCGTCAATGCCGGGAAGAAGGTGTCGGACATCGCGTTCGAGGCCGGCTTCAACGACATCGCCACCTTCAACCGGCTGTTCCGCCGCACCTTCGGCCGCGCCCCCTCGGCCTTCCGCACCGAGGCCAACCAGGCGGCCGCCGGCGTCGCCCGCGCCGAGCGGGCCGACGTCAGCCAGGCAGGCTGACCGCCTTCCGGTGTCACCCTTGGGAGTTTTGCGCCTTCCGGCTTCACCGTTGAAAGCCGAGCGCCTCCCGGCGTCACCCTTGCGAGCTTTGCTCCCGGCGCCTGCGCACCGCGTCCGCGAGCGCGTCGAGGGCGGGATCGCGCACCCCGTGCCCGGCCAGCCCCTCGCAGGTGGCGAACAGATAGTCGGCGGCCGAGCCGATGGCGCCCTGGGCATTGGCGAGCCGGTCCACCACCTCTGCCTCGCTCAGCCCGCCGGCATAATGCGGGTTGGTGCGGTCCATGGTGAAGGCGATAGCGCAGCCGATGTGCCCGCCGGCGGGATCGCTCACCTCCAGCCAGCGCGGCACGTAGGCGCCGGCCAGCATTTCCCGCCGCCACAGCAGGGAAAGTTCGTGCTCCAGCCCCTCCTCGGGCAGGCGGAGGGCGACGCCGGTGCAGTCGCCGCCCGCATCGAGGGCGAGGGTCAGGCCGGGATAGGCCGGCGAGCCGCGCCCCACCACCGTCTCCAGGCAGAAGGCGCGGTGCCAGCCGTCGATGCGGCCGACGCGGCATTCCTCCACCCGCACGGTCGGGTTCCAGATCAGCGAGCCGTAGGCGAACAGCCAGGCCGGCCCCTCCGGCCGCACCGCCAGGGTGGCGTTGAGGGAGGCGGCGCGCTCGGCCTCCGTGAGCACGGCGAGGTCCGGCGCGTCGCGCGCCACCAGCGCGTCGATGCCGCCGGCCTCGATGAGTTCGCGGGTGAGAGAATGCATCTTCATGGCTGTCCCTATTTAAGCAGGAACCGCGCCAATTCCCATGGGTGCCCACCACGGGGCACCCGCCTTCCCCGGGTACGGCATGGCACGCCTTCGGCGCGATATGTGAGGGAGAATGCGGCTCTGCCGCGGCTTGGCATTTGGCTTGGCAGCAGATGCCGTGCGATGAACGGAGAACAAACTGCGTCCACCGCCTTCGGTTACCGCCGGCGAGGGACGCAGGCATCGGGGGCTTCGCCGGGGGGCGCGGCCGGCTCCGGTCCATCATCGGCGCGGGATCGCCCGCGCCGCGAGCACGAGCGCGAACTGCCCCGCATGAATGATGCCTCTGCCAGCCGCACCGCGCCCCGCACCACGCCGGATCTCGGCGCCTGCGACCGCGAGCCGATCCACATTCCGGGCTCCATCCAGCCGCACGGGCTTCTGCTCGTGGCCGACCCGCGCACCCGCACGGTGGTGGGCGGCGCCGGCGACATCGAAGGCCGCCTCGCCGGGGACTGGCTCGGAGCCCCCCTCGACGCCCTGCTCGGACAGGATCTGTCGGCGCCGCTGCGTGAGGCGCCGCAAAACGGAGTCACCCGCCTCGGCCTCGTCGCCGGGCGCGCCGAAACTTTCGAGGTGCTGCTGCACCGCGCCCCGCAGGGCATCCTGGTGGAGCTGGAGCCGGCACCGGAGGTGCGGCTTGGCGCGGCCGAGGTGCTGGCCGGGCTCGATGCCGCTTTCGTGAGCTTTGAGCGCGCGCCGGACCTGCGCAATTTGTGTGCAGAAGCCGCCGCCGTGTTCCGCCGCATCACCGGCTTCGATCGGGTGATGATCTACCAGTTCCTCGACGACGAGGCGGGGACGGTGCTCGGCGAGGCGAAGGTGAAGGAGATGAGCTCCTTCCTCAACCACCACTTCCCCGGCAGCGACATCCCCCGGCAGGCCCGCGCGCTCTATGTGCGCAACCGCGTGCGGGTGATCCCGGACGTGGCCTACGAGCCCGCCCCGCTGCGTCCGGCCGAGGCCGGGCTCGCGGAACTCGATCTGTCCGACGTGATGCTGCGCTCCGTCTCGCCCATCCACATCCAGTATCTCAGCAACATGGGGGTGGGCGCCTCCGCCTCGGTCTCCATCGTCAAGGACGGGGTGCTGTGGGGGCTCGTCGCCTGCCACAACCGCACGCCCCGGCGCCTGCCCTATGAACTGCGCATGGCCTGCCAGTCCCTGGCCGCCAACCTCGCCCGCCAGATCCGCGCCCGCGAGGAAGCGATGCAGTATCGCGACCGCATCCGGCTGCGTGGCGCGGAGGATTCCCTCGCCGACTATCTCTCCGCCGACGCTCCGGTGGAGGACGTGCTGGCCCGCCACGGCGACGATCTGCGCCGGGCGCTGGGCGCCGACGGCTTCGCCGTGGTGGAGGCCGACCGCGTGCGCGCATCCGGCCGCTGCCCGGACGAGGCGGCGCTCAGGCGCATCGCGCGCTGGGCGGAGGGCAAGGCGCAGGCGCGGGCCTTCAGCACCCATGCCCTGCCCTCCCTCCTGCCCGCCGCCGCCGAGTTCGCCGCGCTGGCCAGCGGCGTCGCGGCGGTGAGCATCCCCGGCGACACGCCGCTGATGCTGCTGTGGCTGCGCGCCGAGCAGGTGGAGGTGGTCAACTGGGCCGGCAACCCGCATCGCGATGGCGCGGCCGATCCCTCCACCCTGCTCACCCCGCGCGCCTCGTTCGAGGCGTGGAGCGAGACCGTGCGCGGCAAGGCCCGCGCCTGGTCGCTGGCGGAGGTGGAGACCATCAACCGCCTCGGCCACGCCGTGCTGCAGGCGCGCCAGAACCGGCGCGTGCGCGACCTCAACCGCCAGCTCTCCCTGACCGTGGTGGAGAACGAGCGGCTGTTGCAGCACAAGGACTTCCTGATGCGCGAGGTGAACCACCGCGTGCAGAACAGCCTGCAACTGGTCTCCTCCTTCCTGCGCCTGCAATCGCGCCGGCTCGGCGAGAGCGAGGCGGCGACGGCGCTGACGGAGGCCGAACGGCGGGTGGCGGCGGTGGGTCTCGTGCATCGCCAGCTCTATGCCGGCGAACAGGTGGAGGCGGTGGACCTCTCGCGCTATCTCATCGACCTCACCCGCGAGGTGACGAGCGCCCTCGGCAAGGAATGGGAAGCCCACATCATGCTCGATGTGGCGCCGGTGCTGATGGCGGCGGACCGCGCGGTGCGGCTGGGGCTGATCCTCACCGAGCTGGTGCTCAACACCGCCAAATATGCCTATGGCGGCGCCCCCGGCCCGCTCAGGGTGGCGCTGGAACAGCACCGCGAGCGCTTCCGCCTGATCGTCGCCGACCACGGCGGCGGCAAGGTGGGCGAGCGGCAGGGCTTCGGCACCATCATGATCAAGGCCATGGTGCAGGGCCTCGACGGCGTACTCGCCGACGAGGAGAACGCCCCCGGCCTGCGCACCATCGTCACCGCCCCCATCTGCCCGGCGGGGACCTGACGCTCACAGCACGAAGGCGACGGGCCGCCCCGGCTCCGGCGCTGCCAGCCTGTGCCCGACGCCGAGGCTGGCGAAGGCCGCGGCGAGGCGCTCCGCGCTCTCCATGAAGTGCACCCAGCCGTCCGTATGGGCGGCGAACAGCGTCGCGCCGGGGAAGACGCGGGCGGTCGCCAGCGCGTCGTTGGCATCCATGGTCATGTGGCACGCACCGCGCGGCTGGGCCGAGCCGGCGAACACCACCACCGCTTATGCCGAACTGTCGATTTATGACGCGCACAACGGCTGCGCCTGTCCGTTGAAAACCGAACCCAAATCCATAAGGTGAAGGTTGAGGTTGGCGTCGGGGGCGGCCTCATTTTCTCGCACCCAACTTGGTCCGGCTCCCGGCCGACCGGAGAAAATTGAAATGTTGTCACGCCAGGCTCTTGTTATTGCTCTCACCGCCTGCGCATCCGGCGCCGCCTACGCGGAGACCCCCAGTTTTTGCAACCAATACGCGTCAAAAGCCATTCACGACGTCCAGCTGGTGCGCTCCAATCCCAAGTGCAACACCGGCAACCTGCATGCGGGCGTTTTCTCGACGGACTATAACGTGCACTACTCTTGGTGCCTGCGCGTTGACGCCAACCGGGCCTACGCTGGAACCTCCGAGCGTGAGGCTTATCTCAAAAAGTGCACCGCTCCCAATCCGGGGCCGGCTGTCCAAAACACCGGAAATCAGCCTTTAAACGCCGCGTGCATGTCCGTTTACAGTCAATACCTGAAAGGCAAGGGTCCCAAAGCTTTTGCTATCAGTTCCGACAGGAAGTACTGCGGCGCCGCATGGGGCAGGAATAACGTCCAGTCGGCCAGCGCAAGAGCGATACAGATATGCGTCACCAAGAGCGGTGGCACATGCAGAATCCAGGAGTCGTCAAACTGATCGCAGCGTCGGACTGAAGTCCAACCACTGCCCGACTGGCGCTTGCGCGCGTTGCGCTCCCGGCGCCAGGCGGACGTCGCGCTGCGTTCAGGACCGCCTGGCGAGGCGCCGTGGTGACGCCACGCCGTGACGCCGGCGGACGGCGCCGCCCCTTCCGCTTCGCCCCCGCGCTCCCTATCTCACGGCCATATGTCGTTCGGGGGCGGACGAGGCAGTTGATGGCCCAGCTTTCCATTCTTGATCTCGTCCGGGTGCGGGAGGGGTTCGGCCCCCGCCAGGCCCTGGACAACGCCCGCGACCTCGCCGCCCATGCGGAAGACTGGGGCTATCGCCGCTTCTGGGTGGCCGAGCACCACAACATGCAGGGCATCGCCAGCGCCGCCACGGCGGTGGTCATCGCCCATATCGCGGCGGGGACGCAGCGCATCCGGGTGGGCGCGGGCGGCATCATGCTGCCGAACCATGCGCCCCTCGTCATCGCCGAGCAGTTCGGCACGCTGGAGCACCTCTTCCCCGGCCGCATCGACCTCGGCCTCGGCCGCGCGCCGGGCACCGACCAGATGACCATGCGGGCGCTGCGCCGCTCGCTCACCAATTCCGACAATTTCCCGCAGGACGTGCAGGAGCTGGAGGCCTATCTCGCCCCCGCCCAGCCGGGCCAGACGCTGTTTGCCGTGCCGGCGACGGGCACCAACGTGCCGCTGTGGATTCTCGGCTCCAGCACCTACGGCGCGCAGCTCGCGGCGGCGCTGGGCCTGCCCTACGCCTTCGCCTCCCACTTCGCCCCGGCCGACCTGCTGCCGGCGCTGGAGATCTACCGCGCGCGCTTCAAGCCCTCGGACGTGCTCGCCAAGCCCTATGCCATGGCCGCCCTGAACGTGATCGCGGCACCGACCGACGCCGAGGCACGCCGCCTCGCCACCACCCAGCAGATGTCCGTGGCCGACATTTTCCGCGGCGCGCGGGGCCTCTCGAAGCCGCCCATCGACGACATCGAGGATTACTGGACCCCCATGGAGAAGGCGCAGGCCCAGCGCTTCCTCGCCCGCTCGGTCATCGGCGGACCGGACCGCGTGCGCGAGGGCGTCGCCGCCTTCGTGCGCGAGACGGAGGTGGACGAGGTGATGGTGGTCTCCGACGTGTTCGACCACGACAAGCGCCTCGCCTCCTACCGCATGATCGCGGAGGTTGCGGGAAATCTGGCGGAGGTGGAGGCGGCGGCGGCGGTGTGAGCGGCCAGCCATCTCCGCCCGTCATCGCCCGGCTCGTCCGGGCGATCCGCCCGTCCGCCTGCGCGATGCCCGAAGACCCGACCCGGCCCAACCGTGGATCGCCCGGACGAGCCGGGCGATGACGGCTCTTCAGATCTCTTGACCGCCCCTCACCCCTCCAGCCGGGCGTCGAGCGTGATATTGGCGCGGATCACCTTGGAGAGCGGGCAGTTGGCCTTGGCCTTGCCGGCCAGCTCGGCGAACTGCTCGGCGGTCGCGCCGGGCACGGTGCCCACCAGGGTGAGGTCCACCTGGGTGATGGCATAGCCGGCGTCCTGCTTCTCCAGCGATACCTTCGCCGTGGTCTCCAGCTGCGTGGCGGTGAGGCCGGCCTCGCCGAGGATCAGCGAGAGCGCCATGGTGAAGCATGCGGCATGGGCCGCGCCGAGCAGTTCCTCGGGGTTGCTGCCGCGCTGGCCCTCAAAGCGGCTGGCGAAGCCGTAGGGGAAGCCGGCGAGCGCCCCGCTCTCGGTGGAGATCTTGCCCCGCCCGTCCTTGATGCCGCCGCTCCATTCCGCCGAACCGCTGCGCACGATCGCCATGGTCGTCTCCTCGCTCTGATGGCCCGCGCAGAGCTGCGCCGGGGCTTTGCAGGGCTTGCGGCGCTCAGGCTTCGGTGCCTGCGGCGCTTGGGCTTCACAGTGCCTGCGGAGGGAGGAACGTCGGACGGGGCCAAAACGTTCATTTCCGATGCCCGCAACCCGGAAACACTTCTTCACACCCGTGACATCAAAAGCCGCGGCACGGTCCAATTTGCGACATGCGGAGGGGCAAAATGGCGCCTGTCTCCGGCCCGCTGCGGCGCGGCGGGGAGAAAGAGGAGTGTTGGAAAGAGGGATCTTGGTTCGGACCACACAGCGAGGGGCGGCACCCGACGCTGCGACCGGACACCGAAGGGTGTTCCGGGCGTTGCCTTCCAGATGAAAGGTGAAGCCCCGATGAGCTTTTATCCCGGCCGGCCCGACGCCGGCAGCCGGACTCTGCCCTCCCTCCGCAAGCTTGTCCCCGCTCTCTCGCAGCGCCAGCGGGCGCGCCTCAGGCCCTGGCTGATGGCCCTCGCGGTGGCCGGTGGCGCGGCCGCTCTGGCGGCGCTGGCCCTGCATCAGATTCCCCTGCGCGCCCGCATCGCCCTGGAGGCGGATGTGCGCGCCCGCTTCAGCAACGCCCCGGTGCTCGCCATCGGCGACAGCATCACCTATCAGGCCGCCCCGCGCAGCCTGTGCGGGGAAGAGGTGCTGAACGCCGCAGTGCCCGGCGACAAGATCGACGATCTCCTCTCCCGCGCCGGCGCGCTGGAGCACCACCTTCAGCCCGCGCGCGTGGTGATCGCCATCGGCGCCAACGATGCGGTGAAGCCGAAGCATTCCATCGCCGAGTGGCGGACCCTCTATCGCGAGATCATCTCCCGCTTTCCCGGCAGCCAATTGGTGCTGGTGGAGGTGAACCCGGTGGAGCACGGCCGCTCGCCCTATGCGGACATGCTGGACCAGACCTATGTGGCGCAGCAGAACGCGGCCATCCGCGCCATCGGCGCCGAGACGGGCGCGGCGGTGGTGCCGGCGCCGCAATCGGTCTCGACTATCGACGGCATCCATCCAAGCCGGGCCGGCGCCCTGCTGTGGCGGGCGCGCTTGTTCTCGGCCGCGTGCCGCTGATCCAGCGACGCCTCAGCCCTCCACGCCGCGCACGGCGAGCACCGCCTTCATGCGCGTCACCGCAAGGTCGGGATCGGTGAGGAGGCCAGCCGCGTCGGCGAGGCGGAACAGCTCGGCGAGGTGGAGCGTGGAGCGGGTGCTTTCCTGCCCGCCCACCATGGTGAAATGGTCCTGGTGGCCATTGAGATAAGCCATGAAGACCACGCCCGTCTTGTAGAAGCGCGTCGGCGCCTTGAAGATGTGCCGTGACAGGGGCACCGTCGGCCCGAGGATGTCGTGGAAGCGCGCGGTGTCCCCCGCCGCCAGCGCGGTGAGCGCGGCGGACGCGGCCGGGGCGATGGCGTCGAAGATGCCGAGCAGCGCGTGGGAATAACCCTGCGCATCGCCCGCGATCAGCTCCGCATAGTTGAAATCGTCGCCCGTATACATGCGCACAGCCGGGTCCAGCCGGCGGCGCATGGCGATCTCCTTGTCCTTGTCGAGGAGGGAGATCTTCACGCCGTCGATCTTCGCGGTATTGGCGTTGATGACGGCGACCGCCGTGTCCATGGCCGCGTCGAGGTCGCGCGTGCCCCAGTAGCCGGCGAGCGCGGGGTCGAACATGTCGCCGAGCCAGTGGATGATGACCGGTGCCGACACCTGCGACAGCACGCGGCCATAGACCTTCTCATAATCCTCCGGCGACTTGGCCACGCGGGCCAGCGCGCGCGAGGCCATGAGGATGATGCGCCCGCCCACCTTCTCCACCGCCGCGATCTGCTCCTCATAGGCACGGATCACGTCGTCCAGCGAGGTCGCCGCCTCGGGGGCGAGATGGTCGGTGCCGGCGCCGGAGAAGACCAGCGCCTCCGGCCCGTGCGCCTTGGCCGCTTCCACCGAGCGGCGGATCAATTCCAGCGAGGTCGGCCAGTCGAGCCCCATGCCGCGCTGGGCGGTGTCCATGGCTTCTGCAACGCCGAGGCCGAGGTCCCACAGGCGGGCGCGGTAGGCGATGGTGCGGTCCCAGTCGATGGCCGCGTCGAGCCAGGGGTCGCAGTCTTTCAGCGGGTCCGCCACCACATGGGCGGCGGAGAAGGCGATGCGGTTCATGGGGCCGGAGGCGCGGGCAGGATAGTCGCGCGGGGCGGAGAGGCGGAAGGTCTCCAGCCCCCCGCCCACCACGGGCAGGCGGAGCGAAAGGGCGGTGGCGCGGGCGTGCTCGTTCATGGTGGCGATCCTGAAAAGGCGGCGCGGGCGCTCAGGCGAGCGTCCCGTGCGGGATGGGTTCGGGCACCGCGGCCGGCGCGATGGGGGTGAGGCTTGTCCAGTCGGGCTCGGCGGCGCGGGCAAAGCCCGGCGCCTCCAGCAGGCTGCGGGTGGGCAGCAGCCCGCGCGAGACATCGAGGCCGAGCCGGCCGTTGCGCTGGGTGTAGAGGTCGGGATGGGCGTCGAAGAAGGCGCGGGCCTCCCGCTCCGGCGCGGGGCCGAAGCCGTCCACATAATGATGGCCGTTGCGCTCGCCATGGGCGAGGCCGAGGGCGGCGACGAGGGCCGTGTCCTGCTCGATGCCGAGGCCCGGCTGGCAGGTGAGATCCTCCGCCGAGATGAGGAAGGGCGCACGCGCCCCGCCCGCATTCCACGCCTTCACCCGCGCGGCGTTCAGGATGGCCTTGTAGAGCCCCTTGCAGCTCTTGGAGGAGACGCCGCGATAGCCCAGCGCCGCCGCGCGGGGGAAGGCGTCCGGCGCGTCGTCCGCCTCGTCGATGATGACGGGCAGGCCATCCAGCCGCGGCAGCGGCGCGGCGAAGGTCTGGGCGCGGTCGAACGGCTGCTCGATGTAGAGGAGCCGGGCGCGGAAGGCGGCAAGGCGCGGGCCGTTCAGCGCCTCGGCGAGGGCCATGAGGCGGTCGGGGTCGTACTGCTCGTTGGCGTCCAAAGTCGCCACATAGCCGGGCGCCGAGGCGACGAGGATGGCGGCGATCTTTTCCAGCCGGGCGATGTCGGCGGCAAGGTCGCCGCCGATCTTGATCTTGAAGAAGGCGAGGCGCGCGGCGGCGATCTCGGCGGCGAGGCCGTGCGGTCCGTCGAGGGGGTCCATGAGGCCCACGGTATGGCGCAGCGCCACCGCCGGGACGGGCACCAGCGCCGCGAGGAAGGCGCCGATCTGGCCGGCGGAGAGATCGGGCGAGAGGCGCCCGTCGAGCCCCATCACATTGGCCTTGAGACCGGCGACGAGGCCGAGACCCATGGCGCGCAGGAGCGCATCGAGCACCGCCTTGTCGAGCAGCGCGGGGCCGAAGCCGGCGGCGAGCGGCGGCACGCCTTCGCGCTGGCCCCACATGAGCTGCGGCGCCCGCGCCGCCACCGACAGGCCGAAGGCGCTGGCGGGCAACGCATTGGCATAGATGCGGGACGCCTGGGCGAGGCCCCGGCGCAGTTCGTCCACGGTGTCGAGGGGGCTTTTTGCCGGCGCCTTGTCGAACCAGCGCGGCATCATCATCTCGGCGGCCATGCCGGTGGCAGGGCCGAAGCCCTCCACCTCCGCCGCCACCTTCACGAAGGCCTGCGGCGCCGTCTCCACCACCGAGGGGCCGAAGCGGAACGGGCGGACGAAGGGCATCAGCCGCTCGCCGATCTCCACCTCGCGGATGGTGATGCGCGGAAAGGGCATGTTCGTCCTCTCTGTCCTGCGGATCTCAAGCCCGCGCGGCGTTTGAGCGAAGCCACGCTTAAGCCCGCGCGGCGATTGAGCGAGGCCCCATCGTCCCGGTCGCGACCGGGACGATGGCCTGAGACCTCAGTCCAGATGGCCTTGGGCGTAGAAATGTCCGCGGATGGTCTTGGCGAGTTCGGCGAAGACGGGGCTCGCCATCATGTCCAGCGCGCGCGGGCGGGGCAGCGGCACGTCATAGATGGCGGCCACCGAGCCCGGGCGGTCGGTCATCACCACCACCCGGTCGGCGAGGAAGATCGCCTCGGGGATGGAATGGGTGATGAGCATGATGGTCTTGCCCGTCTCGTACTGGATGCGCTGAAGCTCGAGATTCATCTTCTCGCGCGTCATGGCATCGAGCGCGCCGAACGGCTCGTCCATGAGCACGATCTTCGGGTCGTGCACCAGCGCCCGGCAGATGGCGGCGCGCTGCTGCATGCCGCCGGAGAGCTGCCAGGGATACTTGTTCTCGAAGCCGTTGAGGCCCGCCGTCTTGAGCAGCTGGCGCGCCCGCTCCAAATGGCTCGCGCGGTCCAGCCGGCGCACCTCCACCGGCAGCATCACATTGCGCAGCACCGTGCGCCAGGCGAGCAGAACCGGGCTCTGGAACACGATGCCCACATCGTCCGGCGGCTCGGTCACGGCCTTGCCGTCGATGAGGATCTCGCCGGCCGAGGCGGGGATGAGGCCCGCCACCAGCTTCAGCAGGGTGGACTTGCCGCAGCCGGAGGGGCCGACCACGCAGATGAATTCGCCCTCGGAGATGTCGAGGTCCATGGGCTTCAGCGAGGGCACCTCGCCGTCGCGGGTGCGGTAGGTCTTGGCGAGGCCGCGGATGTCGATGAGACGGCGGCGGGCCGAGGGGCCTTCGTTGCGGGCGATCACGCGCAGGGTGTTGGGTCTGGCCATGGCGCCCTCCTCAGACGGTGACGAAGGCATCATGGCGCTGGCTCGCATGCCACGGCACGATCAGGCGCTCCACGAGGTCGATCACCCAGAACAGCACCACGCCGATGAGGGCGAGCACGATGAGGGCGGCGAACATGGTGGGCAGCTCGAAATTGCCGATGGAGCGCTGGAGCACGAAGCCGAGGCCGGAATTCGAGCCCACGAACTCACCCACCACCGCGCCCACCACCGCCAAAGTCACCGACACCTTCAGGCCCGCGAAGATGGCCGGCATGGCGTGGGGCAGGCTCACCATGGCGAAGGTCTGGAGCCGCGAGGCCTTCATGGAGCGGGCGAGGTCGCGCATGTCGGCCTCGACCGACTTGAAGCCCTGCACCCCCGCCACCACCACCGGGAACACCCCGAGCAGGAAGGCGGAGATCACCTTGGGCACGATGCCGAAGCCGAACCACACCACGAACAGCGGCGCGATGGCGACCTTCGGGATGGACTGGGAGAACACCAGCAGCGGGTAGAGATAGGCCTCGATGGTGCGCGATCCCGCGATCAGCATGGCCAGCGGAATGCCGATGGCCGCCGAGAGGGCGAAGCCGGCGAGGGTCGCGATGGTGGTCGGCACCGCCTCGCGCGCCAGCATGGCGCCATCGTTGCGGAAGGCGAGCATCACGTCCCACGGGGTGGGGATGAGATAGGCCGGGATCTGGAAGATCCGGACCGAGAGATCCCAGATGGCGATGAGGATCACCAGCAGGCCCACCGGCCGCGCCCACGGCGCGTCGATGACGGCGAGCACGGGATTCCTGTGGCGCGGCGACGCCATGCGGCTTCCTCCCTCAGGTTGCGTTTCAGCCCGGCCGGGACTCTTCGGTCCCGTTTTAACTAACTAGTGAATTACATTTCCCGGCGCGCCCGTTGTCAAGCCCATCCGGCCCCGTCAAGGCGGCACCGCGGTAGCGCGAGAGCCCTATTTTCTTCCGCATCTTCGCCGCACTGCAGCGAAAGCCTTGAGCCGACGGCCCTTTCCCGCTTATCTCGGTAAGGGAGGCTTCCACGATGCCGCGTCGCTGTCCAGACACACGGGCGAGACTGCCCCGGAATGGGGACGCCTGAGCCGTGCGTCTCGTCTGCCTGCCCCATGCCGGCGGCTCCGCCGTGCTCTACCGCACCTGGAAGGCCGCGTTCCTGGGCCTTGCCACCGTGGACAGCCCCGAGCTGCCCGGTCGCGGCAGCCGCCACGGCGCGCCCGTGCCGGCGAGCCTTGCGACGCTGGCCGAGGACATCGCCGCCCCCCTCCTCCACCGTCCCGCGCCGGTGGTGCTCTACGGCCATTCCATGGGCGCGCTGCTGGCCTTCGAGATGGCGCGGGCGCTGGCCCGCCAAGGCGTCGGCGTGGCCGGGCTGGTGCTCTCCGGCCGAGCGGCGCCGCATCTGCCGTTTCCCCGGCAGGACCGGCACCTGATGAGCGATGCCGCGCTCATCGAGGAGCTCAAGCGCTTCGGCGGCACGCCCGAGGTGCTGTTCCGCCGCCCCGAAATCCTCGCCATGGCGCTGCCCGCCCTGAAGGCGGACTTCCGCATGGTCGACACCTATGCCTTCACCCCCGGCCCGGCGCTGGCCTGCCCGGCAGTGATCCTCGGCGGCGCGGACGATGCCGGGACCCCGGAGCCGAGCCTTCATGCCTGGCGCGAGGTGATCGCCGGCCCGGTGGCGGTGGAGGTGTGGCCCGGCGGCCATTTCTTCGTGCGCGAGGACGAGGCGCGCCTGCTCACCCTGCTCAAGCGCACCCTCTCCGTCTGGCGCGCTGCCCGTGCCTGAGCCGTCTTCGCCGGTGGACGCCGCGCGCCTTGCGCCGGGCGCGAGCCTCCTCGCCATCGCGCGGGTCGCCGATGCCGTGGCCAATACCGACCTCGCCATCGCGCTGCCCTCCGAGGAAGCCGCCCGCATCGCCCGCCATGTGAAGGCGGACGACCGCGCCGCCCGCACCGCCGCCTGGAGCCTCGCGCGCACCCTGCTCGGTGCCGCCCTGGGCCTCGCCCCCGCCGCCGTGCCGGTGGTGCGCGGGGCGAACGGGCGGCCGGGGCTCAGTGTAGCCTCGGATCTCGACTTCAACCTCACCCATTCCGGGAGCTGGGTGGCGGTGGGGCTGGCGCGCGGCGGCACCATTGGCGTCGATGTGGAAAAGGCGCGTGGGCTGGATTTGTGGACCCGCCTCGCCCCCGACTTCATGCATGACGACGACCGCACCCGCTGGTCCGCCCTCCCCGAGGCCGATCGCGCCGCCGCCGCCCTGCGCCAGTGGTGCGGCAAGGAGGCGGTGCTGAAGGCGACGGGCGAGGGCCTCGCCGGCGATGCCCGCGGCGTGCGCCTGCCCGAAGGCGGTGGCCTCGTGGTGCGTGCCGGCCGCGCCTTCCTCACCGGCAGTGGCGCCCTCCCCGCCGCCGCCTACGCCTTCGCCGTGGAGGTGGACGCGCCCATGCTGTTCCTTTCCGCTGGGGCTGGGTGGGAACGCCTCCCCGGCTGAGGGCCATGCGCCGTCTGGAACCGCCGTCGTCCTCCGACTTGATCGGAGGACCCATCCCGCCGCCGGTGCAAACGTCGACATGGGCCCTCCGGTCCCGCCGGAGGGCGACGGAGGTGAAGCGAGGCAGCATGGCCGTTGTCGCCTCATCGCAGGGATGCGCTAGCATGGCCTTAAACGAACCGGTTTCATCCGGCTCGATGGCGCGGAGGGGGACCATGCCGAGCGAAACACCCAATGCCGGGGCGCAGAGCGCAAGCCTCGCCGACCGGCTGGCGGCCCTGTGGGATCATCTGGGGCTCGACGCCGCCCATGTGGCGACGCAGATGCCGGGCAGCCTCGCCGGCTTCGCGGCGGCCCATCCGGCGCGCATCGCGGGCCTGCTGTTCCACGAGCCGGTGGGCTGCGAGCCCGCCGCCTTCGCATCCGTCGCCGACCGCCTGACGGTGCTCGCCGGCGATGGCGGCACCTCCTCCCAGATCGCCGGAGTGATCGCGGCGGCCCTTCCCGACAGCCGCCGGCGCGTCCTCGAAAACTATGCGCAGCCCGGATGGGCCGACCATGTGCGCGACCGCACGGATGCGGTGGTGGACGCCCTGAGGGATCTGCCGGGAACGCCCAGCGTGCTGACGCGCGCGACAGAAAGCGGTGCCCATGCCGGCATCAGCTACGAAATCAGGGGATCGGGGCCGGCCCTCGTGCTGTTCCCCCTCTTCCTCGCCCCCACCCAGTGGGATGCGGCGCTGCCCCGCCTCGCCGCGCATTTCACCGTGATCCGGCTGGGCGGCGCGCATCTCGGCGGCGTCTCCCTGCTGGAGGACCGCGCCAGCAGCCCCAGCTATCGCGGCATGTTCGGGACGCTTCTCGACATCCTCGATCCCGGCCCCGCGGATCACATCCTCGACGTGGGCACCGGCTCCGGCGCGCTGGCGCGGATCGCCGCCCGGCGGGCGGGTCATGTCACCGCCTGCGACATCAATCCCTACATGGTGCGGGAGGGGGCGGACCTCGCCGCGAGCGCCGGCCTGTCGGACCGCATCACCTTCCGCGAGGCGGATGCCGGGCATTTGCCGTTCGCCGACGCCAGCTTCGACCATGCCTACAGCGTGACGGTGCTGGAGGAATGCGACGCCGACCGCGCCCTCGCCGAACTGTTCCGGGTGGTGAAGCCCGGCGGACGGGTGGGCGTCATCGTCCGCGCCATCGACGGCCGGCACGTCTTCAGCGCCGACCTGCCCGATGCGATCCGCGCCAAGGTGGAGGTGGTGCCGCCCATGGTGTCGCCCGGGGGCGTCGCCGACGCCAGCCTCTACCGGCGCATGCGGGCTGCGGGCCTTGTGGATCTCGTGCCCTGCCCGGCCATGCCGTCCTTCGAGAACGGCAGCGGGTTCTGGCGCTTCGTCGTCGGCCGGCTGGAGCCGCGCCTCCCGGCGGATGAGCTTGCCGCATTCCGCGCAGCCCTCGCGACGACCGAGGCCGAGGGCAAGCTGTTCGTCACCTTCCCCCATCACGGGGTGGTGGGCACCAAGCCGGCCTAAAGCTGCCGGTTCAGGTTTTCGGCGAAGGAGAGGATGTGGGCGCGGGTGGCCTGCTCGGCGGCATCTGCGTCGCGGGCGGCCAGCGTGTCGACGATGGCGGCGTGCTCGTCCACCACGCGGCGGTGGTGGGCGACATCGCGCAGGGAGACGAACCACACCCGCTGCGCCCGCTCGTGCAGGTTCCGCAGGATCTCGCCCAGCACCGGATTGCGCGCGCCGCCGGAAATGGTGAGGTGGAACTCGCGGTCGAGGGCCATCAGTTCGGTGATGTCCCCGTCGCCCGCGGCGGCGGTGCCCCGGCGCACATTCTCCTTCAGCGCGGCGATGACGTTTGCATCCGCCCGCTCGGCGGCAAGGCGCGCGCAGAAGCTCTCGTTGAGGAGGCGCACCTCCACCATGTCGCGCACCTCGTCCTGCGAGATGGGGCGCACGATGATGCCCTTGCGGGGCAGCACCTCCACGAGGCCGTCGCGCATGAGCCGGTCGAAGGCCTGACGTACGGGCGTGCGGCCGAGGCCGAGGGAGGCCGCCACCTGCGCCTCGCTCAGCGCCTCGCCGGGGCGGAAGGCGCACATGATGATGCGCTGCTTGATGACGTCATAGGCCGTGTCGCGGAGGGAGCGGACCTGCGGCGGCCCGACATCCTCGGCGATCTCCCGACCCACGTCGCGTGCATCGAGCTGCATGGCGCCTCTCCCTGACCGGTGCCGGTCGTTCTGTCTTGGTCCCGCCTCTCGCTCAGCCGGCGATGGGAAGGACGGTCACGTCATATCCATGGCGGATGATCCGGCCCAGCACCGGGTCCTCGATCTCGAACTCGAACCGCGCGGCCGGGCGGATGCCGCCGATGGCCGCGAGCGTGCCGCAGAATATGGCGGTGCCATCGGAGAATCCGGGCTCATAGCCGGCGATGATCTCCTCCGGCGGCAGCATGGCCGCCACCGAGCCCTGCTGGTAGAGCACGCGCGCGCCATCGATGACCGCATAGGAGCGGATGAGCAGGCTGTCCCAGTGGGGCAGCACCTCGTCCAGCGCCCAGAGGTCGGCGGCGACGGGCTTGTCGCACATCTGCTTGGACACGGTGATGCCGTAGGTCTCGACCTTGCGGTCGGTGTGGTCCGAGCCGACGCCGAGCCAGCGGCGGCCGTCGGCCTGAAGGATCATGAACTCCACCTCGCCGGAGGACTCCGGGCCGGTGGATTCGATCTCGCCGGCCGTGGTGAAGCGGGCGGCGGCGACGCGGTAGTAGATGGGCGTCGAGGCCGGACGGGCGACGCCCAGTTCCTCCAGCTCCACGATGTGCTTTTCCAGCGCGACCTTGTCGCGACCGGTCCAGCCCGCGATCACCGCATGGCGGATGGCGAGGGTCTCCGTGCGGCTCTCGCCGCCGGCGTGGAGGGTGAAGGTGAGCTTCGTGCCCATAGGGATCTCTCGTTCAGGAAAAGGGAAAAGACCGGCGCCTCCGAAAGGGGGAGGAAAGGAGGCGCCGGCCGACGCGCCAACCTGGAGCGCGATCCGGGCAGGGCAATCTGCTCGGACCACGCTCCAAACTGAACCCGGGAACGCGCTACCCGATCAGCCTGCGATGCAAGCTGATCGGCGCGTGCTCTGGTCAGTTCGGCGTGCGCGTGTCGAGAAGGGTCCACTTTCCGCCCTTCACCTCGAGGATGTAGACGGGCTTCACGGCGTCGCCGTCGGTGAAGGAGATGGCGCCTTCCAGCGCCTGGTAGTCCTTCAGCTTGGCGAGCTGGTCGCGGATGGCAGCGCGCTCTTCGGCGAGCTTCGCCTTGTCGCCGGTCACGTTGGCCCGCTTCATCGCCTCGGAATAGAGGTAGACGATGTCATAGACCGAGGCGTCCATCTGGTTCGGGTCGGTGCGGGTCAGGCCAGCGGCCTTGGTGCGCTTGCCGAACTCGGCGGTGAAGGCCTTGGTCTTGTCGTTCACCTCGGGGAAGAAGGTGGTGCCGATGGTGAGGTTGTCGCCGGCGCCGTCCATGCGCTTGGGCAGCTCGGGATCGGCGATGGTGGTGCCGCCAACGATGCGGGTGGAGACGCCCTGGCGCTTCAGCTCCTTGGCGAGGTTCACCGCGCCCTCGGGCGGCGAGCCGAGGCCGACGATGTCAGGCGCCATCTGCTTCAGCTGCGCCACCTGGGGCGACAGGTCGAAGGCGGCGAGCTGGAAGTCCACCGAGCCCTTGGAGGGGATGGCGTACTTCTCGAACATCTTGGGCACCACCACCGTGCCGATGGACTTGGACACCACGTCATCCGTGGCATAGGCCGCCGCGCCCGAGGCCATGGGCAGCTTCTTGTCCTTGATGGAGGCGAGTACCTGGTCGATGACCTTGCCCTCGTCCGTGGTGTTGCGGAAGCCGTAGGTGAAGCCCTTGGTGAGGCCGGGGGCCGAGGAGGCCATGGACATCTGCGAGATGCCCTCGCGCTCGCCCACCGGGAAGGTGGTGCGCACTTCCGAGGACGAGAACGGGCCGATGACGGCGAGCGCATTGGCATCCTGCGCGAAGGAGCGCAGCGCGGTGGTGGCCTGCTTGGGATCGCCGGCGGTGTCGAACTTCACCACCTTGATCTTCTTGCCGTTGATGCCGCCCTTGGCGTTGATTTCCTCCACCGCCATGTCGACGGCCACCTCATTGGTGTTGGCGAGGCTCACATACGGGCCGCTCTTGGCCATCATGTAGCCGAGGACCAGTTCGCCCTCCGCCCGCGCCGCTCCGGAGGCGACCAGCGCCGCCAGAAGGCCGGCGCCGAACAGCACGCTCTTCTTCATGTCCCGTTCTCCTCTTGGCTTTTGTTTCCCGGCCCCGGTCTTCGACCGGCGCCGGGTGCGCACGCTCAATCGCCGCGCGGGCTTGCCCCGAGGGCCCATGGGCCCTCGGACCGTGGTTCAATGGGCGGCCGACCCGCCGCCCAGATACGCGTCCTGCAAACGGGGATCGGCCGCGAGCACGTCGGGCGCGCCGGCCATGGCCACGCGGCCGAGTTCCAGCACGGTGGCGGAATGCGCCGCCTTCAGCGCCTTGCCGGTGTTCTGCTCCACCAGCAGCACGGAGAGGCCGTCCCCGTTCAGCTCGCGGATGAGATCGAACAGCTTGGAGACGAACAGCGGCGAGAGGCCCAGCGACGGCTCGTCCAGCATCATCAGGCGGGGCTTCGCCATCATGGCGCGGCCGATGGCCAGCATCTGCTGCTCGCCGCCGGAGAGGCAGGAGGCGGCCATGTGGCGGCGCTCGGCGAGGTTGGGGAAGCGGTCATAGATGGCCGCCATCTCCCGCTCCACCGCCGCCGTGTCGCGCCGCATGTGGGCGCCGAGCCGCAGGTTTTCTTCGACCGTCAGGGTGATGAGGATGCGCCGGCCTTCCGGCACCAGCACCACGCCGGCCGCCATGCGCCGGTGCGGCGGCAGGCGGGTGATGTCGGCATCCGCGAAGGTGATGCCCCCCGCCTTGGCCGGCACCGCGCCGAGGATGGCCTTGAGCAAAGTGGACTTGCCCGCGCCATTGGCGCCGAGCACGGTGACGACCTCGCCCTCGTTGACGGTCAGCGACACGTCCGAGAGCGCCGCGACGCGGCCGTAGGAGACGGAGAGGCCGGAGACTTCGAGCAGCGCCATGGCTCAGGCCTCCTCGTCCGTGCCGATATAGGCCTCGCGCACCAGCTTCTCCTGGCGGACGCGGGAGAGCGGGCCTTCGGCGATCTTCTCGCCGAAGTTCAGCACCACCACGTTCTCGCAGATCGAATCCACGAAGTGCATGTCGTGCTCCACCACGAGGAGGGTGACGCCCTTGGCCATCAGCGCCTTGAGATGATCGCGCAGGGCATTGGTCTCGCTGGGATTGAGGCCGGCGGCGGGCTCGTCGAGCATCAAGAGGCTCGCGCCGGCCAGCGTCGCGCGCACGAGGTCGATGCGCTTGCGCACGCCATAGGGCAGCGCGGAGACCATCTCGTCCGCCCAGCGGCCGAGGCCGCTCTCCTCCAGCGCCGCGCGCGCCTCGCGCTTCCAGCGGTGGTTGGGAAAGAGGCGGTAGGGGGTGAGCAGCGCGCCCAGCGAGGAGGCGCGCACGTGCTGGCCCACCAGCAGGTTTTCCAGCACCGAGAGGTGCGGCATCAGCCGGATGTTCTGGAACGAGCGGGCGACGCCGGTGGAGATGCGCTTGCGCGACGGCATGTGCGTCACGTCCTGCCCGTTCACCTCGATGCGCCCGGCATCGACGCCATAGACGCCGCTGACCAGGTTGAACACCGTGGTCTTGCCCGCCCCGTTGGGGCCGATGAGGGCGGTGGTGACGCCCTTCGGCACGGTGAAGGAGAGGTCGCGGATGGCGCGCACGCCGGCGAAGGATTTGGACAGGCCGGAGATGGCGAGAGCAGCGGACATCACGCGGCCTCCGCCTTGCGCCGGAACAGGCGGAACAGGGAGGACGTCACTAGCCCCTGCGGCCGCACGGCCATGAACAGGATGATGAAGACGGCGAACAGGGCGTAGCGCCACTGGTCGGAGGCGCGCAGCAGCTCCGGCACCAGCGTGAAGAAGGCAGCGCCCACCAGCGGCCCCCACACCGTCTGCGTGCCGCCGAACAGCACGTAGAGCACGGTGAAGACCGAGAGCAGCACGTTGAAGTGCTGGGCCTCGACGAAACTGTAATGGTGCGCGTAGAGCCCGCCGCCGAAGCCGGCCACCGCCGCCCCCAGCGCGAAGGCCGCGACCTTCATGCCGCGCACGGAGACGCCGAGCAGGTCCGCCACCGTCGCGTCGCTCTTCACCGCCGTGAGGCAGAGCGCGAAACGGGTGCGGGAGACGAGCAGCATCAGCACCACCACGCCGGCCGCCGCCGCATAGACCACGTAAGGGCCGGCATAATCGGTGACGGGATAGCCGGCCGCGCCGCCCACCACTTCCAGATTGAGGAAGATCGCGGAGATCACCTGCCCCAGGGCGAAGGTGGCCATGGCGAGATAGATGCCGTGGGTGCGCAGCACCGGCACGCCGATGAGCAGGCCCACCAGCCCCGCAAGCCCCGCGCCGAGCGGGATGGCCGCCCACATGGGCCACATATATTCGTTGGTGAGGAAGGCCGAGGCATAGGCGCCGATGGCCATGAAGCCGGCGATGCCGAGGTTCAACTGCCCCGCCGCCAGCGGCAGGTAGACCGCATAGGCGGCGATGACATTGAAGGCGAGGACGACGAGGACGCCCGTCAGATAGCCGCTCATCACAGCTTCTCCCGGCTGGCGGCGCGGCCCATGAGGCCCTGCGGACGCACGATGAGGATGAGGAGCAGGAGGCCGTAGACGGAGATGTTCACCACGTCCGCGCCGATGAAGGAGATGGAGAGCACCTCCGCGAGGCCGATGACGAGCCCGCCCAGCACCGCGCCCCAGATGGAGCCCATGCCGCCGACGATCATGGCCGCGACGCCCTTGAAGCCGACGCCCTCGCCCATGAAGGGCGACACCTGCTGGTAGTTCACCGCGAACAGAATTCCCGCCAGCGCCGCCAAGAGCGCCGAAGCGATGAAGAGCTGCGGCACGAGGCGGGAGATGTCGATGCCCATGAGCAGCGCCGTCTCCCGGTTCTCCGCCACGGTGCGGATGCGCCGGCCGCCGGCGGTGGAGGAGAGATACCAGGAGAGGAACGCCACGAGGCCGAGGGAGAGCGCCAGCGAGATGAGCTGCGCGATGCCGATGACGAGGCCGCCGAGGCGGATGTTGAGGTCCGGCAGCAGGGCCGGGAACGCCTGCTGGTCCGAGCCGTACTGGATCAGCATCAAATTCTCGAGCAGCACCAGGAAGCCAAGGGAGGAGACCAGCGGCACCTCAGGGTCGCCGCCCTGCATGGGCCGGTAGGCGAAGCGCTCCACCAGGAGCGAGACGAACGCCGCCGCCGCCAGCGCGCCCGCCGCGGCGATGAGGAAGGGCCAGCCCGCCTTCATCAGCCCGAAGGCGAGCATGCCGCCCACCATGAACAGGCCGGGGAGCGAGAAGTTCAGGAAGTTGAGCACGCCGATGGCGAGGGTGAAGGCCACCGCCACAAGCATGTAGATGGCCCCGAGCATGAGGCCGTTGACGATCTGCTGCGCGAGCATGGGCCGGGGCAACCTTCCTCTCGTACGCCTTGACGCGGGCGCTGCCCTCCCCTCCTCGACCTGGGGCGTCGCCCTCCGGAGATTGCGGACGGCACGGAAGCGGGGCAGCGATTAGGTTTGATACAAAGCTATTTTGGGCGTGGCTTCAAGCTGAAATTTCAGGCGGATTTCACTGCATTGCAGCAAGCGCCCTCCCCGCCTGTGCGCTGAATCGCCAAGGGCTTGCGCCGAGTTGAGAGGGTTGCGCGCGCAGCGCCTGCCCTCGGCGCGGGCGCCCTTCTGCACACGCCTGCGGCAGAGCGGCCGGTACCCCGGCGCCCGCCCCTCCGCGCCCGGCGACGCCCTGCATGGCTCCGGCCCCGATCTTGCTATCGCCCCTGCATCCCCGTTCGCGATGCCAGGGCGTGTCACAGGTCGGCCAATTTGTCGAAGCCCCGACATCGTTCGAGACATGAGGCTGCCCCATGAAACTCATCGTCGAACGCCTGGTGGTCGAAAGCCTGGTGGACGCCTTCCCGGACCAGGCGCACCTCCTCGCCCAGCCGCGCCTGTCGAGCCGCATGGAGCTGGGCCTCGATGCGCTGAAGCCCGATGAGCTGGCCCACCTGCACGAGCTGGTGCTGAAAACGGGCGGCACCACCATTCGCGGACAGGAGGAGCAGCTCGCCAATCTCGTCGGCGTGTTCCGGGACGACGGCAAGCGCTTCGGCCCGGACGAGTTGGAGGATCTGGCGGGCGCCATCGCGCTTTACTTCGTCAAGCACTGCATTCGCGGCTGGCTGTTCCGCATGAACCCCTCGGGCAAGCCCGAGCCCTATCTCATCACCCGCCTCGACTACACGCCCCCCGGCGAGGAGGAAGCGGGGCGGCTGATCGTGGAGCTGAAGGCCAACAATCGCGGCAAGACCCATGTGGAGAATTTGCTGATCCGCTCCAAGGACCTGCGCGGCCTCACCATTCCCGGCACGCTCGCCGCCAAGGGCTGGCTGATGGAGGATTCCGGCCTGCTCGCCTCCTTCGACGACCAGATGGTGCGCTATTTCGAATGGCGCGGCCGCTATGGCGAACAGTTCTCCGGGCGCGGCACGGGCCTCTTCGCCGAAGACCCCACCGCCAACCGGCGCGACACCGACTGGGCGCGCAAGGCGACCGTGGTGCTCTCCTCCTCCGGCAGCGAGGCGCGGCTGGTGAACGACGAGGAACTCCTCGGCGAGCGCACGCTGGGCACGGAGACGTCCGGCTTCTTCCTCGACAAGATCGTGAAGAAGGCGGACAAGCAGAACCTCTTCCACATGGCCGTAGACGAGGCGTTGCGCGCGGCGAAGGACAGCATCCCCAAGGGTGCCTTCACCGACATGCCCGTCCATCCCTTGATCCTGATGTTCCATCTGGAGCTGCACCACCATGTGTGGGTGCATGTGGACGACATAAGGCCCTACGAATACCACCCGGAACTCAAGCAGAAGCTGGTGCTGCCGCCGGAGCAGACCGACCTCATCGACATCCTCACCGCCGAGATGAACACGCTCATGGACGACGTGGTGGCGGGCAAGTCCGGCGGCACCACCGTGCTCTGCGCCGGCCCGCCCGGCGTCGGCAAGACGCTCACCGCCGAAGTCTATTCCGAGATCATCCAGCGCCCGCTCTACCGCGTGCATTCCGGCCAGCTCGGCCTCGATGTGGCGCACATGGAGCAGGCCTTGAAGGATGCCCTCACCCGCGCCCAGCGCTGGGGCGCGGTGATGCTGATCGACGAGGCGGACGTCTACATCAAGCGCCGGCAGGACAACCTCACCATGAATGCGGTGGTGGGCGTGTTCCTGCGCGTGCTCGAATACTTCAACGGCCTCTTGTTCCTCACCACCAACCGGGTGGACGACATCGACGAGGCCATCGTCTCGCGCTGCATCGCCCTCATCAAATATCACTCTCCCGGCCCGGATGACCGGCGCAAGATCTGGCGGGTGATGTGCGACCAGTTCGGCCTCATCCTCTCCAACGAGCTCATCGACACGCTGGTGGAGATGTTCCCGGAGACCTCCGGCCGCGACATCAAGGGCCTCGCCAAGCTGGTGGCGAAATACTGCTCGCAGAAGGGCGTGCCGCCCTCCATCGACGCCTTCCGCCGCTGCGCCATCTTCCGCGCGCTGGACGTGCCGCCGCTCGCCTGAGCCGCGCCCGGATAGAGCACCCCATTGCCGTCACTGGCCCGCCCGGTCCCTCGGGCGGGTCTTTTTTGTCTGTTGAAATGACGAAAGGGCGTCACGCCCCGTTGAAATGAACCGTCCCGAAGCCGGAGACGTCATAGCCACCCAGCTCCGCCGCCCGCGCCTCGAAGGCGGGTTCCCGGCAGAAGGCGACGAGCTTCTGGAACGAGGGCTCGAAATAGGCCCGGCGCCAGACCATGAGGTCGAAACGTTCCTCCACCAGCGGCACGAAATCGAGATTGTGCAGGCGCGCGGCGGCGGCGATGCCGAGGCCCACATCCGCCCGCCCGGTGGCGACCGCGAGGGCAAGATCGGTCTCCGAGCGCTCCGCCGTGCCGGCGCAGGTGAGGGCGTCGCGGCCCATTCCTTCCGCGGCGAGCAGGCGATCCAGCACCAGCTCGCTCGCCGCCTCCTTCTGGCGCGTCTGGAATTTGAGGCCCTTCACATCGGCGAGGCAGGTGGGCGGACGGGGAAGGCCCGGCCGGCAGATCAGCCCACGCACCCGCCGCGCCCATTCCACCAGCACCCACGGCGCGCGGCCGAAGCGCTCTTCCACCACTCCCGCATTCCAGTCGTCGCCCTCCGGCACATGCAGGCCCACGGCGATGCACTCGCCCCGGTCCGCCCGGTCGAGGCCGTCGAGCGCGCCGTCCATGAGGCAGGCGATGCCGGAGCGCGATTCGCGCAGCGCCCATTCCAGCAGCGGATCGTGGCCCCCGGTCATCACCGCCGGCGGGGCGTGATGGTCCAGCGGGATGGTCTCCGGCATCGGCGCGTGGGCTGGCGCGGGATCGGCAGATCCGGCGATCCACTCCTGGATTTCCTGCCGCGGAAACAGCAGCTTGCCCGTCACCCGCCGCACCGGAAGGCTGCCAGTGGCGACGAGGTCGTAGACCTTGCGCTCGCGCACCCTCAGCAGCGCCGCGAGCTCGCGGGTGGTGAGATATTCCGACATCCGGCCCGGCCCGATTGGCCTCCACCACGCAGGGCGCGCCGGAGGAAACGACACTTTTCTCTTATGTTCACATGAATACGGCATGGCGGCTGCGTCGCAAGCCCAAATTGTAACCCTGCGACGGGGCACCGCTGGTGCGGCGCTTGCTTTAGACTGCCGGGCACGCCAGCACAGGCGGAACGCTTTCCAGCCGGATTTTCCCCATGACCCCTGCCGCGTCTCCCGCCCGCATCGGCATCGTCACCATCTCGGACCGCGCCAGTTCCGGCACCTATGAGGATCTCAGCGGCCCGGCCATCGAGGCCTGGCTGCGCCACGCCATCACCAGCCCGTGGGTCGCCGACTACCGGATCATCCCGGACGGGTTCGAGAGCGTGCGCGACACCCTCATCACCCTCGCGGACGCGGAACACATGGACCTCATCTGCACCACGGGCGGCACCGGCCCCTCCCCGCGCGACCTGACGCCGGAGGCCATGGCGGCGGTGATCGAGAAGCCGCTGGCAGGCTTCGGCGAGCAGATGCGGCGCATCAGCCTCAACGAGGTGCCCACCGCCATCCTGTCGCGGCAGGAGGCGGGGGTGCGCGGCAAGACGCTGATCGTGAACCTGCCGGGCAAGCCCGCGTCCATCGCGGTGTGCCTCGCGGCGGTGTTCCCGGCCATCCCCTATTGCCTGGACCTGATCGGCGCCGGGCGCATCGAGACCGATCCGACCGTCTGCGCCGCGTTCCGGCCCAAGGGCGCGTGACAGGACTTAGACGACCACCACGCCGCGGTGCTTGGCCTCGCCCTCGGGCTCCACATGGATGGTGATGATCGCATCGTCCATGTCGCGCTCGAAGGCGTTCTCGATGCGGTCGCAGATGTCGTGGGCGGCGGCCACCGTCATGTCGCCGGGCACCACCAGGTGGAATTCCACGAAGGTGATGCGCCCGGCATGGCGGGTGCGCAGGTCGTGCGCCTCGATGGCGCCGGCGGCATGGAGCGAGACCAGCTCGCGGATGCGCGCCACCACGTCCGGCGGCGGCGCGGCGTCCATCAGCCCGCCCACGGATTCCTTCATCAGGCTCCAGCCGGTCCACAGCACGTTGAGCGCCACGAGGCCCGCGATGAGCGGATCGAGCACCGGCCAGCCGGTGACGGGCACCAGCACGAAGCCGATCAGCACGCCGACGGAGGTGACGACATCGGTCAGCACATGCTTGCCGTCGGCGACGAGGGCCGGCGAGCGCATGGCCTTGCCCACCCGCAGCAGCACCAGGCACCAGACGGCGTTGATGAGCGTCGCCGCGCCGTTGATGAGCATGCCGGTAAAGGGCTGGTCGGGCAGATGCGGGTCGAGGAAGCCGTAATAGGCCTCGCGCATGATGGTGACGGCCGCCACCACCACGAGCACGCCTTCCAGCACCGCCGAGAGATATTCCGCCTTGTGATGGCCGAACTGGTGGTTGTCGTCGGCGGGGCGCGCGGACACGGTGATGGCGAACAGCGCCGCGGCCGAGGCGGCGACGTTGATGATGCTTTCCAGCGCGTCGGACAGCAGCGCCACCGAGCCGGTGACCCACCATGCCAGCGTCTTCAGGCCGAGGACGACGGCGCCAACCAGCACGCTCGCCGCCGCAATCCAGAGCACCTTGCGGCTCATGTCGGCCTCCATTCTGCACGCCGTCGGGGGCGGCGCCGCGGGTCCGTCCCGCGCGGTCGGCAGGACGTACCGAACCCCGCGCCCCGGCGCAACCGCGCCGGGGTCGCACTCCCGGACAAGCTGGAGGTTACACCCGCCTTACACCGCCCCTTAGGGCAGCTTCATGTGCTCGAGCGAGCGCTGGATGGCTTCCGGCCCCACCATGATGACGCCGTCGAACGGCGAGCTCATCTCCAGGATCAGGAAGATGGCGCCGGCCAGCGACAGCGCGCACAGGGGAAAGACGATGAGCGAGACGAGGTTCACCGGCGAGAACAGCCCGAAGCTGGCGAAGATCAGTGTCAGCCAGATGATCAGCACGACGATGAACACCGGCGGGATCTCGGTGACGGCCTCGGCGATCAGCGTCCAGCGCAACGCGTTCAGTGTTTTGAACCGGTCGAGCGCCTCCGCCTTGAGATCGGCCTGCTCGGCACCGGAGGGCTCGAGGATGCGGATCTCGTGGCCGACGCGCTCTAGCATCTGCTCCGACTTGAAGGAGGCGACCAGCACGGGCGCGCTATTGGCATCGGGCCAGGTCTCGTTCATGGCGTGGACCGTGTAGGCGCGCAGGGCCTCGCGCGCCGGCTTGGCCGCTGGCCCGTAATGTTGAAGCGTGGCATCGAGAATGGTGAGGAACGTCGCATATTGCTGCACGTCCTTGCCGGTGGTGTCGAAATTGCCCTTCACCGAGGCGGTCATCAGGCCGAGGATCAGCGACGCCATGGCCGCGACCATGCCGACCCCCAGCTTCACCGCCTCCTGCGTCTCCTTGGAGAGGTGATGGGCCTTCAGCCAGCGCTGCGAACCCATGCCGAACAGCGCGCCGCCCTCAAGCGCGAGGAAGACCAGTAACGCGACGTGCCAAGCCTCCATGGCTTCCCCCCGGCCTGCACTCCCGTCTGAGTCTTGCTTGATTATCGGCGCAGGCGACCGAACGTATCGCCCGATACGATGCCGGCTGTGTAGCGTAAAGGGAGAAAATCGTGCGCGGGCGACCGACCCTGGCGAAATCGGGCGGCGATCAGCGGGAGGCGGCTGCGATCAGCGCCCGCTTGCGGGCAAGGTCGGCATAGCCGGCGACCACGTCCGCACCGATCACGTAGGCGGGCGGATCGAGCACCCGGAGCGCGGCGGCGAGCGCCACCCCCTGGGTGAGGATGTCCGTAATGTCCGGCTGGTTGGCGGCGCGGAACACCTTGTAGTGGTCCAGCCCCTCGGCACGCACCACGTTGAGCGCCTTCACCCCGTCGATGTCGCCGGTGGTGGCGGCGAGCGCGAGGTAGAAGTCGCCGAACTTGGCCGGCTGCATGGCGAGCACGGCCAGAGCCACCCGCGCCGCCTCGATGGAGCCCACGTCCACCCGCGGCGTCTGCACGATGGCATAGGCGAGCTTGGCGTCGCCGGCGAGCAGCTCGCGCATGTCGAGGGCGGAGCGGCGCCAGTCGGGGGCGTTGAAATCCACCAGCTCGGTGACGAGGGGCCTGGTCTTCTGCGCCCCCAGCACGGCCTTGCCGGGCATGGCGTCGAGCAGCTTGCGCGCGTCGGGCGTGACGGGATCGGCGAGGGCGGGGGATGCCGTTGCGGCAATCAAGCCGGCACCGGCGGCCAGAAGCCCCCGACGGGTCAGCGGACGGCAAAGCTGCTCGGCCCGGGCGCCCATGCCCGCCGGCCCTATTCGGCCGCCTTGGTGGGCACCTCGGCGGCGGCCTGCGCCTCCGCATCCTCCTGCGCCTTCAGCACGTCGGGGTGCGGCATGGAGATGATGTTGTAGCCGGAATCGACGAAATGCACTTCGCCGGTCACGCCGGCCGAAAGGTCGGAGAGGAGATAGAGGGCCGAGCCGCCCACCTCCTCGATGCTGACCGTGCGGCGCAGGGGGGCATGGCGCTTCTGGTAGTTGAACATCACCCGCGCATCGGCGATGCCGGCGCCCGCCAGCGTGCGCACCGGGCCGGCGGAGATGGCGTTGACGCGGATGCCCACGGGGCCGAAATCCGCCGCCAGATAGCGCACGGAAGCCTCCAGCGCCGCCTTGGCCACGCCCATCACGTTGTAATTGGGCATGACGCGGGTGGAGCCGCCATAGGTGAGGGTGATCAGCGAGCCGCCGTCCGGCATCAGCGCCGCGGCGCGCTTGGCGATCTCGGTGAAGGAGAAGCAGGAGATCACCATGGTGCGGGAGAAATTCTCCCGGCTGGTGTCGGCGTAGCGGCCCTTCAGCTCGGACTTGTCGGAGAAGGCGACGGCGTGGACCAGGAAGTCGATCTTGCCCCAGCTCTCCTTCAGCGCGGCGAACACCGCGTCCACGCTGGCGAGGTCTTCCACGTCGCACGGCAGCAGGAGGGAGGAGCCGACGCTCTGCGCCAGCGGCTTCACGCGCTTGGCCACCTGCTCGCCCTGGTAGGTGAAGGCGAGTTCCGCGCCCTGACCCGCCAGCGCCTTGGCAATGCCCCAGGCGATGGAATGATCGTTGGCGACACCCATCACCAGGCCGCGCTTGCCCTTCATCAGGTCCTGCATAACCTACCCTCTTGCGCCTGAGACGCCGATAGCAGACGGCGCCCGGCCACGCCATCGCGTTTCGGCCGGCGCCGGCTCACCATTGATGACCAATCCTGAACGCCGCCCTATCGGAGCAGCAGGCGTCCAGCAGTTTCAGGCGTCCACCTGCCTCAGGCGTCCACCTGCGTCAGGCATCCACGTGCTTGATGACGAGGCTGGCATTGGTGCCGCCGAAGCCGAAGCCGTTGGACAGCACATGGCCGAGCTTCACGTTGTCCACCCGCTTGCGCACGATGGGCATGTCGGCGAAGGCCGGGTCGATTTCCTCGATGTTGGCGCTCTCGGCGATGAAGCCGTTCTGCATCATGAGGATGGAATAGATCGCCTCGTGCACGCCGGTGGCGCCCTGCGAGTGGCCGGTGAGCGACTTGGTGGCCGAGATGGGCGGGCACTTGTCGCCGAACACGGCGCGGATCGCCTCGATCTCCTTGAGATCGCCGATGGGCGTCGAGGTGGCGTGGGGGTTGATGTAGTCGATGGGCGCCTTGATGCCCGCGATGGCGAGCTTCATGGCGCGCTCGGCGCCCTCGCCCGAGGGGGCCACCATGTCCACGCCATCGGAGGTGGCGCCATAGCCGGCGATTTCGCCATAGATGCGCGCGCCGCGGGCCTTGGCGTGCTCCAGCTCTTCCAGCACGAGGACGCCGGCGCCGCCGGAGATGACGAAGCCGTCGCGGTTCTTGTCATAGGCGCGGGAGGCGACCGCCGGGCGGTCGTTGAAGTTGGACGACATGGCGCCCATGCCGTCGAACAGCACGGAGAGGGTCCAGTGCAGGTCCTCGCAGCCGCCGGCGAAGATGATGTCCTGCTTGCCGTACTGGATCAGCTCGTAGGCGTTGCCGATGCAGATGTTGGTGGTCGCGCAGGCGGCCGAGATGGAATAGCTCAGGCCCTTGATCTTGAACCAGGTGGAGAGCGTCGCCGAGGCGGTGGAGCCCATGGCCTTGGGCACCGCGAACGGGCCGACGCGCTTCGGCCCCTTTTCGCGGGTGATGTCGGCCGAGTCGACGATGGTCTTGGTGGAGGAGCCGCCCGAGCCCATCACGAGGCCGGTGCGGATGTTGGACACCTCGTTCGGCTCAAGGCCCGAATCGCGGATGGCCTGCTCCATGGCCACGTGGTTCCACGCGGTGCCGCCGCCGTGGAAGCGCATGGCGCGGCGGTCCACCACCTCTTCCGCGTTCAGGGTCGGCGCACCGTGCACCTGGGACCGGAATCCGAGCCGGGAATAGTCCTCGGCGAAGGAAATACCGCTCTTGGCTTCGCGCAGGCTGGCAAGAACCTCCTGCGTGTTGTTGCCGATGGACGAGACAATGCCCATCCCGGTGACGACGACGCGCCGCATGTCAAATCCCCATTGGAGTGCACCCAGTGTCGCCGCAGATCGTGGCGAGGCCTTGTCAGGCGCTCGCGGCGCCTGCGGGCTGGGGTGCCGTCTCGGCCTGGAACAGGCCCACCTTCAGATCCTTGGCGCGGTAGATCACCTCGCCGTCCGCCGCCAGCCAGCCGTCGGCGATGCCGAGCACCAGCTTGGAGCGCATGACGCGCTTGAACTCGATGCCGTAGACCACCTTCTTCACGCCCGGGAGAACCTGGCCGGAGAATTTCAGTTCGCCGAGGCCCAGCGCCCGGCCGCGGCCGGACGAGCCGAGCCAGCCGAGGTGGAAGCCCACGAGCTGCCACATGGCGTCAAGGCCGAGGCAGCCGGGCATGACGGGATCGCCCTTGAAGTGGCAGGCGAAGAACCAGAGGTCCGGATTCACGTCCAGCTCGGCGCGCACCATGCCCTTGCCGAATTCGCCGCCGGTCTCCGAGATTTCAGTGATCCGGTCGAACATCAGCATGGGCGGCAGCGGCAATTGCGCGTTTCCGGCCCCGAACAGCTCGCCACGTCCGCACGCGAGGAGATCCTCATAATCGAAGCTGGTCTGCCGGTCCGCCATTCTTGCCAGTGTCGCCGTTTGCCGCCTCTGCACCGCCCGCGAGGGCAGCCGAGGGTTGCTGTTGATGAGCCCGCAAGGGCCGCCCCCGCCATCGGTGGCGGGCACTCCCTAACATAGGCAGGGGCGCGCTCAAAGTCATGAAAGCGTCACGGGTGGCACGATGCGCGCGATATCCGGCCGCGCCCGGCGAACCGGATCGGCAACTCGGGCGTTGCCCTTGGGGCACTGGGCTATGGTATCGCCAAGCGGCGGGACGCATCGGCGCCCCGGTCGCGACATCGGGCGGGAGCACGCAATGCCGATTCTCAAGGAGTTCAAGGAGTTCGCGGTCCGCGGCAACGTGGTGGACCTGGCGATAGGTGTCATCATCGGTGCCGCCTTCGGCAATATCGTCACCTCGCTGGTGGGCGACGTGTTCATGCCGGTCATCGGCGCGGTCACGGGCGGGCTCGACTTCTCGAACTATTTCATTCCGCTCTCGAAGTCGGTGACCGCCGCAAACCTCGCCGACGCCAAGAAGCAGGGCGCGGTATTGGCGTATGGATCATTCATCACCATCGCCATCAATTTCATCATCGTGGCGGGTGTGCTCTTCCTCGTGGTGCGCGGCATCAACGCCTTGCGGCGGGCCGAAGCCGGCAAGCCGCCGGCCGCGCCGACCAAGACCGAGGCGCTGCTGATGGAGATTCGCGACATCCTCGCCTCCGAGCGGCCCGCCGCCCGCCCGCCGGTGACGCCCGCGCCGCCCGCCCCGCCGACCATGTAAAGCCTGAACAGGGGGCTCAGGGCTTGGTGCCCTGCGCCGTAGGCGCATCCTTCTGCGCCAAGGCATCCTGCCGGCGCAGGAAGCCGCGCACCACCGCCACCGACTCGTCGGGGCGGTCGTTGAAGATGCCGTGGGCGGCGCCGGGGATCACCGCGAACTCGGCGCCGCCGGGCACCTGCTCGGCAAAGGCCGCGACCGTGGAGATTCGCGTCTCGTCATACTGGCCGATGACGAACAGGGTGCGCGCCCCGTCGAGCCGCGCCAGCAGCGGCTCCCCATCGTAATCCTTCAGCGTGCCGGTCTGGGTGAACTCGCCGGCGCCGTTCATGGCGACGTACAACCTTTCATTGAGCTTCAGGTTCTGCGCCGCCTCATAGGCCTTGCGCATGGCCGGCAGCGGCTCGCGGCGGTTGAAGGCGGCGTAGAAGGCGCCGGCGGCTGCATCGCAAGTGGCCTGCGGCGGCGGGGCTTTAGCCTCGCAGGCGTCGATCACCGCCTGCACGTCCGCCGGCAGCGCCGCGCGGCGGGCGGTGACGTCCGCGATCCAGCTCTTGCCGGAGATGAAGGGGCTGGCCAGCACCAGCCCGGCCAGCGTCGCTGGCTTCCGCGCCGCCCACTCCAGCGCGATGGTGGCGCCCCAGCTGTGCCCGAGCACATGGAAGCGCGCGAGGCCGAGCGCGGCGGCGACGGCGTCGATCTCGTCAGCGAAGCGGGGAACGGTCCAGTTGGCGGGATCGTCGGGATGGTCGGAGCGGCCGCTGTCGAGCTGGTCATAGAGCACCACCATGCGCTCGTCGGCCAGCTCCAGCGGGTCGTGGAAGGTGGAATGCATCCCACCCGGCCCGCCGTGGAGGAGTAGCACCGGCAGCCTGCCGTTCGCGCTCACCCCGTTGGTGCGCACATAGATGCGCCCGCCCTTCACCGGAACCATCAGCTCCCGGTCCGCCAGGGGGAACACCGCCGGCCGCGCGAGGCCCGGCCGGGCCGCGGGGACTAGCGCCGCCGCGCCGAAAAGAGAGAGGAAGGCGCGTCGATCCAGCCCGGCCATGATGCCCCACCGTCAGGAGGAAGGAGCATCAGGGGTAACAGAGTAGCCGCCGCGGTCAAGCGCGGCGTGCCACCGGGGGATCAGCGGACGTCCGCGCCCACCGCGTCCGCCACATGGGCGAAGCCGTCGGCCTTCAGGCGGGCGGCAAGGTCGGTCTTGATCCGACCGACGAGGCCGGGGCCGTGGAACACCAGCGCGGAATAGAGCTGCACGAGGCTCGCCCCGGCCCGGATCTTGGCATAGGCGTCGGCGCCCGAGCTGATACCGCCCGAGCCGACCAGCGGCAGGCGTCCGCCCACGAGCCGATAAAGCGCGCCGAGCCGCTCGGTGGAGAGCGACATGAGCGGCTTGCCGGAGAGGCCGCCGGCCTCGCCCTTGTGCGCGCTGTGCAGGCTCGCCGGGCGCGACAGGGTGGTGTTGCCCATGATGATGCCGTCGATCCCGGTCTCCAGCGCCACCTCGGCCACGTCGGCAAGGCCGGCGTCGTCGAGGTCGGGCGCCACCTTCACCAGCAGCGGCGGGCGTTCGGCCGGGTCGGGCACCGAGGCGTTGCGCACGCCGACGAGGTGGGCGAGCAGCGCCTCCATCTCCGCCCGCGCCTGCAGGGCGCGCAGTCCCGGCGTGTTGGGGGAGGAGATGTTGCACACGATATAATCGGCGAGCCGGCAGGTGGCGGAAACGCCGGCGGCGTAATCCTCCAGCGTGTCCTCGCTCTCCTTGTTCTTCCCCACGTTGGCGCCGAGGATGCCCTTGCCGCCCGCCGAGCGGCGCTTGGCCAGCCGGTAGACGAACGGGGCGAGGCCCTCGCTGTTGAAGCCGAAGCGGTTGATGACCGCCTCGTCCTCCTCCAGCCGGAACAGGCGCGGCTGCGGATTGCCGGGCTGCGGACGCGGCGTGACGGTGCCCATCTCGGCGAAGCCGAAGCCCATCTTCAACAGGCCGTCCGCCACCTCGCAATGCTTGTCGAAGCCGGCGGCGAGGCCCACGGGATTGGGGAAATCGAGGCCCCACACGCGGGTCGCGAGCACCGGGTCGTCATGGCCGGAGAGGTTCGGCATCAGCCCCCGCGCCATGGCGCGGACGGCATAGCCGTGCGCCCGCTCCGGGGTCACCAGCCCGAGGAAGGGCCGAACAAGGGCGTAGAGATCCATGAAGGGCGTCACTCGCCGGTGGTGGCGGTGCCGCCGTGGGCCTTGGACCAGCTGTGCGGATCGTTGAGGAACGATTCGATCTCGGCCACCTGCTTCGATTCGAAGCGGTTCATCTTCTTCACCTGCGCCAGCACGTCCCACCAGGTGGCGAGGCGGTGGAGGCTGAGGCCGGCGCTGTCCAGGATGCCCGAGGCCTCGGAGAAGATGTCGTAATAGAAGAACACGAAGCAGTGCTGGCACTCCGCCCCGGCCTCACGCAGGGCATTGACGAAATTGACCTTGCTCTTGCCGTCGGTGGTCAGGTCCTCGACCAGGAGCACCCGCTCGCCGGGGGCGAGGTGGCCCTCGATCTGGGCGTTGCGGCCGAAGCCCTTGGGCTTCTTGCGCACATACTGCATGGGCAGCATCATCCGGTCGGCGACCCAGGCGGCGAAAGGAATGCCCGCCGTCTCGCCGCCCGCCACCGTGTCGAACTGCTCGTAGCCGATCTCGCGGTAGATGGTGGAGATGCCGAAATCCACCAGCGTCTGGCGCACGCGGGGGAAGGAGATGAGGCGGCGGCAGTCGATATAGACCGGGCTCGCCCAGCCCGAGGTGAAGATGAAGGGCTCGCCGGAGGAAAAGCGCACCGCCTCGACCTCGAGCAGCATCCGCGCCGTCTGCTCGGCGATGGTAGCCTTGTCCGGGAAAGCAGTGACATTCGCCATGAGTGAAGCCTTCGTCGCGGTTTCGTCGCTTGTGTGTGACGCGCATATATCAGAGCGGAGCGGCATTGCGACAGGCCCGGTGACGCGCGAGGGGAAAAAGCGCCGCAGGTCGCCCCGGCTGCGCCGGCCCGGCCGGGCTCAGGCGGACGGGGGCTCCGCCTGCGCCAGCAAGGCATCCACATAGGCCTCCGCGCTGGTCGCCTGCGCGAACCGGCCGGCGAGCTGCGCGGCGCGCGCATGGCTGTCCCTGAGTCGGCCGGCCAGCCGCAGGATCGCACCGGCGAAGGTGGCGGCGTCGTAAGGGGCGAAGACCTCCCCCTCGGCCGCGCCACTGGCGACCGATGTGCCGGCGAACGTCCCGGCGGCGGCCACCACCGGCCGTCCGGCAGCGGCGGACTGGGTGAAGATGCCCGAGCCGCGCATGCCGAACACCTCGGGGTCATAGGGCAGCAGCATGGCATCCACCTTGCGGGATTCCGCGGCGAAGGCCTCGTCCGTCAGAACCCCGTCGATGACGCGCACATAGGGGAGCGCGCGCAGCGCCCGCTCGGCCGCCGCCGTCTCGGCCTCGTGCCCGCACTGCTGCACCTGGACCACGAAATCCGCGGCGAGGCCCTGCGCCCGGCACAGGCGGATGGCCTCGGGCAGGAGATGAAACCCCTTGTCGTTCTTGGAAACGCCGAAGAAGCCGAACACCGGCCGCTCCGGCAACGGCCGCGCCCGCTCCACATTGCCGAACGGAACCGGCAGGCGGATGGGATCGATGCCGTAGCCCTCCCGGTAGAGATCGGCGATGGCCGCATTTTCGGTGCCGAACACGAGGCTGCGGCCCAGCAGCGGCCGCGCCAGCGCGAACGCCTGCCTGTAGATGCCCGGTCCCAGCTGGCCGGACCGTCGCCAGGGAAGCCAGTCCGGCGCGAACATCAGCTGGCAGACGACGCGGGGCCGTCCGGCCTCGGGCAGCGCGCTCAGCGCCTGGACGACACCCAAGATCTGGTTTTGCATGACGTTAGGGAAGATTACGAGCGTTCCCCGCGTCATCACACCGGCGGGCAAGGCCTCCAGATCGGCGCGGAAGCCGGAATTGAGCCGTTCCGCGCTGAGCCGCTCCCGCAGAAGGTGCGAGCGGGCATGTCGCAGGCGCACGGCGCCCCCGAGGCGGTGCCTGGCCATCTCCCATCGCGTCGGCTGGACGCTGTCATAGAGCGATGCGCTGAAATGGGGGATGGCACCCAGCTCGTCCGCCATCTCCCGATTCATGCTGCGCATGCCGAAGATCCGCACGCGATGGCCCCGCGCCGCGACCGCGGCCCCCACCGTCCTGACCAGGCTGTAGCTGTGCCCGCCAACGGCATTCAGACCGCCGTCCAGAAATACAACGTCCACCGATCCCCCTTGGTGCTGACGCACGGCATGCTCATCAAGGATGAACGCCGTACCGCCGACTCCGGGCCGAAAAGGGGCAGCGGCGCTGGACAGCATTCCTGGGATGCGGCTCCCGCAGATCGCCGCCGGGGCAAACGGTCGTCCCTCACCCCTTCCGGGCGAGGCTTCGGGCGTGCTCCAGCGCCATTTCCAGCCGGTCGTTGCCCCAGAACAGCTCGCCGTCGGTGGTGAAGAAGGTGGGCGCGCCGAACACGCCGCGGGCCTGCGCCTCCTCGGTCTGCGCGCGCAGACGCGCCTTGTTCACCTCGGATTCGGCGTCGGCGATCACCTCGTCCCAGAAGTGTCCGAGACCGGCGAGCACCTGACGGATGGTCTCCCGGTCCGAAATGTCGCGCCCCTGCGCAAACTCGGCGGAGAACAAGGCGCGGGTGAAGGAGGGGCGGCACGCATCGTTGAGGTGCATCGCCACCCGCGCCGCCAGAAGGCCGTTGGCCGGAAAGGTCGCCGGCTTGGTGATGGGCGGCAGGCGCTGGGCGGCGGCGAGGCGGTCGAGATCCCGCCACATATGCGCACCCTTCAGGGGATAGACATTGAACGGCGAGCTTGCGTAGCCCTGCGCGGCGAAGATGGGGCCAAGCAGGAACGGCTTCCAGTGCACCCGCACGTCCGCAAGCTCGGCCAAAGCGGCGATGCGGCAGGCGGCGAGATAGGAATAGGGCGAAGCGAACTCGTAATAGAAATCGAGGCTGCCGCTGGCCATGGGCGTCTCCGGCCTGTACATCGCGGCGGAAGAGTGCGGCGGGGGAAGCTCCGCGTGCAAGGGTCTGAATCAATCGGCTGGATCAATCCCGGATCGGAGCTGGCGACGCGGTGAAGTGGGTGTTGTTCTTCGCGCTGGTGATCGGGGCCGCGGTGGCGATCCTCTTCACCGTGTTCCCCGAGTGGGACATGGCCATCTCCAGCCTGTTCTGGAACGCCAGCCGGCGCACCTTCGGCGTCGCCGGCCTCGGCTGGGCGGCCAATATCCGCACCCTCGCCAACTGGCTGCCCTGGGTCTTCGCCGGCCCGGCCTTCGCCGCCATCATCCTCAAATTCATTTTCCCCCGGGGTAAAATGTTCATGCCGGCGCGGGCGGCGGTGCTGCTCGCCGTCACCATGGCGCTGGGGCCGGGCCTCCTCGTCAACGGCATCCTCAAGGAGCATTGGGGCCGGCCCCGGCCGGTGCATGTGGATACCTTCGGCGGCAAGGACACCTTCCGCCCCTGGTATGCCACCGATGGCACCTGCCCCAGCAACTGCTCCTTCGTTTCGGGCGAGGGCTCGCTGGGCTTCTGGCTGGTGGCTCCGGCGAGCCTCGTGTCCGGCCCGGCGGGGGCGGTGGCGATGGTGGCGGCGGTCTCGTTCGGCGCACTGGCCGGCGGGTTGCGCATCGCCTTCGGCGGGCACTTCTTCACCGATGTGGTGTTTTCCGGCGTGCTGGTCATCCTGCTCATCGTCGCCATGCGGCTCTGGCTCTACGACCGGCCGCGCAGCCCCACCGATGCCTCCCTTGAAGACGCCATCGGCAATGCCGGCCTCGCTCTTCAGGCGAACCTGCGCCGACTTCTCGGCAAGGCCTGACAAGCCGCCTGACCCGCCGCCGGACTCCATCCTTGACCGAGACGGCTTGCCACGCCGCCGCGCGCGCCTATAGTCCGCGCCGATTTTCCCCGAACATCCGAGAGACGTGATGGCGCGTGACGTGAAGAAGGTGGTGCTGGCCTATTCCGGCGGGCTCGACACCTCGGTCATCCTGAAGTGGCTCCAGACCACCTACAATTGCGAGGTGATCACCTTCACCGCCGACCTCGGCCAGGGCGAGGAGCTGGAGCCGGCGCGCAAGAAGGCGGAGCTGCTCGGCATCAAGCCTGAGAACATCTTCATCGAGGACGTGCGCGAGGAGTTCGTGCGGGACTACGTGTTCCCCATGTTCCGCGCCAATGCGGTGTATGAGGGCCTGTACCTGCTCGGCACCTCCATCGCCCGCCCGCTGATCGCCAAGAAGCAGATCGAGATCGCCCGCAAGATGGGCGCCGATGCGGTCGCCCACGGCGCCACCGGCAAGGGCAACGATCAGGTGCGCTTCGAGCTGGGCTATTACGCCCTCGAGCCGGATATCACCGTCATCGCCCCCTGGCGCGAGTGGGACCTGACCTCCCGCACCCGCCTGCTGGAATTCGCCGAGGCGCACCAGATCCCCATCGCCAAGGACAAGCGCGGCGAGGCGCCCTTCTCGGTGGACGCGAACCTCCTGCACTCCTCCTCCGAGGGCAAGGTGCTGGAAGACCCGGCCGACGACGCGCCGGAATATGTCTACCAGCGCACCATCTCGCCGGAGGAAGCTCCCGACGAGGCGACCATCATCACCATCGCCTTCGACAAGGGCGACGCGGTGGCCATCAACGGCGAGGCGCTCTCCCCCGCGAGCCTGCTGACCAAGCTCAACGAGCTCGGCAAGGCCAACGGCATCGGCCGCCTCGACCTCGTGGAGAACCGCTTCGTCGGCATGAAGAGCCGCGGCATCTACGAGACCCCCGGCGGCACCATCCTGCTGGCGGCCCACCGCGGCATCGAGAGCATCACGCTGGACCGCGGCGCGGCGCACCTCAAGGACGAGCTGATGCCGCGCTATGCGGAGCTGATCTACAACGGCTTCTGGTTCTCGCCCGAGCGCGAGATGCTGCAGGCCGCCATCGATTACTCGCAGGCCTATGTGACCGGCGAGGTGACGGTGAAGCTCTACAAGGGCAACGCCACCGTCATCGGCCGCAAGAGCCCCTACTCGCTCTACAACCAGGAGCTGGTCACGTTCGAGGAAGGCGCCGTCGCCTACGACCACCGCGACGCCGCCGGCTTCATCAAGCTCAACGCGCTGCGCCTGCGCACGCTGGGCAGCCGCGCCCGCAAGATCTCCGAGTGAGCAAAATCTCCGAATAGGATCGCGACCGCCGGGGACAGGCGCCTTTTTGCGCTTGCCCCCGGCATCGGCTTGGACAAACTCCGTCCCGGATAGGGGGCGGAATTCATGGATCGTCGGGACCTTCTGAAAGGCGCTGCGGGCTCCACTTTGCTCGCGGCCACCTCCGGCCTCGCGGCGGCGGATGATGCCCCGGCCCCGGTGCTGCGCATCCATCCCGCCATCGGCGTCGCCCGCATCGGCAACAGCCCGGACTATTACCTCGCTCCCGAGACGGCGGCCGGCGAACTGCCGCCCTCCGGCGAAGGCCTGTGGGGCGGCCTGCCCCTCGATGCCGCGACCGGCCAGCCCCTTACCGCGGACGGCTTTCGCGACGGACAGGGCCGGCTCAAGCGGCAGGCCGTGCGCTTCCGCATCTATGCCTACACCCGCACCGGCTGGCCCACCGGCGAGAGCACCGAGATCACGCTGGGCGCTGTCATCGGCGGCAAGCGGGTGGTGGACATCGTGTGGCAGGTGCACGTCGCCAACAAGAAGCTGAACACCTTCGGCATGATGAACCCCATCGGGCATTTCCCCGCGCTGCCGGGGTTCGCCGACGGCAAGCTGATGCCCATCCGCCGCCCGCAGGACGGCCCGCTCGACAGCCCGGACCGTCTCAGGCGCCTCGTCATCGATCCCGGCCCGCGCGCCCTCTCGGCCCGCACGGATCAGGGGCGCGTCCTGGCGTTCGATCGCGCCACGCCCGCGAGCTGCCTTGCCGAGGCGGGCGGCGGCGGAGCACCGGTGCGTCCCCTGCCCGCCTATCCGGTGAGCTTCCCGCAGGACCATTTCCGGCTGCACACCCCGGCGGATCCGGTGACCCGGCTCGGCGACGTGAGGACCGAGGCGGGCACCGGCCGGCTCATCTTCGCCGCCGGCTTCGGCGCAGCGGAAGGCATCACGACCGATGGCAGCGCCCCCTCCGTCAGCGATCAATGGGGCGCGGAAAATACCGACTGGTTCGACGACATGAGCGACGGCCCGGTCTCGGCCCGGATCGTCTTCGAGGATGGCACATCGCAGGATGCGGCCGGCGCCTGGGCGACCTGCGGCGATCCCGGCTTCGCGCCGCAGACCCGCAACGTCGTCACCGCCTGGGACGAGGTCTACGACACCTTCGTGCGCGCGCTCGCGCTGGAGCCGGCGCTTTACGCTGATGGCGCCTTCAACGACGGCTTCTCCGCCGCCTTCTCCGACGATGCCGCGCCCCTGTTCCGCGCCATCATGCAGCAGCGCTGGAACACCAACCTGCCGGCGCCCGCCATCGCCGCCCACAACCGCATCGGCGCCATCACCCCCGCCGACAGCCCGACCGAGAAAATTCCCGACTTCAGCCGAACCATCCGCAACCCTTCGGACCCGGCGAGCCTCGTCCTGGGCGCGCCCGTGATGCCGCTGGCGCTGGGCGATACCAACCGGCCGTTCCTGACGCTGACGCCCACCCAGTACCATCTGCTGCGCCAGTGGCACAAAGGCGTGTTCACGCCCGGCCGCCGCCTGAAGCTCGGGGCGGGCGAGGAACTGGACCGGGTGGCGCTCGCCAATTGCCTCGGCGGGCGCTTCAGCCCCGGCATCGAGGTCTCCTACCCCGTGCGCGACCCCAATCTCTACGTGAAGGATTGGGCGAACGGCCCCGGCGGCGCCTTCCGCGTCAACGCCGCCCTGCTCGACTATTCGAAGGCCCGCGCCGACACGCCCTTCCTGTCGGTAGGCTACATCCCCCTTCGGAACCGGCCGCTGGAGCCGGGCGACATGACCAAGTTCATGGCTGTCCCCTGGCACTCGGACTTCAACCATTGCGCCTCCCACCTGCGCGATCCGAACCCCGGCAACGACCAGACACTCTATTGGTCCTGGCCCGCCGAGCGGCCGGTGGCGGTCTATCCGCAGGCGCTGGCGCGCTTCGACCCCGCCACCGGCTGGGTGCCGGGGCGCCAGCTCTTCGCCGTGCGCGGGGCGGGGACGACCACCATCTATCCCGCCAATGCCGGGCGTTTCCAGAAGGGGTCGGACTTTCTCGTCAACTGGCACAAGGTGGGTTTCGTGGTGCAGGCGAGCCGGATCAACCCGGACGCCCGCCCCGCCGCGCCGGAAGACCCGTTCCTCGAGGTCGCCTGCTTCTTCGAGAATGACACCAGCCAGATGGTCGCCTCCTGGCCCACCTTCAACAACCCGCCCGCCCCGTGAGTGTGTCGCCGGAGCGGGTGGGCATCGCCATCATCGGTGCTGGCCCGGCCGGCTGCGCCACGGCCATCGCGCTGGCGCGGCACGGCATCGGGGATGTGATGCTGTTCGAGGCCGTCACGGGGGATGCCCCCCGCATCGGCGAGACCATTCCCGGCGCCGCGATGCCGCTGCTTTCCCGCCTTGGCCTCATGGACCGCTTCACCGCGCGCGGGCACCTGCCCTCGCTGGGATCGACCGCCGTGTGGGGGAAGGCCGAGCCCCACCACAATGACGGCTTCGCCAATCCCTTCGGCGGCGGCTGGCATCTCGACCGCGCCGGCTTCGACGCCGATCTGAGGGCGCAGGCGGCGGGCGTGCCGCTCCATGCGGGGCGTCTGCGGATGATGTCGGCGGAGGGGAGCGGCCACCGCCTCCGTTTCGAAGGCGCGAACGGGCCGTTCGAGGTCACGGCCGGGCTGGTGGTGGACGCGAGTGGCGTGCGCGCGGCGGCGCTCCGCAGCCTCAAGGTGGCGCGCAATCCCGTGGATGCCATCGCCTTCCACTGGAGCCTCCTCGCCCTCGCCGAGCCGGAGGAGATGCCCGCCCGCACCTTCCTCGAAGCCGTGCCGGAGGGCTGGTGGTATGCGAGCCGCATTCCCGGCGGGCGCGTGGTGGTGGGCTTCGCCACCGATCCCGATGCCGGCGCCCGCTTCGCCGATGCCGCCGCCTTCCGCGCCGCCCTGGCCGAAACCCGCCTCATCGGCCCCCAGATCGCGCGCGGCCGCCCGCTGGACGCGGATGCGCCGCCGCGCATCGCCATCGCGCCCACCGCCATCCTCAGCGCCGTCGCCGGGCCTGGATGGCTCGCCGTGGGCGATGCCGCGGCCTGCCTCGACCCCCTGCTCTCGCAGGGCCTCACCCGCGCGCTGGAGGACGGCATCGCCGCCGCCGACGCCATCGCCGGGGCGCAAGCGGGGGGTGCAGGCGCTTTCAACGCCTATCAGGACCGCGTGTTCGCCCGCTTCACCGCCGGCGTGCGGCTGCGCGCGGGCTTCTATGCAGCAGAGACGCGCTGGCCCGACGCCCCCTTCTGGCGCCGAAGGCAGGTCCAGGCCGCTGCATAGGGCTCAGTCCGCGCCCTCGCCCGGTCCCGGGATGAGCACGCGCAAGGCGTTGAGGATGACCACCACGTCGATGGCCTCCTGCAGCAGCGCCCCCTGCACCGGCTGGAGATAGCCGAACGCCGCCGCCACCATGCCCGCCAGCGACAGGCCGATGCCCCAGCGCACGCTCTGCCGCGCGATGGCCAGCGAACGGCGGGCGATGGCCATGGCCTCGGCGAGGCGGTCGAGCCGGTCCACCAGCAGCACCGCATCCGCCACCTCGGCGGAAGCCGCCGCCCCCCGCGCGCCCAGCGCGACGCCGATGTCGGCCGCGGCGAGCGCGGGCGCGTCATTCACGCCGTCGCCCACCATCATCACCGCGCCGCCGTTGGCGGTCTCGCGGGACAGGGCGATGTGCGCGATCTTGCCTTCCGGCTTCAATTCCCCGGTCCAGGCGTCGAGGCCGAGGTCGCGGCCCACCGCATCCACCGCCTCCGCCCGGTCGCCGGAGGCGAGCGCCACATGCTGCACCCCGCCGCGGCGCAAGGCGGCGATCATGTCGGCGGCGTCGTCCCGCACGGGATCGGCGAACAGCAGCAGCCCCGCCGGACGGCCATCGACAGCCACCGCCACCACCGCGCTCGCGGGGGGAAGAAGCGCGCGAAGGTCGCTCCAGTCGCCGGACGCGCGTGCGGCCACATAGGCCGTGCCGCCCACGGCCACCGCCCGCCCCTCGACCCATCCTTCCAGCCCCGCGCCGCCATCCTCCCTCACCGCGCGGGGCGGCGCGAGCGGGAGCCCCCGGTCCTGCGCGGCATGGACCAGCGCCCGCGCCACCACATGGCTCGACGCCTGATCCAGCGACGCGGCGAGGCGCAGCACCTCCTCCGGGTCGAAATCGGGCGCGGTGCGCACCTCTTCCAGCTCGGCGCGGCCATGGGTGAGGGTGCCGGTCTTGTCCACCACCAAGGCGCGGACGCGCGCCAGCTTCTCCAGCGCGCCGCCGCTCTTCACCAGAACGCCGCGCTTCGCCGCCCGCGACAGGCCGGCCATAAGCGCCACCGGCACGGCGAGGATGAGGGGACAGGGCGTCGCCACCACCAGCACCGCCAGCGCCCGGCGCGGATCGTGGGCGAGGATCGCCGCGCCGACAGCGAGGGCGATGGAAACGACGAGGAAGGCGAGCGCGTAGCGGTCGGCGAGGCGCACCATGGGTGCGCGGCTGGACGCGGCCTCCTCCACGAGGCGCACGATGCCCGCATAGGTGCTGTCCGCCGCCGGCCTCAGGATGGCGAGATCGAAGGCATCGCCGGCGTTCACCGCCCCGGAGGGCGCCTCCTCGCCGTCCTCCAGCCGCGCCGGGCGCGTCTCGCCGGTCAGGGAGGAGAGGTCGAGCACCGCCGGGCCGCCGATGACCGCACCGTCGGCGGGCACGGTGTCGCCGGAGCGCACCAGCACCCGGTCGCCGGCCACCAGATCCACCGCCGCAATGACCACCAGCCCGCCGTCGCGATGGAGCATCGCATCGCGCGGCGCGCGGGCAACGAGGGCGGTCATCTCCCGCCGGGCGCGGCCTTCCGCGAACCGCTCCAGTTGCTGGCCGCCCGCATACATGAGCGCGACCACGTTGCCGGCCAGAGGCTCGCCGAAGGCCAGAGCCGCGGCCATGGAGAGCGCCGCCAGCACGTCGAGACCGAACCGGCCCGCGCGCAGGGAGCGGGCGATGTCGAGGAGAAGCACCGCCAGAACCGGCGCCGTGCCCACGGCGAAGGCGGCCGAGGCGGCAGCCTTCATCCCGGCGAGCTGGAGCAGCAGCCCCGCGACGAGGGGCAGCACGGCGGCGGCGAGCAGAAGGTACCGGTTCCGCCCGGCGGCGGCCTCGCTCTGGATATGCCCCGGCTCCGTCATCTCTCCCCCGGTGCGGCGCTTTGGTCGCACTGCCGTCGCTGTTGTCGCGCGAACATCAGATTGTTAGAAGAGTTCTAAACAGGAGTCACCCGGCATGTTGTCGTTTCTCTCCGGCCGCCGCCGGTTTGCAGACCTTTCGGAGCGGGAAATCCTCGCGCTCGCCATCTCCTCCGAGGAAGACGACGCGCGCATCTACATGGAATATGCCGAGGCGCTGCGGAGCGAATATCCCGACACGGCCAAGGTGTTCGAAAGCATGGCGGCGCAGGAGCGCGGCCATCAGACCAGCCTCACCCGCGAATATGAGCGGCGCTACGGCGGCACCGTGCCGCTGATCCGCCGCGAGAGCATCGCCGGCTATTATGGCCGCCGGCCGGTGTGGGCCGTGGTGAACCTCGGCATCGAGCGCATCCGCGCCGAGGTGGGGCGGATGGAGGACGAGGCCGCCAACTTCTATCTGAAGGCGCAGAAGAAGACGTCCGATCCCGACACCCGCAAGCTGCTCGAAAGCCTCTACCAGACCGAGCTGCAGCACGAGGAGATCGCCGGCAACCTCGCCGACCGCTATCTGCCCGCCGACAAGAAGAAGGAAGAGGACGAGAAGGCCCGCCGGCAGTTCCTGCTCACCTTCGTGCAGCCGGGCCTCGCGGGCCTGATGGACGGCTCGGTCTCGACGCTGGCCCCCATCTTCGCCACCGCCTTCGCCACGCAGGATTCCCACACCACCCTGCTCGTCGGCCTCGCCGCGGCGGTGGGCGCCGGCATCTCCATGGGCTTCACCGAGGCCCTGCACGATGACGGCGTCATCTCGGGCCGTGGCTCGCCGCTGAAGCGCGGCCTCTCCTCCGGCATCATGACCGCGGTGGGCGGCCTCGGCCATGCCCTGCCTTACATCATTCCCGAATTCTGGACCGCGACGGCCATCGCCATCATCGTGGTGTTCGTCGAGCTGTGGGCCATCGCCTTCATCCAGAACCGCTATATGGAGACGCCCTTCTGGCGCTCGGTGTTCCAGGTGGTGCTCGGCGGCGCGCTCGTGCTGGCGGCCGGCATCTTCATCGGCGGCAGCTGATCCATATGCCGTTGCGGGAGATCATGTCTCCCGCTCCCAAGGCGTGAGAGGGTGCCTGCGATATCGCGAGGCACCTCATGCACGCCATGGTCCTGAAAGAGGTCGGCGGTCCCCTTGTCGCCGAGGAACGGCCCGACCCCGTGCCGGGGCCGGGGGAAGTCCTCATCAAGGTCGGGGCGTGCGGCGTCTGCCGCACCGATCTCCATGTGGTGGACGGCGAGCTGCCGCAGACGCGGCTGCCCATCATTCCCGGCCATGAGATCGTCGGGCGCGTCGCGGCGCTGGGTGCGGGGGTTTCTCATCTCACGATCGGCGAGCGGGTGGGCGTCGGCTGGCTCGGCCGCGCCTGCGGCTGCTGCTCCTATTGCGAAGAGGGCGCCGAAAACCTGTGCGACTCGCCAGTCTTCACCGGCTGCACCCGCGACGGCGGCTTCGCCAGCCATACGGTGGCCGACGCGCGCTTCGTCTATCCCCTCGGTGAGGCCGGCGAGGACATCGCGCTGGCGCCGTTGCTCTGCGCCGGGCTCATCGGCTGGCGCACGCTGAAGATGGCGGGTGAGGGCAAGCGCATCGGCCTCTACGGCTTCGGCGCCGCCGCCCACATCATCACCCAGGTGGCGCGCTGGCAGGGGCGGGAGATCTACGCCTTCACCCGGCCCGGTGACACGCGGGCGCAGGACTTCGCCCGCACGCTGGGCGCCGTCTATGCCGGCGCTTCGGATGCCCCGGCGCCGGTACCGCTGGACGCTGCGCTCATCTTCGCTCCGGCCGGCGAGCTGGTGCCGCAGGCGCTGAGGGCCGTGCGCAAGGGCGGGCGGGTGGTGTGCGGCGGCATCCACATGAGCGACATCCCCGCCTTCCCCTATCGCTGGCTGTGGGAGGAACGGAAAATCCTCTCCGTCGCCAACCTAACCCGCGCCGACGCCCACGAATTCCTCGCGCTGGCGCCCAAGGCCGGCGTTTCCACCCACGTCACGCCCTATCCCCTTTCCGAGGCCAACCGCGCGCTGGACGACCTGCGCGGCGGACGGCTGGAAGGGGCAGCCGTGCTGGTGCCATGAAGCATTTTCAAGCGAAGTGGAGTCCGGTTCGCGTGAAGAAAATGCGTATCGTGAAATGCCCTACCGCTGCATCACATAGGTGCCGGGCGCCGGGCAGAGCACCGGATAGCCGGGCGCGCCCAAGGGCGGCAGCGCGCGGCCGGGGGCGGAGCGGGCGGACAGGAAGGCCTCCCACGCCGGCCACCACGAGCCCTCCTGCGTGGGCGTCGCCTCCACCCACTGGTCGGGGCCGAGATGGTGGTCGCCGTGGCGGGTTTCGTGCAGGCGGAAATGCCGGTGCTTGTGCCCCGGCTCGCTGACGATGCCGGCATTGTGCCCGCCGGAGGTCAGCACGAAGGTCACGTCCGTGTCGGTCAGCTGGTGGATCTTGTAGACCGAGCGCCACGGCGCCACGTGGTCCCGCTCCGTACCCACCACGAACAGGGGCACGTTGATGTCCTGGAGCGAGACCGGGCGCCCGTCCACCTTGTAGCGGCCGGCGGCGAGGTCGTTGTCGAGGAAGAGCTGGCGCAGATACTGGGAATGCATGCGGTAGGGCATGCGGGTGGCGTCCGCGTTCCAGGCCATCAGGTCGTTCATGGGCGTGCGCTCGCCCATCAGATATTCGTGGACGAGGCGCGACCAGACGAGATCGTTGGAGCGCAGCATCTCGAACGCCCCGGCCATCTGCCCGGATGAGAGCACGCCCTGGTCCCACATCATGCTTTCGAGCGTGTAGAGCTCGCCGGGGTCCACGAACAATTGCAGCTCGCCGGCTTCCGAGAAATCGGTCTGCGCCGCGAACAGCGTGACGGAGGCGAGGCGGTCGTCGTCGGCGCGGGCCATGGCGGCGGCGGTGATGGAGAGCAGCGTGCCGCCGAGGCAATAGCCCACCGCATGGACCTTCTCGCCTGGCACCACCGCATTGATGGCATCGAGCGCCGCCATCACGCCGTCGCGGCGGTAGTCGTCGAAGCCGAGGTCGCGGTCCTCCGCCGTCACGTTGCGCCAGGAGAGGCAGAACACCGTGTGGCCCTTGGACACGAGATAGCGGATCAGCGAGTTCTCCGGCGACAGGTCGAGGATGTAATACTTCATGATCCAGGCGGGCACGATCAGCACCGGCTCGGCGGCGACAGTGGCGGTGGTCGCGCGATATTGGATCAGCTCCACGAGGTGGTTGCGGAAGATCACTTCGCCCGGCGTCACCGCCACATTGCGGCCCGCCTCGAACGCCTCCGCACCCACCGGCGGCTGGCCGGAGGCCTTGCGCGCCGCGTCCTCCATGAAATTGCGCGCACCCTGCACGAAATTGAGCCCGGCCGTCTCCCGCGCCCGGCGCAGCACCTCGGGATTGGTGAAGGGCGAGTTCGACGGGGAGAAGACATCGAGCAGCTGGCGGGCGGCGAAGGCCACCACCGCCTCGTTGTGGGGCGCGACGCCGGGCACGCCGTGGGTGGCGTTGTGCCACCATTGCTGGTTCAGCAGGAAGGACTGGTACCAGAAGCGGAACGGCCAGTCCTGCCACGCCGGGGCGCTGAACCGTTCGTCCCCCGGCAGCGGCTGGATGCAGTTGGGAAAGCTCCGGTCGAAGCTGGAGGCCACCATGTAGGCGCCGAGCCGTGCGGACTTGCGCCACGCCTTCAGCGCCAGTTCCGCCTGCTTGCCGGGGGCGGCGGCCAGATGCATCCACCAGTCCATCAGCGACAGAGTCAGCGCTGTGGGCGAGAGGCCCGAGGTGGCGCGGGCGGAAAGCGCGGCGGCGGCGCGGTCCACCGCGCGCAGGGCTTCCGGCCCCGGTCCGTGCTCGAAATCCTCCTCGTCATGGCAGGCCATGCGCGCCCAGGCCTGGGCGATCAGCCGCCCGGCCTCGGGCAGCTTGGAAAAATCCATGGCGGCGCGGGCGAGATCGGCGCCGGGAGCCGGCGCCTCCGGCGTGGACACGGCGGGCGCGGGAGTCGGCTCCCGCGCGGCGGCGGGCGCACCACCCACGGTCTGGGGCTGGATACGGGGCGAATTGGCGGGCAGGTTGACCATCGGCCGATCTCTTCAGGGCGCGGGAGGCGCCCGGGACTTGAAACGGATGCCGGAGCCTCGCCCGGCAGCGCGCCGGACGCTTGAGCTTTGCGACCTCAGCTTTTGCCGCTTCTCGCGGCGCTTTGATGACGATCAGGCCGCGCCGAGGCTGAGCCGGCAATGATACGCGTCAATTGGACGCCACGCGCACGGTCTCCCGGCAGCTGTCGCGAAAGGCCTTGGCGCTGCGGCGGAACAGCGCCGCGTGCTGCCGCTGCGCCCGCTTGCGCAGCCGTTTCTGCGCCCGGTCCATGGCGAGGCCGAGCCGCTCCCGCGTGCCCTCCGCCAGCGCCTCGCCCGCCGCGTCCAGCATGGGCCGCAGGGTTTCGATGTCCTGATAGGCGCCGAGCAGGTCACGCAGCCGCTGCGCGGCGCGGGCGCGCTTCGCCCCATGGCCGAAGGCCTCGGCGAGGAAACTCATCTGGTAGCGGTGGGTGACGACGCGCTTGCGCGCCTCGTGCATGGCCTCGGGCGTGTCGAAGGGCGCGCGGCGGGCGTGCCTGTAGGCCTTCACCAGCCCCTTGGCCACGTCCGCCTCCCGCGCCTGTGCCGCCAGCGTGTCGGCCAGCGCGGCGCGCGCGGAGACGAGAAAGCCGCCGAGCGTGGCGCGATGCTCCCCGCCGTCCTCGGCGGCGTCATCGCCCAGCACCGCCTCGGCGTCGGTCTGATCGCAGGCGAGGAGGAAGCCGCCCTGGGCCATCACGTCCAGCGCATCGCGGGCCGCCACCTGGTCGCGGGCGCCGGAAAGCTGGCGCGCCACCTCTGCCGTTCGCCGCCGCTCGGCCTTCGCAGCCTCGCCCGGAATGAGGCGGAGCAAGGCCCGATACTGCTTCATGGCCTTGCGGGCGTCGTGCACCATCTCCACCGGATCGGGATCGGCCACCGCCGCGGCCACGGTCTCGATGGTCGCCGCGAGAGCGTCCGCCAGCGCGTCGCCCGCCGCGCGGGGCGGGATCGGGGGCGGGGTCACGCGTTCGGCATCGGGGGTCGCGACATCCAGCATGGGCATTTTTGCTCCGGAACCGGGGCTCAACGGTCGCACACCGGGCCGGTTCCGTCCCGGTCCAGCATCAAGGCGGTGGCGATGCCACCCGCACCAGCGATGGCGCACAGCGCGCGGCCTGTCTCCATCGCCTTCAACCGATGATACGCCCGTACCGCCAGGATTGCACCCGATGCGCCGATGGGATGGCCCCGCGCCAAGGCGCCGCCCCCCGCGTTCACCCGCGCCGCATTCAGCCCCAGCCGGCGGATGGCGACGAAGGCCTGCGCCGCATAAGCTTCCATGAGTTCCACATGATCGATGGCGCCCGGGGCGATGCCGAGGCGAGTGCACAGGGCCTCCACCGCCGCGATGGGCGCAAGGGCGGGAACCAGCGGGTCTCCGCCGCGCGCCAGACCTCCGGCAATCGTCACGTCCCCCGCCCGCGCCGGCCCCAGCAGGACGAGGCCGGCCGCATCCGCCTCCACCGCGATGGTCGCGGCGGTGACGCCATGGGCCGCATCCCCCGCCAGCACCGGCAGGCGGGCCATCAGCGCGGGCGAGAGGCGGCGCGCGAAGGCATCGGCGGCTAGGCCGGCCACCGGCACGATCTCGTCCTCCCCCGCCGGCGCCGCCAGCGCCCGGCGGTGGCTCTCGGCGGCGAATGCCTCCTGTTCGGCGCGGGAGATGCCTTCCGCCTCAGCCATGCCGGCGGCGGAGGCGTCGAGGGCGATCTCGCGGTCCGGCCAGGGCGTGAAGGCCGGCTGGCGATAGAAATCCGGCGCCCCATCCTTCTCGCGCGGACGGTGGGCACGCAATGGCGCGGTGCTGAAGCTCTCTGCCCCGCCCGCCAGCACATAGCGCGCCTCTCGGGAAGCGATGCGCGCGGCGCCCAAGCGGATGGCATCGAGGCCGGAGCAGCATTGGGTGTCGAGGGTGAGCGCGGGCACGCCCTCCGGCAGTCCTGCCGCCAGCGCGGCGACGCGGGCCATGTTGCCGCCGCCGGAGAGGGCGTTGCCGAGGATAACCTCGTCCACGTCCTCCGGCCCCACCCCCGCCGCCTCCAGCACCGGGCCGATCAGCGCCGCCGCAAGTTCATGGGCCGGCACGTCGCGGAAGGCGCCGCGGCGCGGGGCGACCGCCGTGCGTTTCGCGGCGAGGAGCGCGACCTTCATGGCAGAAGCTCGCAGTGGTCGGGCCACAGGCGGGCGATGGCGGGGAAATCGGTCTTCCCCGTGGGCGTCAGCGGCCAGTCCGCCACCCGCGCATAAAGGCGCGGCACCTTGAACAGGGGCAGGCGGGATTTGAGGAAGCCGATGAGGTCGGCGCGGGCAGGCGCCCCACCTTCGGCAAGCAAAAGGAACGCCACCAGCCGTTCGCCGCGCTTGCCGTCCGCCACGCCCAGCACGGCGGCGGCGGCGATGGCGGGGTGGGTTTCCAGCACCCGCTCCACCTCCTCGGGAAAGAGGTTCTTGCCCGAGGTGACGATCATCCGCCGCGACCGGCCGACGAGGTGCAGGAAGCCGGCATCGCTGAGAAAACCCATGTCGCCGACGCTCACCTCATCGCCCTGCACGTACAGGTCGGGGCTGTCGCCGGTGGCGTAGTCCATGAACAAAAAGGGGCTCTCCACGAACACCCGCCCGGTGCGACCCGCCGGCAGCCGCCGCCCGGCGGCATCGCGGATGGAGAGGCGCACGTCCGTGAAGGCGCGGCCCACCGAGCCGGCCGGCACGTTTTCCGCCTCCTTCGCCACGGTGACGAAGGAGAGTTCGGAGGCGCCGTAGAATTCCGCGAAGGCCGCGTTCGGCAAAAGGTGCGCCAGCATCTGCCGCCGCCCCGGCGGCCATTTCGCGCCGGAGCAGAGCACGAGGGTGAGGCCCGGCAGGGTCTCGCCCTCGGCGGCGAGATGGTCCAACAGCAGCGCGATCTGCGTCGGCACGCCGTAGAGCACGGTCGCGCCATGGGTCCGCGCCAGCTCGGCGGCGATGCGCGGGCGGAAGCTCGGAGAGAGCAGCACATGCGCCCCGGCATCGATGCCGCGCGCCAGCGCATAGAGGAAGAGCGAATGGGTGAGCGCCCCGGGAGCGAGGAGCACGTCGTGGGCGCCGATGCCGAATTCCGCCGTGTCCGCATCGAAGCTCGCGGTCCAGGAGCGGTGCGCGCGGCGGTAGCCCTTTGGCAGGCCGGTGGAGCCGGAGGTGAAGCCCACATAGAAGGGCAGGTCGGGAGCGGGCTCGGCGATTGCCTTCGCCGGGCCGGCGCCGATCGCCTCGGTCAGCCCCGCCGCGCCCTGCGCCGGATCGAGCCGGATGTCGCCCGCCTGCGCGCTCACGATCAGGCCCGGCCGGACCCGTTCCAGCACCTCGACGCGCTGACCCTCCGGCCAGCCGGGATCGAGGATCTGCGCCTCCCGTCCCGCGCGGGCGGCGGCGAGGAACAGGAGGGCGAGGGCCGCGCCATTGGGCAGATCAAGCCCGATGCCGCCCGCCGGCGCCCCCGCGAACCGCCCGGCGCAACGCGCCACCAGCGCGTCGAGCGTGGCGTAGGTCAGCGTTTCACCGCCGCAGGTGAGGGCCGGCGCATCCGGCCGCTCCAGAGCGTGGCGGGCGAGGTGGCGCGTGATGCTCACGGCCGGTGCGGGGCCGCCACCGACCAGCTGCGCAGGACGGTGGTGGCGAGCACCGCGGCGCCCACCGCCTTGATGAGGTCGCCCGGCAGGAAGACGGACGTGCCGATGAAGGCCTTGGCGAGGCTGATGTTGGCCATCATCGCCAGTCCGGGAAGGCCGAACGCATAGACGGTGAGGATGCCGCCGGCGATGGCGGCGATGAGCGCCGTCGCCAGCGCCGGCAGGTTGCGGGCGGCGAGGCGCTCGGCGAGGAGGCCGGTGACGTAGCCGCCGGCGACATAGCCGATGAGGAAGCCCGCCGTGGGGCTCGCCAGAACGCCGAGGCCGCCGCGCCCGCCGGAGAGCAGCGGCGCGCCGAGCAGCACCACGAACACGAACAGGCCCGTCGCCGCCGCCCCGGCCCGGGAGCCGAGCAGCAGGCCGGCCAGCATCACCCCGAGGCTCTGGGCGGTGATGGGCACGCCGGCCGCGAGGGGCAGATAGATGGGCGGCACGAAGCCCAAAGCCGCGATGAGGGCTGCGATGAGGGCGATGCGCACCAGCGTGCGCGTCTCGAAGATCTGGTGGTCCATGGGTCCGTCCCTTTCAAATTCTGGGCTTGCGCGCGGGGCGCGAGCGCCGCGGCGCGCCGAAGCCGCGGGCATCGAGGGCTTCCGCCACCTGATCGGACATGGCGAGCGCGCCGGAGAAGAAGGCGCCAATGAGCGCCAGTCCCGGCCGGCGCGGGCTGCGCGCCCGCCAGGCCTCCTCGCGGCCCCGCCAGGTGTCGAGCAGCACCGGCACGAAGCGCAGCACCAGGGCCACCGCCAGCGCGAGGCGCTCGGGATCGAGCCCGAAGCGTCTGAGCGGGCGCATGGGCAGGGCCAGCGCATCCATCATGTCCTGCATGCGGGTGGAGAGGGTGACGAGATCGGCCAGCAGCACCATCACGGCGATGCGCAGCACGCTCGCCAACGCCACCTCGACGGAGGCCGCCCACACCTGCAGCGCGAAGATGATGACGAGCAGCGGCAGGAGGCTCCGCCATTGGGCGAGCCGCCGCAGTCCCGGCCGGCCGAAGCTGGAAAAGACGATGAGCACGGCGGCGAGCACCATGGCCAGCAGCACCGGGCTGTCCAGCGGCACGATCAGCACCGAGAGCACCGCGAGCGCGATCAGCTTCACCCCGGCGGGCAGGCGATGCAGCACGCTGCGGCCGGAGAGATAGCCGGCGATCACGGGAACGCCCTTCCGGCCTGTCGCCCGATGGCCAGCTCGGCGCGGGCGCGCGCGTCGGCCTCGTAGAGCGGGACAATGTCGGCCGGCGCCCCGTCCGCCGCCACCTCCCCGCCCTTCAGCCAGATCACACGCTCGAAGCCCGCGAACAGGTCCACGTCATGGCTGGCCATCACCAGCGTCACGTCGAGCGCGCCGAGGCGGGATGCGAGAGTGAGGCGGGTGGTGAGGTCGAGGCTGGAGAAGGGCTCGTCCAGCAGCAGCACCGAGGGTCCGGCGGCCAGCGCCGAGAGGATGCAGACGAGCTGCTTCTGCCCCTCGGACAGGTCCGACACCGCCCGATCGCCCCAGCCGGCGCAGCCGTGGCGGGCGAGCAGCCGGTCGGCGGCGGCATTGGCCTCGGCCTTGGGGGTGCCCTGCTGGATGGGGCCGAAGGCGATCTCCTCCCGGACTGAGGGGAAGATGATCTGGTGGTCCACGTTCTGGAACACGAAGCCCACCGTCGCCGGCAGCTTGCGGCGGTCGCGGCGAGTGTCGAGCCCCTCCACCGTCACCGTGCCGGTATCCGGCAGGATCAGCCCGTTGAGGAGGCGCAGCAGGGTGGACTTGCCCGAGCCATTGTCGCCCACGAGGCCGATGCGCCGTTCGGTAAGGGTGAGGTTGAGATTGGAGAACACCGTGCGCGCGCCACGCGTCACCTCGACCCCGGCGAGCCGCGCGAAGGGCGCGGTGGCGGGGCGCGTGTCGGCGGCGGCGGGCATCTCGCTCATGACCTCTCCTCGATAGCGCTCTTCCGATAAACGGTTCGCGCGGTGAGGCAAGAGTCCAGGCGCGCGCGCCGACGGCATGGGAGGCGCCCCGACGGTGCATCGCACACCGGAACGCCTCCAAACCCGGATTGATTTCCGCCGCCGCCGGGCGCATAAATCCCGCCGATCAAATCGATTAAAATCCGGCGCACCCGAACGCCGGAGCAGTGGAGAAAGCCATGTCCGGTCCTGCCGACCAGGGGAAAAACGGAACGATCGAGCGCAAGGGCGACCAGCCCGAGAAGCACGGCCTGAAGCTCAGGTCGCAGCTGTGGTTCGACAATCCGGACAATCCCGGCATGACCGCGCTCTATCTGGAGCGGTACCTCAATTTCGGCCTCACCCGCGAAGAATTGCAGTCCGGCAAGCCCATCATCGGCATCGCCCAGACCGGCTCGGACCTCTCCCCCTGCAACCGCCACCATCTGGACCTCGCCCACCGCGTGCGCGCCGGCATCGAGGCCATGGGCGGCGTGCCGTTCGAGTTTCCGGTACATCCCATCCAGGAGACCGGCAAGCGGCCCACGGCGGCGCTCGACCGCAACCTCGCCTATCTCGGCCTCGTGGAAATCCTCTACGGCTATCCGCTCGACGGCGTGGTGCTGACCACCGGCTGCGACAAGACCACCCCGGCCTGCATCATGGCCGCCGCCACCGTGAACATCCCGGCCATCGTGCTTTCGGGCGGGCCGATGCTGAACGGCTGGTGGAAGGGCGAGCGCACCGGCTCCGGCACCGTGGTGTGGAAGAACCGCGAGCGCTTCGCCGCCGGCGAGATCGACTATGACGAGTTCATGGATGTGGTGGCGTCGTCCGCCCCCTCGGTCGGCCACTGCAACACCATGGGCACCGCCTCCACCATGAACGCTCTGGCGGAAGCCCTCGGCATGTCCCTGCCCGGCTGCGCCGCCATCCCCGCGCCCTATCGCGAGCGCGGGCAGATCGCCTACGACACCGGCAAGCGCATCGTGGACATGGTGTGGGAGGACCTGAAGCCCTCGCAGATCCTCACCCGCGAGGCGTTCGAGAACGCCATCCGCGTGAATTCCGCCATCGGCGGCTCCACCAACGCCCCCATCCACCTCAACGCCATCGCCCGCCATGTGGGCGTGCCGCTCAGCGTGGACGACTGGCAGAGCGTCGGCCACAAGATCCCGCTGCTGGTGAACCTCCAGCCCGCCGGGGAATATCTCGGCGAGGAATTCCACCGCGCGGGCGGCGTGCCGGCGGTGGTGGCGGAGCTGATCGAGAAGGGCAAGATCCACGAGGGCGCGCTCACCGTGAACGGGCGCACCATGGGCGAGAACTGCAAGGGCAAGCTCTCCTGGGACCGCGAGGTCATCAAGGCCTATGACGCGCCGCTGAAGGAGGATGCCGGCTTCATCGTGCTGCACGGCAACCTGTTCGACAACGCGGTGATGAAGACCTCGGTGATCTCCGAGGAGTTCCGCGCCCGCTTCCTCTCCAACCCCGATGATCCGGAGGCCTTCGAGGGCCGCGCCGTGGTGTTCGACGGGCCGGAGGACTACCACCACCGCATCGACGATCCCTCGCTCGGCATCGACGAATACACCCTGCTGTTCATCCGCGGTACCGGCCCGCTGGGCTATCCCGGCGGCGCGGAGGTGGTGAACATGCAGCCGCCGGCCGCCCTCATCAAGAAGGGCATCCATGCCCTGCCCTGCATCGGCGACGGCCGCCAGTCCGGCACCTCGGGCTCGCCCTCCATCCTCAATGCCTCGCCCGAAGCGGCGGCCGGCGGCGGCCTCGCGCTGCTGAAGACCGGCGACCGGGTGCGCATCGACCTCAACACCTGCACCGCCGACATCCTGCTCTCGCCGGAAGAGCTGGCCCAGCGCCGCGCCGACCTTCAGGGTCACGGCGGCTACAAGGCGCCGGAGAGCCAGACCCCCTGGCAGGAGATCCAGCGCTCCATGGTGGCCCAGTTCGACGAGGGCATGGTGCTGAAGCCGGCGGTGAAATACCAGCACATCGCCCAGACCATGGGCGTGCCGCGCGACAACCACTGATCGCGATGCGGACGGGCGGACGGTGCTTTCCCGTCCGCCCGCCGCAGCTCTAATCTCCCCCCGCCGCCACACCCCGGCGGCGAACGGGATTGCCATCATGACCTCGCCCGCCGCGTCCTCACCCGCAGACAAGCGCCGCGCCTTCCGCACGCTCCACGAGAGCGGCTGCTTCGTGCTGCCGAACCCGTGGGACGTGGGCACCACGCGCTATCTGGAGGCCGCCGGCTTCAAGGCGCTCGCCACCACCAGCGCGGGCTACGCCTTCTCCACCGGACGGCCGGACGGCGCCGTGGGGCGGGACGAGATGTTGGCCCACATCGCCGATCTCGTCGCCGCCACCTCCCTGCCCATGAATGCGGATTTCGAGGCGGGCTTCGCGCCCGATCCAGCCGGCGTTGCCGAGAGCGTGACCCTGTGCATCGGGACCGGCGTGTCCGGCCTCTCCATCGAGGACGCGACGGGGGATGCGGCGCGTCCTCTCTATGATCTCGACGACGCGGTGGCGCGGGTGCGCGCGGCGCGTAAGGCCATCGACGCGTCAGGCGCGGATGTGATCCTCACCGCCCGCGCCGAATGCTTTCTGGTGGGCCGGACCGACCTTGCCGAGGTCATCACCCGCCTGAAGGCCTATGCGGCGGCGGGGGCGGACTGCCTCTATGCGCCGGGCATCAGGACACGGGACGACATCTCCGCCGTGGTGGAAGCGGTGGCGCCGCTGCCGGTGAACGTGCTGATGCCGGGATCGACGGGGCTCTCCGTCGCCGACCTCGCCGGGCTCGGCGCGCGCCGCATCAGCGTGGGCAGCACCCTGAGCCGCGTCGCCTGGGGCGCCTTCATCGCCTCGGTGGAGGAAATCCGCGACGCCGGCACCTTCGGCACGTTCGCCGCCGCCATGCCGTTCGCCGAGATCAACGGCTTCTTCCGCGCCGGGAGCGACACGTGATGGCCGAAGATCACGCCATCCCCCTCGGCGCGCCCGTGGACACCGTCCCCGCCCGCCGGCCGGAACCTGTGACGCTGGAGGGCCGCCACGTCCGCCTCGTGCCGTTCGATGCGGCCCGGCACGCCGCCTCGCTCTTCGCGCTCTCCCATGGGCCGGAGAAGGAGGCCCTATGGGCCTATCTCTCCCCCGCCCCCTTCCCCGACGAAGCCGCCTTCACCGCCTATTACGCCGAGGCCGCGAAGAAGGCGGACCCGCTGCTCTTCGCCATTGAGGAAACGGGCAGCGGCCGGGCGGTGGGTCACGCCACCTACATGCGCATCGAGCCGGCGCAGCGGGTGATCGAGGTGGGCAACATCCTCTACACCCCGGCGCTCCAGCGCACGCGGGGGGCGACGGAGGCCATGTATCTCATGGCCCGGCACGCCTTCGAGGACCTCGGCTATCGGCGCTACGAATGGAAGTGCAACGCGCTCAACGCCCCCTCCCGGCAGGCGGCGGCGCGGCTCGGCTTCACCTTCGAGGGTCTGTTTCGCCAGCACATGATCGTCAAGGGGCGCAACCGGGACACTGCCTGGTTCTCTTTGCTCGACAGCGAATGGCCGCGCGCCAGGGCGGCCTTCGAGGCGTGGCTGGCGCCGGACAATTTCGATGAAAACGGCCGCCAGCTCCGGCGGCTGGAGGACATTCGCGCGGCTCTTTAACCCGCGCGACAATGAAAGAGGAAAGACCATGGGTGGACGACTTCAGGGCAAGACCGCGCTGGTGACGGCGGCGGGACAGGGCATCGGCCGCGCCATCGCGGAAGCCTTCGTGCGCGAGGGCGCGAGGGTGATCGCCACCGATCTCGACGCGGGCAAGCTCGCCGGCCTCGAAGGCGGTGAGACGCGGTCGCTGGATGTTCTCTCCACCGATGCCGTGACGGCGCTGGCCAAGGAGATCGGCCCGGTCAACGTGCTGGTGAACGCCGCCGGCTACGTCCACCAGGGCACCATCTTCGAGACCAGCGAGAAGGACTGGGACTTCTCCTTCGACCTCAACGTGAAGTCCATGCACCGCACCATCTCGGCCTTCCTGCCGGGCATGCTGGAGACGGGCGCGGGCTCCATCGTCAACATCGCCTCGGCCGCCTCCTCCATCCGCGGCGTGCCGAACCGCTATGCCTACGGCACCACCAAGGCGGCGGTGATCGGCCTCACCAAGGCGGTGGCGGCGGACTTCATCCTGAAGGGCGTGCGCGCGAACGCCATCTGCCCCGGCACCATCCAGTCGCCCTCGCTGGACGAGCGCATCGCCGCCGTCTCGGCCCAGACCGGCCGCTCGCTCGATCAGGTGCGCGCCGATTTCGTCGGCCGCCAGCCCATGGGGCGCCTCGGCACGCCGGAGGAGATCGCGGCGCTCGCGCTCTATCTCGCCTCCGACGAGAGCGCCTTCACCACGGGGCAGATCCACATCATCGACGGCGGCTGGGCTCTCTGACTCCAGGAAAGAGAACGCGTTATCCGCTCGGATTGCGATGCAATCAGAGCGGCGCGTGCTCTAGCGCGAAGGGATTTTCCAAGATGCACATTCTGGTCATCGGCGGCGCCGGCATGGTCGGCCGCAAGCTCATCGAGCGCCTCGCCCGCGACGGCCGCCTCGGCGGCACCCCCATCACCCGCATCACCGCCCACGACGTGGTGACGCCCAAGCCGCCCGAGGCGCCCTTTCCCATCGACACCCGCGTCTCCGACATCTCCGTGCCCGGCGAGGCGGCGGCGCTGGTGGCGGACCGGCCGGACGTGATCCTGCATCTCGCGGCCATCGTCTCCGGCGAGGCGGAAGCGGATTTCGAGAAGGGCTACCGCATCAATCTCGACGGCACGCGCCATTTGTTCGACGCGGTGCGGGTGATGGAGGGCTATACGCCCCGCCTCGTCTTCACCTCGTCCATCGCGGTGTTCGGCGCGCCGTTCCCGGAGGCGATCCCGGACGAATATTTCCACACGCCGCTCACATCCTACGGCACGCAGAAGGCCATGGGCGAGCTGCTGCTGGCGGACTATACGCGGCGCGGCTTCTTCGACGGCATCGGCATCCGCCTGCCCACCATCTGCGTGCGGCCGGGCCTCCCCAACAAGGCGGCCTCCGGCTTCTTCTCCGGCATCATCCGCGAGCCGCTTGCGGGGCAGGAGGCGATCCTGCCCGTGTCGGAGGATGTCATGCACTGGCACGCCTCGCCGCGCTCGGCGGTGGGCTTCCTCATCCACGCCGCGACCCTCGACGGCGCCAGCGTGGGCACCCGCCGCAACCTCACCATGCCCGGCCTCGCCGTGACCGTGGGCGAGCAGATCGAGGCGCTGCGTAAGGTGGCCGGCGACAAGGCGGTGGCGCGCATCAAGAAGGTGCCGGATCCGGTTATCGAGACCATCGTCTCCGGCTGGCCGCGCAAGTTCGACGCCGCGCGCGCGACCGCGCTCGGCTTCAAGGCGGAAGACTCCTTCGAGGAGATCATCCGCATCCACATCGAGGACGAACTCGGCGGCAGGATCGCCGACTGAGGACGGCGTTGCGCGCGGGCGCTCCAAGCCCGCGCGGCGCCTGAGCGAAGGCGACGCCAAAGGCCCGCGCGCTGCCTGAGCGGAGGCAACGCGAAAAGCCCGCGCGGCGCTTGAGCGAAGGCAGCGTAAAGCCCTACGCGGCCACCCCGGAGAGGCGGAGCGCGATGCGCTCCTCCAGCCGCGCGATGGCGGCGGCGATGTCCGGCAGCAGGCGGCGATAGGCGCTGCGGCGGGCCGGTGCCGGCAGGCTGCGGACCACTTCCGCGAGGCCCCAGGTCTCCAGCCGCAACAGGCCGAGGAAGGGCTGGCGACGGATGGCCCGCCGGCTCGCCTCGCCCAGCGCCACCACCACATCGAGGCGCGGCGCGCCGGAGAGCAGAAACACCCCGGCCGGCTTCGCGGAGAGGCCATCAGCGGGGATGCTCTCCGCCTCAAGCGCGGCGACGAGGGCCGGATCGACCTGGCCCGGCGTGGCGGCGGCAGCGCTGAACGGGCGCAGATCGGGATGACGATGGAGCGCCACCGCTTCCGCCATCAGGCTGAGCGCCCCATTGTCGGGGCACAGGAAGAGCACGGTCGGACGGCCGGGCATGCGAACCCCTTCATTTATAACGGGAATCGGTAAGCATCGCGCCCCCGCGCCCGCTGCTGATTCGGCACCCTAGTCCGATGGTGGGACGAGGGTGTGACACCCCGGCGAGGGCCGCCGGTGGCCGATCGCAGGCGCGCTGGAACGTCCTGATAAGACTGGCGTTAACCATTCCGAAAATTTTCCGGGGGATGGATCACATGCTGGCGAACGTCGTGATTCGACACGGAATTCGCGCCGGCGCGTAGAATTTCGGAGAAGAGTCATGGCCAAGAAGCCGGAAGTCACCAGTGACGAAGTGAGCAGCCTCGCCGCGAAGGCCCTTCGCGATCCGGGCAGCCTCACCCACGCGGAGATCAAGTCCCTCGCGGCTTCCGCTCTGACCCAGTCCCCCGACAAGCCCAAGCCCGCTGCCAAGACTGCCGCAGCCAAGCCCGCTGCTGCGAAGACTGCCCCTGCGAAGGCGGCGGCTCCCAAGGTTACCGCTCCCAAGACTGCCGCGCCCAAGGCCGCTGCTGCGAAGGCCGCGCCTGCCAAGGCAGCTCCCAAGGCCCCTGCCAAGGCGGCGGCTCCGAAGACTGTGGCTCCCAAGACCGCTGCGCCCAAGGCCGCCGCGCCGAAGGCGACCGTGGTGAAGGTCGCGTCTCCCAAGGCTCCGAAGGCGGCCAAGCCGGCAGCGGCGAAGGAAGCAGCGCCGAAGGCAGTGGCGGAGACCCCGGCCAAGGCGGCGAAGGCGAAGGCCGCGCCCAAGGCCGCAGCTCCCAAGTCTGCTGCTCCGAAGGCTGCTGCTCCGAAGGCCGCGCCCGAGGCCAAGGCTGTCGAGGCGAAGGCCCCGGCCGCCAAGGCCGCCAAGCCGGTTGCTCCGAAGGCGACGAAGGCTACCGCTCCCAAGGCCGCCCCCGCGCCCAAGACCGAGGCTCCCAAGACCCCCGCCCCCAAGGCCGCCCGCGCCAAGGCCGCGGCGGTGAAGACGGCGCCCGCTCCGGTCGCCAAGGCTCCGGCCAAGGCGCCCGCGAAGGCTGCCGCCAAGCCGGCCCGCGCCAAGAAGGCCTGAGAGCCGGTCCTCAACTGAGGTCGCAAAAACAGGAACGCCGCCGCCGGGCATCCCCGGCGGCGGCGTTCTCGCGTTCAGTGGTCGGCGGGATCAGGGGGTGAGGACGCCCGTGCTGCCCAGGTTGAAGATCTGGACGCGCCGGTTGATGGCGGCATGCGGATTCTTCACGTCCTGCAGGTTTTCCTCGCCGAGGCCCACGGCCTGGAGCCGGCGCGGATCCACGCGGAAGGTGGTGGCGAGCGCCTGCATCACCGCGTCGGCACGCTCCTGGCTGAGCTTGAGGTTGATCTCGCGGGTGCCGGTGGTGTCGGTGTTGCCCACCACGAGGAACTTGTAGCCGAGCAGGATCGGGTTGTGCATGGCATCGGCGACGGAGCCGAGCGTGCGGTAGGACGAGGGCTTGATCATCGCGGAGTTGAGATCGAACTCGATCTCCACGTTGATCTGCGCCAGCTGGTCGAGCTGGATGGCCAGCGGCGGGCGGCTCTCGGGCGGGCCGGTGTACTTCATGTGCGCGACGGCGAGGCCGCGCAGGGCCTCGGCCGAGACGTTCGGCACATCGGCGACGCTGGCCTGAAGGCCCTGAACGATCTGGGCGTTGGAGGTGGCGACCTGGGCCGAGGCCGGCGCGGCGAGGAGCACCGGCGCCAGCAGCGCGGCGGACAGCAGCAGGGCGGAACGCATCTGGAATTTCATCTGTCCCTCCCCCTTCACTGCTGATTGTAGCCGGCGTTGATGAGGGCACTCGTGCAGGCCTGGCTCACCACCTTGGAGGCTTCGAGCAGGCACGAGACGATGTTGCCGTCGCCGGGCACCATGCCGGGGCAATATTGCGCGCGGTCACGGTCGCAGACCTTGTGGACCTCGCGCTGCGCGGCGGCCCGCGCCTCGGTCATCTGGCGGATGCCCTCGTGGTTGGCGGCGCAGGCGGGGGAAAGGCGCCCCACATTCTGGCTGAGGCAGTTGTAGATGGCGCCGTTGCCCAGGTTCTGGCCGCGGCAGAGCTTCATGATGTCCTCGCCGCAATGCTGCGCCAGGAGGCCCGCGGCTTGCGCGTAACTCACGGTCTGCGCCTGGGCGCTGCCGGCGGCGCCTGCCGCGCCGAGCGCCATCAGGGCCGCGAAGGCCAATCCTCGAAGTTTCATATGTCCCCCCAATAGCCCGGATTCGCGAGCTGAGGGGGAATTGACCACTCCGCCTCCCGCTTGGTCAACCGGCGGGAGCGCGGCCGTGGCGTGTTCAGGATGCCTGGCGGTAAGTTCCCGCCTCGATCTCGTCGCCGGCGGCCCCCACGAGGCCGAGGGGATCGGCGGCGAGTTCGAGATCCGGAGCCTGAGGTTCAACCTCCACCGGCGCGGGCTCATCGGTCTGGCGCGGGGCGAGCGCGAGGTGGACGGCGAGCGCCGCCACGGCCATGACCGGGACCAGCATGGTCATGGCGATGAGCGGCGAGGGCAGCAGCGCCGAAAGGGACGTGCCGACGAAGCCGCTGCCGATCTGCACGAAGCCGGTCAGCGCCGAGGCGGCACCGGCGATGGAGCCGAAGCCGGCCAGCGCGTTGGTGGTGCAGCCGGGCAGCAGCAGGGCGCAGCCGCAGGCCCAGAAAGAGATGGGCAGCATCACGCTGAGCGTGGACAGCCCCACCACATGGGTACCGACCGCCATGATGATCGCGCCGGTGAGCACCAGCAGCAGGCCGGGCAGGATCAGTTGCTGCGCCTTGTAGCGGTTCAGCAGCGGACGGACGATGAGGGTGCCCAGCATGAAGGCGCCGGTCTGCATCATCATGGCAAGGCCGAAGCCGGTGGGCGAGAGGCCCACGCGATCGATGAGCAGGAAGGGCACCGCTGCCGCCAGCGTGTAGATGCCGCCGAGGGCACAGCCCGCCGTCAGCGCCGCGCGCATGAAGCTGCGGTTGGACAGGAGGCGCCGGTAGCTTCGCGCGACGGCGCGGGGGGCGGCGAGGCGACGGTCCGGCGTGCGGTTGGTCTCCGGCACCCGCAGCACCAGGACCAGCATGAGGCTGAGCCCGAACACGGTCATGGCGACAAACACCGAATGCCAGCCGAAAGTGCCGAGCAGCAGGCCGCCGATGGTGGGCGAGACGGCGGGGCCGATGGCGAGGATGGTGCCGATGAGGTTCATCACCCGCGCCGAGGCCTGCCCCGTATACTGGTCGCGCACCAGCGCGCGCGACAGCGCGATGCCCGCCGCCGCGCCGATGCCCTGCAGGATGCGCCCCGCCACCAGCCAGCCGATGGTCGGCGCCAGCATCGCAACGAGGGCGCCGGACAAATAGATGCCGAAGAAGCCGAGCGCCACCGGCCGCCGGCCATAGGCGTCCGACAGGGGTCCGCAGACGAGCTGGGACACGGCGAAGCCGAAGAAGAAGACGGTGAGGGTGAGCTTCACCGTGGCAATCGACGTGCCGAACACCTCCACCAGCGTCGGCAAGGCCGGGGTGTAGAGGGAGAGGCTCACCGGGCCGAGCATGACCATCATGCCGCCGATGATCGACACCTCGCGCTCGGTCATGAGCGGTGCGGCGGTGGTCCCCGCCGGAGATGGCGCCCTCACCGCCGCGCCTCCTTGAGCCGGGCCTCGCGGCCCGCGCAGTCCCGGGCGAGGTTGCCGCGGATGCGGTCGAGGAACTCGCGCAGCTGCGCGCGCTCCTCATCCGAGAACCCGCGCGTCGCCTCCTCGCGCGCCCGCGCCGCCGCCTGCTCGATCCCGTCCAGATAGGGCCGCGCCGCATCCGTGAGCACGACGATCTTGGCCCGCCGGTCGGTCGGGTCCGCCTCGCGGACCACCAGCCCCAGCGCCTCGAGGCGGTCGAGGAATCCGACCAGCGTCATGGGCTCCACGCTCATCTTCTCGGCCAGCGCCGACTGACGCAGGCCGGGATTGACGTTGATGTGCGCCAGCGCCCGCGCCTCGCCGGGGGTGAGGCCGAGGCCCGCACCGTCGAACGCGCGGTCGATGCGGGCGCGATAAAGCCGGGCCGCATCCACGAGGACGAAACCGAGCTGGGGCGTGGCGGCGGGCGGGGGCGATCTCATAAGGAGACTATATAATAAGCTTTCCTTACCAACAAGCCGGAGACGGCCTGATGCATGTCATTGCGTGCCCGTCCCGAGGCGCTATGTGTCAATCCACATCCCTCAGGGAGATTTCGAATGCCCTGGTCCCTGACCATCGGCCGCCTCGGCGAGACCGCCATCCGCATCCACGTGACCTTCCTCCTGTTTCTGGTGTGGATCTGGGCCGCCTATTACCGGTCCGGTGGGTCGCAGGCGGCGTGGGAGGGCGTGCTGTTCGTTGCGATGCTGTTCTTCTGCGTGCTGCTGCACGAGCTGGGGCACGTGGTCGCCGCGCGCCGCTACGGGGTGAAGACGCCGGACATCACGCTCTGGCCGTTCGGCGGCATCGCCAATCTGGAGCGCATCCCGGAGAAGCCGTCGCAGGAGCTGGTGGTGGCCATCGCCGGGCCGGCGGTGAACGTGGTGATCGCCGTCGTGCTGCTTGTGGTGCTGAGCTTCACCCTCGCCGGCGGCGACCTCAAGGCGGAGGATCTGGCCAAGATCGAGGACCCGCGGACCTCCATGCTGGTCAAGCTCGCGGGGGCCAACATCTTCCTCGTGCTGTTCAACCTCATCCCGGCCTTCCCGATGGACGGCGGACGGGTGCTGCGCGCGCTGCTCGCCATGAAAATGGGCTTTGCCCGTGCCACCGCGCTCGCCGCCTCCATCGGACAGGGCCTCGCCATCGGCCTCGGGCTGCTGGGCATCTTCACCAATCCCATGCTGATGATCATCGGCGTGTTCGTCTTCCTCGCCGCCTCCGGCGAGGCCGGGCAGGTGCAGCTGAGGGAAGCCTCGCGCGGGCATATCGTGGCCGACGCCATGATCACGCATTTCGAGACGCTCGGCCCGCAATCCACCGTGGACGACGCGGCGGAGGCGCTCATCCGCTCCACCCAGAAGGAATTCCCGGTGGTGGACGGCGCCGGCCATCTGCGCGGCGTGCTCACCCGCGATGCCATGATCCGGGCGCTGAAGGACCAGGGGCCGTCAACGCCCGTCATCGAGGTGATGCAGCACGACATCCCGACCGTCGAGGCGCGCTCCAAGCTCGATGCGGCGCTGAAACTCATCACCAGCGCCCAGGTCCCCGCCGTCGGCGTGCTCGATGTCGCCGGCGGCCGGCTCGTGGGCCTGCTCACGCCGGAGAATGTCGGCGAGCTGATGATGATCCACGTGGCGCGGGATGCTCGGGCGAAGCCGGGGCCCGGCGTCGGCTGAGGGCGACGGGCCTCACACCGAGCGCATCAGCCCGCCGTCCACCTTCAGATTCTGGCCGGTGATATAGCCGGCGCCCTCGGAGGCAAGGAAGGCCACGGTGGCGGCGATTTCGGCGCTGGTGCCATAGCGGCCCATGGGCACGCCGGCGCGGCGCTCGTCGGTCTGCGGCAGGCTGTCGATCCAGCCGGGCAGCACGTTGTTCATGCGCACGTTGTCGGCGGCATAGGTGTCGGCGAAGATCTTGGTGTAGGCGGCAAGGCCGGCGCGGAACACCGCGGAGGTGGGGAACATGGCCGCCGGCTCGAACGCCCAGGCGGTGGAGATGTTGACGATCGCCCCGCTCTTCTGCGCCACCATGACGGGGGTGACGAGCCGCACCGAGCGGATCACATTCATGAGATAAACGTCGAGGCCCTGATGCCACTGCTCGTCGGTGATGGCGGTGATGGTGTCGCGCGGGCCGTGGCCGGCGCTGTTCACCAGCACGTCGATGCGGCCGTAGCGGGCCATCACCTGATCCACGAATTTCGCGATGTCCTCGGCCTTCTGGTTGGAGCCGGTGACGCCCAGGCCGCCCAGTTCCGCCGCCAGCGCCTCGCCCTTGCCGGACGAGGACAGGATGGCAACCGCATAGCCATCCGCAGCAAGGCGCCGCGCGCACGCCGCGCCCATGCCCGAACCGCCCGCGGTGACGACGGCGACCTTGACCTCAGCCATGTTCATATTCTCCTTTTGGCGCATGTCGCGCACGTTCCCACCCGGAATGGCAGAAACGGCCACGTATAGGAAGGTCCTTCCGGCGAAGTGTCTGGTCTAACGTCCAAGTCTCCTTTATAGCCACGCTGGTTGCACTGCGAAGAGGAGCTGCTCGTGCGTGACCATCGGGGATATCGCGGGCAGGATGCTGGCGTGGTGAAAGGTAAGCGCATGCTTATGGGCGTGCTCGGCGCCTGCTTTTTCCTTTCTGCCTGCGGTGAAGCCCAGAAGCCGCAGGCGCAGGAGCCGCGGCCGGTGCGCACGGTCGTCGCCACCAACCGCGCGGCGAGCGACGCCGTGAGCCTCACCGGCGTGGTGGAAGCGCAGAACGAGGCCACCTACGGCTTCCGCATTTCCGGCCGCATCATCGACCGGCTGGTGAATGTGGGCGATCGCGTCACCGCCGGCCAGGTGCTCGCCCGCCTCGATCCGCAGGACGAGCAGAATGCGCTGCGCTCGGCCCAGGCGGCGCTCGGCGCGGCCAATGCCAACCTCACCCAGACCCGCAACCAGTATGAGCGCCAGCGCCAGCTCCTCGCCCGCGGCTTCACCCCGCGCGCCCAGTATGAGCAGGCCGAGCAGGCGTTTCTGAACGCCCGCGCGCAGGTGGACGACGCGGAAGCGCGCCTGCAGATGGCCGAGGACCGCCTCGGCTTCACCGAGCTGAAGGCCGACAGCGCCGGCGTCGTCACCCAGCGCCGGGCCGAGCCGGGCGAGGTGGTGCAGGCCGGCCAGCCGGTGATCGAGGTGGCGCGCCAGGACGGCCGCGACGCGGTGTTCGACGTGCCCGCCGCGCTGCTGTCCGGCATCCCCGGCGATCCCGAGGTGACGGTGGCCCTCGCCACCGACCCCGCCATCACCGCCACCGGCCGCGTGCGCGAGGTGGCCCCGCAGGCCGATCCGGTGACGCGCACCTTCCGCGTGCGCGTGGGCCTCAACAATCCGCCGGAGGCGCTGCGCCTCGGCACCACGGTGGTCGGCCGGGTGATGGTGGACCGCGGGCCGGTGGTGGAAATCCCGGCCAGCGCCCTCACCCGCCTCAACGACAAGCCGGCTGTGTGGGTGGTGGACCCCAAGTCCCAGACGGTGGCGCTGCGCACCATCGAGGTGCTGCGCTTCGGCCCAGCGTCCGTCAGCGTCGGCGAGGGGCTGAAGCCCTCCGAGATCGTGGTGACAGCGGGCGTGCAGGCCCTGCATCCCGGCCAGAAGGTGCGCCTGCTCGCCACCCCGGCGGGAGCCAGCCTGTGAGCGGCGGCTTCAACCTTTCAGCCTGGGCGCTGAAACACCGATCCGTCATCCTCTATCTCATGGCCATCTCCGTGGTGGCCGGCGTGATGGCGTTCCGCAATCTCGGCCGGGCGGAAGACCCGACCTTCGTCATCAAGACCATGGTGGTGCAGGCCAACTGGCCCGGCGCCACGCTGGAGGAGACCTTTCGGCAAGTCACCGAGCGGCTGGAGCGCAAGCTCCAGGAGACGCCGCAGCTCAACTTCCTGGAGAGCTATACCAAGCCCGGCGTCACCACCGTGTTCGTGCACCTGAAGGGCTCGGCCACCGCCTCCGAGGTGCCGGACATCTGGTACCACGTGAGGAAAAGCATCGCCGACATCCGCCACACCCTGCCGCAGGGCATCGTGGGGCCGTTCTTCAACGACGAGTTCGGCGACACCTTCGGCATCATCTACGGCTTCACGGCGGACGGCTTCTCCCATCGCGAGCTGCGCGACTATGTGGAGGAGGCTCGCTCCGAGCTGCTGCACGTGCCGGACGTGTCGAAGATCGAGATCCTCGGCGCGCAGGACGAGCGCATCTTCATCGAATTCTCCATGGCCGAGCTGGCAAGCCTCGGCATCGACCGGCAGGCGGTGCTCTCGGCGCTGGCGGCGCAGAACATCGTGCGCCCCTCGGGCGAGATCCAGACCGGCAAGGAGAACATCTCCATCCGCGTCTCCGGGGCCTTCGCCTCGGAAGCCGACATCGCCAACGTGAATCTGGCGGTGAACGGGCGCCTCATCCGCCTCGCCGACATCGCCACCATCCGCCGCGGCTTCGCCGATCCGCCCCAGCCCATGTTCCGGGTGAACGGCAAGGACGCCATCGGCCTCGCCATCGCCATGCGCGACGGCGGCGACATCCTCGCCATGGGCGCCAACATCGACCGCGCCATGACGCGCATCCTCGCCAACATGCCCGTGGGCATCGACGCGACTTTGGTGGCCGATCAGGCGGTGACGGTGAAGAGCGCCATCTCCGAATTCATGGAGAGCCTGTGGCAGGCGGTGGGCATCATCCTCGTGGTGTCGTTCATCGCGCTCGGGGTACGGGCGGGGGCCATCGTCGCGCTCGCCATCCCGCTCACGCTGGCCATCGTCTTCGCGCTGATGCAGCTCGCGCATATCGACATGCAGCGCATCTCGCTGGGCGCCCTCATCATCGCGCTGGCGCTGATGGTGGACGACGCCATGACCACGACGGACGCGACGCTGACGCGCCTCGCCGCCGGCGACGACCCGCCCACCGCCGCCTCCTATGCCTTCAAGGCCTATGCGGCGGCGATGCTCGCGGGCACGCTGGTGACGGTGGCGGGCTTCGTGCCGGTGGGCTTCGCCGCCTCCTCGGCGGGCGAATACACCTTCACCTTGTTCGCGGTGGTGGGCATCGCCCTCCTCGTCTCGTGGATCGTGGCGGTGCTGTTCGCGCCGCTCCTCCAGGTGCTCATCCTGCGCCCACCGGCGAAGGACAAGATCCCCGATCCCAATGCCCCGCCAAAGGGCGTGATGGGGATGTACCGCGCCTTCCTCATCCTGTGCCTGCGCCTGCGCTGGGTGACGCTCGCCGTCACCGCCGGCCTGTTCGTGCTCTCGGTGCTGGCCCTGCCGCTGATCCCGCGGCAGTTCTTCCCCTCCTCCGACCGGCCCGAGCTGCTGGTGGACCTCGCCTCGCCGCAGAACGCCTCCATCTACGCCTCGCAGAGCGTCGCCGAGGCGTTCGACAAGGTGCTGGCCAATGATCCGGACGTGGCCCGCTGGTCCACCTATGTGGGCCGTGGCGCCATCCGCTTCTATCTGCCCCTCGACGTGCAGCTGCCCAACGACTTCTTCGCCCAGAGCGTGATCGTGGCGAAGGACGTGGCGGCCCGCGAGCGGCTGCGGGTGAAGCTGGAGAAGGTGCTCGCCACCGATTTCCCGCAGCTCGTGGCGCGCATCTCGCCGCTGGAGCTGGGGCCGCCCGTGGGCTGGCCGGTGCAGTATCGCGTCTCCGGCCCGGAGATCGAGAAGGTGCGCGCCATCGCCTTCGACCTCGCCAAGGTGATGGCCGAGAACCCCGAGGTGGAGACGGTCAACTACAACTGGATCGAGCCCGCCCGGCAGGTCTCCATCCGCGTGGACCAGGACGAGGCGCGCCTGCTCGGCCTCTCCACCGCGCAGCTCGCCGGCGTGCTCAACACCGTGCTCTCCGGCCAGCCGGTGACGCAGGTGCGCGACGACATCTATCTCGTCAACGTGGTGGCCCGCGCCACCGACGAGGAGCGCGTGTCGCTGGCCTCCCTCGCCACCCTGCAGGTGCCGCTGCCCAACGGGCGCACCGTGCCCCTCTCGCAGATCGCCACCTTCGAGTACGGGCAGGACTATCCCGCCATCTGGCGGCGCGACCGGGTGCCGACGCTCACCGTCCAGTCGGACGTGAAGCGCGGCGTGCTGCCCGAGAGCGTGGTGGAGAAGCTCGCGCCGAAGATCGAGGCCCTGCGCCGCACCCTGCCCGCCGGTTACGCCATCACGCCGGGCGGCACGGTGGAGGAGAGCGCGACCTCGCTCGCCTCGGTGGTGGCAGTGGTGCCGGTGATGCTGTTCCTCATGTTCACCGTGCTGATGTTCGAGTTGAAGAGCTTCCAGCGGCTCGTCATCGTGCTGTCGGTGGCGCCGCTGGGGCTCATCGGCGTGGTGGCGGCGCTGCTCGCCTCGGGGCGGCCGCTGGGCTTCGTCGCCATCCTCGGCGTGCTAGCGCTGATCGGCATGATCACCAAGAACGCCGTCATCCTCATCGGCCAGATCGAGGCGGACCGCGCAGCGGGAAAGACCGTGTGGGATGCTGTGGTCTCCGCCTCCTCCCTGCGCTTCCGGCCCATCATGCTCACGGCGGTCTCCACCGTGCTGGGCATGATCCCCATCGCGCCCACCGTGTTCTGGGGGCCGATGGCCTTCGCCATCATGGGCGGTCTGCTGGTGGGCACGCTGCTCACCCTCATCTTCCTGCCGGCGCTCTATGTGGCGTGGTTCGGGCCGGACACCGGGCCGGAGCGCGTCGCGCAGCCGGTCAAGACGCAGCCGGCGTGACCGGCCTGCGGTTGGCGGGCCTCCCCGCCACCGCCAACAACACAAGAACGACCCGAGGAAACGCCCGCCACGCCAATGGCAACAGGCCCGCCCCTGAGCGGTCTGCGTGTGAATGAGGTCCAAGATGGAACGGGAACCGGTACTCGTCGATCTCGCCCTGCAGGGCGGCGGCTCCCACGGGGCCTTCACCTGGGGCGTGCTCGACCGGCTGCTCGACGAGCGCTGGCTTGAGATCGAGGGCGTCTCCGGCACCTCGGCCGGCGCCATGAACGCCGCCGTGCTGGCGGACGGCTTCGCCGCCGGCGGCCGCGAGGGCGCCAAGCTCGCCCTTGAGAGCTACTGGACCCACGTCTCCGAGGCGGCCCGCTTCAGCCCGTTCAAGCGCTCGCCCTTCGACAAGATGCTCGGCCGCTGGTCCATGGACACCGCGCCGGGCTTCCTGATGATGGATTTCATGACGCGCATGTTCTCGCCCTACCAGTACAATCCCCTGGGCGGGAACGCGCTGGCGCCGATCCTCGAAAAGCAGATCGACTTCGAGCGGCTGCGCTCCTCCCCGATCAAGGTGTTCATCACCGCCACCAACGTGCGCACCGGCCGCCCGCGCGTGTTCCGCAACGCCGAGATCACACCCGACGTGCTGATGGCCTCCGCCTGCCTGCCCACCCTCTTCCAGGCGGTGGAGATCGACGGCGAGGCCTATTGGGACGGCGGCTATTCCGGCAACCCGACGCTGGCGCCGCTGGTGAGCGAGCTGACGTCCGACGACACCATCCTCGTGCCCATCAACCCGCTGGAGCGGCCGGGCACGCCCAAGACGCCGGGTGAAATCCTCAACCGTCTCAACGAGGTGTCGTTCAACTCGGTGGCGATCAAGGAGCTGTACATGATGGCGCTGCTCCAGCGCCACGTGCACGAGCTTTCCGGCGACACGGAAGCCTGCAACTGGGCGCGGATGCGGGTGCATGTGGTGCGCAACCCCATCATGAACGAGCTGGGCTTCTCCTCGAAGCTCAATGCCGAGTGGGACTTCCTCACCTGGCTGAGGGACGAGGGGCGCAAGGCCGCCGACCTTTTCCTCACCGAGCACGGTGCCGACATCGGCAAGGCCTCCACCGTCAATTTCGACCAGCTGATGGCGGAGCTCTGATCCATGGGTCTCATCGGCATTCTGGTCGGCCTCGCCGTCCTCATCTTCCTGGCCTTCCGCGGCTCTTCCATCCTCATCCTCGCGCCCATCGCGGGCCTGATCGCGGCCGCCTTCTCCGGCGAGCCGCTGCTGGCGAGCTGGACGCAGACCTTCATGCGCAACGCGGCGGATTTCGTCGCGCAATTCTTCCCGCTGTTCCTGCTGGGGGCAGTATTCGGCAAGCTGATGGAGGATTCCGGCTCGGTCACCTCCATCGCCAACTACATGACGGAAAAGCTCGGCCCCAGCCGCGCCATCCTGGCGGTGGTGCTGGCCGGCGCCATCGTCACCTATGGCGGCGTGTCGCTGTTCGTCGCCTTCTTCGTGCTCGCGCCCATGGGCGTCGCGCTGTTCCGCGCGGCCGGCGTGCCACGCCGCCTGATGCCGGCGGCCATCGCGCTCGGCACCTCCACCTTCACCATGTCGGCCATGCCCGGCACGCCCTCCATCCAGAACGCCATCCCCATGCCGTTCTTCGGCACCACGCCGTTCGCGGCGCCGGGGCTCGGCATCATCGCCTCGCTCATCATGCTGGGCTTCGGCATGTGGTGGCTGAAGCGGCGGGAAAATACGGCGCGTGCCGCCGGCGAGGGCTTCGGCTCGCTCATCGCCGCTCCGGACGAGAGCGCGGACCTCGCAGCGGACGACCCCATCGTGCGCGAGCGCGCCTCGACGGCCGGCCCGTTCGATCCCTCCGAGATCCATTCCAGCGATGAATCCCCCCGCGCGCCGCCCATCCTGCTGGCGGCGCTGCCCATCGTGGTGGTGATCGTCGTCAACCTGCTCATGTCCTTCGTGGTGCTGCCGCGCATGGACGTGAGCTTCCTCGCCGATCCCCAGTGGGGCGGCGTGACGCTTTCGGCGGTGGGTGGCGTGTGGTCGGTGATCGTGGCGCTGGCGGCGGCCATCGTCACCTGCATCATCATCAACTTCACCAGCGTGCCGGAGCTGCGCGCCACCATGACGGCGGGCGCCAACGCCTCGGTGCTGCCCATCCTGTCGGTGGCGAGCCTCGTGGGCTTCGGCGCCATCGTCGCGGCGCTGCCCGCCTTCACCGACGTGCGCAACTTCGTGCTGGGCATCGAGGGCGGGCCGCTGGTGTCGCTGGCAGTGGCCACCAACATCCTCGCCGCCCTCACCGGCTCGGCTTCCGGCGGCCTCACCATCGCCCTCGACGCGCTGGGGCCGACCTACATGAAGATCGCCCACGAGATCGGCATGGACCCGTCCCTCATGCACCGCGTCGCCGTCATCGGCTCCGGCACGCTGGACAGCCTGCCCCACAACGGCGCAGTGGTGACGCTGCTCTCCGTGTGCGGCGTGACCCACAAGGAAGGCTACCTCGACATCGTGATGGCCGCCGTGGTGGGCGCCCTCATCGCGCTGGCCGTGGTGATCGGGCTCGGCACGCTGGTCGGCAGCTTCTGAGCGGAAGGGGGACGAGGCGATGCGCAAGGCGATCGTAAGGCTGGTGACGCTGAGCCGCTGGGCCATGGTGCCGCTGTTCGCGGGGCTCTCGGTGGCGCTCGCCTTGCTCGTCGTCGCCTTCCTTCTGGAACTCGTGCGCTTCGCCATCGCCCTGCCGAGCATGAACGAGACGCACGTCATCATGGGCATCCTCACCCTCATCGACCTTGCCCTGGTGGGCGGGCTGCTGGTGGTGGTGATCTCCTCGGGCTACGAGAATTTCGTCGAGAAGATCGACCGCGCCGACACGCCCTCCTCTCCGGTCTGGATGACGCGCATCTCCTTCTCGGGGCTGAAGCTGAAGCTGTTCGCCTCGCTCATGGCCATCACCGGCATCACGCTCCTGAAGGCGCTGATGCGGCTGGAGACGGACGTGAGCGAGGCGCAGGTGAAGTGGCTGGTGGTCGCCAACATCATCTTTGTCGCCGCCTACGCCGTTCTGGCGCTGACCGACCGCTTCCACCCCTCCTCGCGCGAGGATTGAGGGGCGAGCCCGCCGCGCAGAGCGGCCCCACCCCTGCCCCAGCGTCACGTCCCAGCCGCGGCAAAGGCGCGCGATCTCTGGACTGGCGCGGCAAAATCGCTAATTTCGCGCCGCCGCCGGGCCGCAACCGCCACCCGGCAACCACCATTTCAAGCCGAACCTCATTTGCGGCAGCTCATTTCCGCGCGGGTTCGCCTGTTGACCGCCGAAGGACGTCGCGCCCCGTGACCCAAAACGCCCCCCAGCTTTCCCTGTCCCGCGACAAGATCAAGGTGCTGCTGCTCGAAGGCGTCAACGACAGCGCCGTGGAGATGATGCTCGCCGCCGGCTACACCAACCTCACCCGCCTGCCCAAGGCGCTGGACGGGGACGCGCTGAAGGAGGCGCTGAAGGGCGTCTACCTGCTCGGCATCCGCTCGCGCACCCAGATCACCGCCGAGGTGCTCGAGGCGGCGGACCGGCTCATCGCCATCGGCTGCTTCAGCGTCGGCACCAACCAGGTGGACATCGACGCCACCCGCATCGCCGGCATCCCGGTCTTCAACGCCCCCTTCTCCAACACCCGCAGCGTGGCGGAGCTGGTGATCGGCGAGATCGTGATGCTGCTGCGCCGCATCCCCAACCGCTCCGCCGCCGCCCATGAGGGCCTGTGGGACAAGTCGGCCACCGACAGTCACGAGGTGCGCGGCAAGACGCTGGGCATCATCGGCTACGGCAACATCGGCTCGCAGCTCTCCAACCTCGCCGAGGCGATGGGCATGCGGGTGATCTATTACGATCACACCGACAAGCTCCGTCACGGCAACACCGAGCCGGTGGCGACCATGGCCGAGGTGCTCTCCCAGAGCGACGTGGTGAGCCTGCACGTGCCGGAGACCCCCGCCACCCACGGGCTGATCGGCCGCGCCGAGATCGCCGCCATGAAGAAGGGCGCCTATCTCATCAACAACAGCCGCGGCACGGTGGTGGACCTCGACGCCCTCGCCGACGCGCTGAAGGAAGGCCGCCTGCGTGGCGCGGCGGTGGACGTGTTCCCCGTGGAGCCCAGCGCCAACGGCCAGAAGTTCGTCTCCCCGCTGCAGGGCCTCGCCAACGTCATCCTCACCCCGCACATCGGCGGCTCCACCGAGGAGGCGCAGGAGCGCATCGGCGCCGAGGTGGCCCGCAAGCTGCTCGACTATTCGGACACCGGCTCCACCATGGGCGCGGTGAACTTCCCGCAGGTGCAGTTGCCGGCGCGTCCCACCGGCACCCGCTTCATCCAGGTTCAGCGCAACCTGCCGGGCATGCTCGGCCGCCTCAACGAGGTGCTGGCCCGCCACGCGGTCAACATCGCCGCGCAGTATTACGAGACCAATGCCGACATCGGTTACGTGGTGCTCGATGCGGACGCCTCCGCCGTGGACAGCCAGGCGATCCTCGCCGAGATCCGCGCGCTGGAAGGCACCATCCGCGCCCGCCTGCTCTACGAATACAAGGCCTGAGCGGCAGCCTCTGCCGATACGGCGGAGAGATGCGGAACAGACCGCGTGGTGGGGCCCCGCCGCACCACGCCCGGCCATGAGGCCGAAGATCCCCGCCCCTGATTTCAGGCGTGGGAATACATGCGCCGGCCCGGCACCGGCAGATCGGCGGTGAGGATGGTGCCGGTCTTCGATTCGGTGATGAAGAGCGTCCGGTTGTCCGGCCCGCCAAAGGCGCAATTGGTGGTGAGATGGCCCTCCGGCGACCGGATGCGCAGCATCGGCTCGCCGAGCGCGCTGAACAGCCAGACCGAACCGAGGCCCATGTGGCAGACGACGAGGTTGTCCTCCTCGTCGATGGCGAGGCCGTCCGGCCCGCCGCCGCCCGAGAGCTGGATGAAGGTGCCCACCTTGCTCGCCGTGCCGTCGCGCATCAGCGGCACGCGCCATATGGCGTTGGCCCGCGTCACGGCGAGGAAGAGCACGGTCTCGGTCTTGTTGAGCACGAGGCCGTTGGGGCTGGGGATGCCCTTCAGCACGAGGTCGAGCCGCCCGTCTGTCCGCAGGCGATAGAGGCGGCCGGACGGGTCATGCCAGCCGGTCTGGCCCTGGTCGGTGAAATAGAGGTCGCCGTTGCTGGCGAAGATCAGGTCGTTCACGCCCTTGAAGCGCTGGAGCATCGCCCGTTCGAGATAAGGCTCTACCCGGCCGGTGGCGGGATCGAACACCATGATGCCGTGCCGGTGGTCGGCGATGAAGCCGCGGCCGTCCTTGTGGAACTTCAGGCCGTTGGGCTCGCCGTCATACTCCGCCTCGACGCTGACCTTCCCCTGCGGCGTCACCTTGATGAGCCGCCCCCACGGGATGTCCACAACCCACAGATTGCCCGCGCGATCGAAGGAGGGGCCTTCAAGAAAGGTCGTCAGCGGCACGCCGCCGAACTGGACCTCGCTCCACTCGGAGCGGCGACCCTCTATCCTGAGGGCATCGGGCATCACCACGAACGGGCGGGCGACCACGGCAGGCGGGGCGGCGTACATGCGTTTCCTCCTCGCGCGTCCGGCTGCGGGCACACCGGCAGCCACTCGCCTCTGCGGGCGGTCGCGCGCTTGAGCTTTGCCTTCGGTTCTACACGCCCGGAGGGCCGGCGTGTAGCCGGATGAACGGCCGCATCCGTGTTGCCCGGGCACGCCAGCGCCGCCGCCCGCACCGCCGAATGTCCCTTGCCAGCGGGCCCGTTTGCCTGCGTTCATACGGCCACGCTTGGCCGGATCAACGGCGCGGCGACAGGGGGATCGTCCATGGATTTCAGGCGTTCGGAACCAGGCGTCTTCCACGCCTTCGCACTGGGCCTTGCGGCAGCCCTCGCTTTGTCGACGCCGGTGCAGGCCGCCGAAAGCCTCGACCTCTATCTCGAAGGCGTGCGCGCCAAATATGGCCTGCCGGCGCTGGCCGCTGCCGTCACCCGCTCGGGCGAGATCATCGCGGCGGGGGCCGTGGGCAAGCGCGCCATCGGCCTCGACATCCCGGTGACGGCGGAGGACCGCTTCCATCTCGGCTCCGACACCAAGGCCTTCACCGCCACCGTCGCCGGAACGCTGGTGGAGGAGGGCAAGATCAAGTGGACGAGCACGCTCGGCGAGGTGCTGGGCGGCAAGGTGAAGGACATGGACCCGAAGCTCGCTGCGGTGACGCTGGAGCAGCTTCTCTCCCACACCAGCGGCATCCCCTCCGACAACGAGGAGATCGTCGGCATCTATTTCAATCCGGTGGGCTTCGAGAAAACCACCACCGCCTTGCGCCTCGACGCGCTGGAGCGCTGGAAGACGCACGCCCCGGAGGTGCCCAAGACCGGCTCGCCGTTCCAGTATTCCAACCTCGGCTACATCTTCGCCGGCGCCATGCTGGAAGAGGTTTCCGGCAGGCCGTGGGAGCGCCTGGTGGAGGAGCGCATCTATGCGCCGCTCGGCCTGAAGAGCGCCGGCTTCGGCCCGCAGGCCACCTTCGGCAAGTATGACGCGCCCATCGGCCACATGCTCGACGACAAGGGCAATGCCACGCCCATGGCCTGGGGACCGTCGGCGGACATTCCGCCCGTGGTCGGCCCGGCCGGCATCGGCCACATGTCGGTGCTGGACTTCGCCCGCTGGGGCGACTGGAACGCGGGCCAAGGCAAGCGCGGCCCGCACATCGTCTCGCCGGAGACGCTGGCCGTCATCCACAAGCCCCGTGTCACCACCCCGCCGTTCAAGGACCCGCCCCCCGGCACCCCCTCCACCGGCGACTACGCCTTCGGCTGGGGCGTCGTGAAGCTGGATTGGACGAAGACGCCGGTGCTCACCCACAACGGCTCCAACAGCATGAACTTCGCCAAGATCCTGGTGGAGCCGGCGAGCGACATGTCGGTGGAGGCCGTCACCAACTATCCCGGCCAAAAGGCCGAGGCCGCCACCACCGAAGTCCTGAAGCACCTCTACGGGCAGTTCGCCCCGAAGTGAGGGCACCGGGGGTATACCTTCTCCCCTTGCGGGAGAAGGTGGCGCGCGGCGACGCCGCGTGACGGATGAGGGGTAGGCCCCCTTCCGAGGATCAACGACGCGCCGGGGCTCCCGCGCAGCCGTCGTCGCCCGGACGAGCCGGGCGAACCACCGAGCCGCCTAAGCCATGTTCGAAAGATCGATCCGGCCGCACCGTGGATCGCCCAGACGAGCCGGGCGATGACAAGCGGAAATGATGGCGCCGCACGCGTCCGGAACGCGAGGACGCCGCCCCCTACCTCCCCTCTCCCTTGATCTCGATCAACGCTCTTCAGCCGGCTAAGGCCCATGTTTTCACGCGGTTTTTCAGCCGCGGATGGCGCGCGCCTCGGCGCCGAAGGAGCACAGCATGGCGAGCAACGACGACCTCCCGCCCGCGGCCGGCACCGATGCCATTCCCGCCGAGATGGAGCGCTCGCTGGCCGAGGAACGCCAGCTGGCGGCGCAGGAGGCGGAACTGTCCGCCGTCGCCGCTTTGTCGGCCTCCCTTGAAGCGGCCCAGCCCACCACGGCGGCGGGCGTGGATGACGTGAAGGCCGGCATCGCCGCCATCCTCGCGGGCGCCTCGCCCGACGACGCCGTGCGGCTGCGCAAGTCGCTGGGCATGCCCAAGCCCACGGGCCATCCGCGCGTGACCAGCGACGAGCTGTCCGACGACTGGCGCACCGGCGGCTATCCCTTCAAGTACAAGATGCTGCGGCGGGACTACGAGCAGCAGAAGTTCATCCTCCAGACCGAGCTTCTCAAGCTCCAGTCGTGGGTGAAGGATTCCCGCCAGCGGGTCATCATCCTGTTCGAGGGCCGCGACGCGGCCGGCAAGGGCGGCGCCATCAAGCGCTTCATGGAGCACCTCAATCCGCGCGGCGCGCGGGTGGTGGCGCTGGAGAAACCCAGCGAGGTGGAGCGCGGCCAGTGGTATTTCCAGCGCTATGTGGAGCACCTGCCCACCACCGGCGAGATCGTGATGTTCGACAGGAGCTGGTACAACAGGGCCGGCGTCGAGCGGGTGATGGGCTTCTGCACGGATGACGAATACCGAGAGTTCCTGCGCCAGGCCCCGGAGTTCGAGCGCAACCTCGTGCGCAGCGGCATCCACCTCATCAAGTTCTGGTTCTCGGTGAGCCGGGAGGAGCAGCGCCGCCGCTTCAAGGAGCGCAAGGTGCATCCGCTGAAGCAGTGGAAGCTCTCGCCGGTGGATCTCGCCTCCCTCGACAAGTGGGACGACTACACCCGCGCCAAGGAAGCCATGTTCTTCCACACCGACACGGCGGATTCGCCCTGGACGGTCATCAAGTCCGATGACAAGAAGCGCGCCCGCATCAATGCCATGCGCTACGTGCTGCATTCCCTGCCCTACAAGGACAAGGACCAGAAGCGCATCGGCCCGCTGGAGACGCTGCTGGTGGGCCGCGCCAACACCGTGCACGAGCGCGGCGAGTATGTGATGGGCGGGCGCTAGACCATTTTCACGCGAAGTGGATTCCGGGTCGCGTGAAGGACATGGGTCGCGTCGAAAACCTGAAGGCTTTCCGGCGAACCGGAATGGCTTCGGGCACACGACGCAACGGCACCCCGCGCCGTGAGACGCGGGGGGCGCCACGGCGCGCCGCTGGTGGTGTCGGAATGACTTGTCTCGCCGACGGCATCGACGGTATGTCCTGTGCGGGCGCTGCCTTTTTCGCGCGGCGCCGGGGCCGCCCGAGGCATGGATAACACCACGCGTTCCGAACGCACGAAGGCGGCCGTCATCGAGGCGGCCCTCGCCATCATCGCCCGCGACGGCGCCGGCCGCCTCACCCTCGATGCCATCGCCAAGGAGAGCGGCGTCAGCAAGGGTGGGCTGCTGCACCAGTTCCCCAACAAGCGCGCCGTGCTCGCGGCCCTGCTGGAGTATCAGGCGGACTACTACACGCAGTTCGCCGAAGCCTTCGTGGCGGAGCACGGTGCGGCCTACGCCGAGCCGGCGCTCGCCGCGCAGATTGCCGTGTTCCGCGAGATCGTGAAGGGCTCGAACTCCATCGCGTTCGCCATCCTCGGCGTGGCGTCGCAGGAGCCCGCCTTCATGAGCCCGGTGCGCGAGCGCGACGAGCAGACCATCGCGCTCATCGTCAGCCAGGCGAGGGATCCGGGACGCTCGCTGGCCCGCCTGTTCTCCGCCCGTGGGCTCGCCCTCTCGGCCATGCTGGGCACCTGCCCGCTGGGGGACGTCGAGCGCGACCGGATGTTCGAATACCTGCTCGACGATCGAAACTGGCCAGCCGAGCCCCCCGCCCCTGCGGAAGCCGACAAGCCGCGGCGCTCCCGCCGGCCCACCTCCTGACCGCCTCCTGACCTGCACGGGCGGCATCCGGCATCCCCGGACACCGCAATTCCATCCCTGGACACCGCTGCGACGGACCAAGATACCGGGGCGAAAATATTTCGGATAAAAACCGTCCAGACGGTTTGTTGTCAGGTCAATCTGAGCTAGACTGCAGGGGTGATTGCAGCCCGTTGCCGGAGCCGCTGACCGAAATCGGACCTCGTACCGATGCGGTGGCCTCCACGAACGGCAAAGCTGCCTCCCTCCGCCGGCGTGGCCGCAAACACCGCCGGTGGGGACAAGAGCTGCGGGCGGCATTGCCGCCCCCTTGCGCCGTCCGCAGCTCCCCCCTTCAAAGCTTCCATACAAGATCGCGATCTCGGTCAAAGCCCGCCGGGCCGGTGCCGCGCGCAATGACGCGCGTCGCCTGCCCCCGCGCAGGCGGCTCGCCTTTTGTCGGAATGTGGAGTAGAAATAAGATATCCACATCTCACAGATGCGGAATAGGGCGGTGTCCCTGCGCCGTCCGTTGCGTCGCGTTGGGACCGAAGAGCGAAGACAAGATGAGCCTGACCCATCTCCAGCGCCTCGAGGCGGAGAGCATCCACATCATGCGCGAGGTCGTCGCCGAGGCCGAGCGCCCGGTGATGCTCTATTCGGTGGGCAAGGATTCGGCGGTGATGCTGCATCTTGCCAAAAAGGCCTTCTTTCCCTCCCCGCCGCCCTTCCCGCTGCTCCACGTGGATACCACCTGGAAGTTCCGCGCCATGTACGAGCTGCGCGACGAAGCCGCGCGCGACGCCGGCATGGACCTCCTCGTCCACCAGAATCCGGAAGCGCTGGAAAAGGGCATCAACCCGTTCGACCACGGCCCGCTCCACACCGACATGTGGAAGACGGAGGGCCTGAAGCAGGCGCTGGACAAGTGGGGCTTCGACGCGGCCTTCGGCGGCGCCCGCCGCGACGAGGAGAAGAGCCGCGCCAAGGAACGCGTCTTCTCCTTCCGCTCCGCCAACCACCGCTGGGACCCGAAGAACCAGCGGCCGGAACTCTGGCACCTCTACAATGCCCGCAAGAACAAGGGGGAGAGCATGCGCGTCTTCCCCATCTCCAACTGGACCGAGCTGGACATCTGGCAATACATCCACCTCGAAGGCATCCGCATCGTGCCGCTCTATTTCGCCGCCCCGCGCCCCACCGTGGAGCGCGACGGCCTGATCCTGATGGTGGATGACGACCGCTTCCCGCTACGCCCCGGCGAGGAGCCGCAGATGCGCTCGGTGCGCTTCCGCACGCTCGGCTGCTATCCGCTCACCGGCGCGGTGGAGAGCACGGCCGACACCCTGCCGCAGGTGATCCAGGAAATGCTCCTCACCACCACGTCCGAACGGCAGGGCCGCGCCATCGACAAGGATGCCGGTGGCGCCGGCATGGAGAAGAAGAAGCAGGAGGGGTATTTCTGATGAGCGAGCCCCTCGATCCCGTCTACAAGACCGACGCCCTCATCGCCGAGGACATCGACAAGTATCTCGATGTCCACCAGCACAAGACCATGCTGCGCTTCATCACCTGCGGCAGCGTGGACGACGGCAAGTCCACCCTCATCGGGCGGCTGCTCTACGATTCCAAGATGATCTTCGAGGATCAGCTCGCCGCGCTGGAGGCCGACTCGAAGAAGGTCGGCACGCAGGGGCAGGAACTGGATTTTGCGCTCCTCGTGGACGGCCTCGCCGCTGAGCGCGAGCAGGGCATCACCATCGATGTGGCGTACCGCTTCTTCGCCACGGAGAAGCGCAAATTCATCGTCGCCGACACCCCCGGCCACGAGCAGTACACCCGCAACATGGTGACGGGCGCCTCCACCGCCGACCTCGCGGTAATTCTCGTCGACGCGCGCAAGGGCGTGCTCACCCAGACCCGGCGCCACTCCTACCTCGCCCACCTCATCGGCATCCGCAACATCGTGCTGGCGGTGAACAAGATGGACCTCGTGGGCTACAGCCGCGAGGTGTTCGAGCAGATCGTCGCCGACTACCGGGCCTTCGCCACCTCCATCGGCATCACGGACTTCGTCGCTTTGCCCATCTCCGGCTTCAAGGGCGACAACATCACCACCCTCTCCCCCAACACGCCGTGGCATTCCGGCCCGACGCTGATGGCGCATCTGGAGAGCGTGGAGATCGACGCCGCCCATGACGCGCAAAAGCCGTTCCGCATGGCGGTGCAGTGGGTCAACCGGCCCAACCTCGACTTCCGCGGCTTTGCCGGCCTCATCTCCTCCGGCACGGTGAAGCCGGGCGATGCCATCCGCGTCCTGCCCTCGGGCAAGACCAGCACGGTGGCGCGCATCGTGACGCTGGACGGCGATCTTGCCGAGGCCGTGGCGGGCCAGTCCGTCACCCTGTGCCTCGCTGACGAGATCGACTGCTCGCGCGGCGACGTGATCGCGGCGGCGGAGGCCCCGGTGCAGGCGGCGGACCAGTTCGAGGCGGTCATCGTGTGGATGGACGAGCAGCCCATGCTGCCCGGCCGCCCCTACTGGCTGAAGCTCGGCACCCAGACGGTGTCCGCCACCATCACCGAGCCCAAGTACCAGGTGAACGTCAACAACATGGACCATCTGGCGGCGAAGACGCTGGAGCTGAACGCCATCGGCTCCTGCAACATCGCCACCGACCGGCGCATCCCGTTCGAGCCCTATGCGGAAAACCGCGAGCTGGGCGGCTTCATCCTCATCGACAAGATGACGAATGCCACCGTCGGCGCGGGCATGATCCACTTCGCGCTCAGGCGTTCGGACAACGTCCACTGGCAGGCCACCGACATCTCCCGCGAGCACCATGCCGCGCTGAAGAACCAGAAGCCGGCGGTGGTCTGGCTCACGGGCCTGTCCGGCGCGGGCAAGTCCACCATCGCCAATCTGGTGGAGAAGAAGCTGGCCCGGATGAACCGGCACACCTTCCTGCTCGACGGCGACAATGTGCGCCACGGGCTGAACAAGGACCTCGGCTTCACCGCCGCCGACCGGGTGGAGAACATCCGTCGCGTGGGCGAGGTGGCGAAGCTGATGACCGATGCCGGCCTCATCGTCATCACCGCCTTCATCAGCCCGTTCCGCGCCGAGCGCGACATGGTGCGCGGCATGATGCAGCCGGGCGAATTCTTCGAGGTGTTCATCGACACGCCGCTGGCCGAGGCCGAGCGGCGCGACGTGAAGGGCCTCTACAAGAAGGCCCGCGCGGGCCAGCTCAAGAACTTCACCGGCATCGACAGCCCGTATGAAGCCCCCGCCGCTCCCGAGCTGCGCGTGGACACCACCGCCATGGATGCCGAAGCCGCCGCCGAGGCCATCGTGCGGATGCTGATCCCGTGAGCAAAGGTCATTCCCTCGGCCCCGGTCCTTGACCGGTGCCGGGTGGGTTGGCGCTCAAGCGCCGCGCGGGCTTGGTCAAAGGCCCATGAGGTTACTCATGGGCCTTTGCTCAGACCGGCCCCGCCTCCTCCATCCGCACTTCCTTGAGCTTCTTGATGCCGAGCAGGCTCAGGGCGGCGTTCTCGTAGAAGGTCTCGCTCACGCCCTGCCGCACCTTGTGCAGGAAGTAGCGCTCGAATCCGACCTTGGCGGTATGGACCCACGCGCCCTGCGACGACCAGTTGACGTTGCGCGGCGGGATCTGCGGCTGGGCGATGAAGGCGATTCCGCCGTCGCCGAAATCGGCAAGGCACACCGCGTTCCACGTCGCCACCGCCCGCGGCTTTTCTCCCGCGAGCAGCGCGGCGATGTTGGCGGCGGTGGCCGTGACCATGGATTCGATCATGAAGCCGGTCTTGGGCACGCCCACCGGCAGCGGCGTCTTGCCCATGGGCGGGATGGCGACGCAGACGCCGATGGCGAAGATGTTCGGATAGGCCGGGCTCTGCTGGTGCCGGTCCACGATGACGAAGCCGCGGGGATTGGAAAGCCCCTCATGGCCGGACACCGCCGGCACGCCGCGGAAGGCGGGCAGGATCATGGAGAAGGCGAAGGGCAGATCGTGGGTCGCCTTCACACTCGCATCCTCGTTCACCTCCTCCACGCTCATGCGGCCGGCCTCCACGCGGGCGACGCGGGCGTTGGTGATCCACTTGATGTGCTTCTCGCGCAGCGCGCCCTCCAGAAGGCCCTTGGTGTCCCCCACGCCGTCGAGGCCGAGATGGCCGATATAGGGCTCGGGCGTCACGAAGGTCATGGGCACGCGGTCGCGGACCTTGGCCTTGCGCAAGGCGGCATCGAGGATGAAGGCGAATTCATAGGCCGGCCCGAAGCAGGAGGCGCCCGCCGCCGCCCCGACCACGATCGGCCCCGGTGAACGCACCAGCGCATCGAACGCCGTGCGCGCCTCGGCGGCATGGTCGGTGAGACAGACCGACTGCGTATGGCCGGCGGGGCCGAGCCCCTCCACCTCGTCGAAGGCGAGATCGGGACCGGTGGCGATGACGAGATAATCGTAATCGAGCGTCTCGCCGTCGTTCAGTTCGATGGAATTGGTCTTCGGATCGAGCCTTTTCGCACCCATGGGCATGAGGCGGATGCCGCGCGACTGGAAGACCTTGGTGAGGTCCACCGTGATCTCCTCGGGCTTGCGCCAGCCGACGGCGACCCATGGATTGGACGGCACGAAGCTGTAGGTGGAGCCCTTGTTGACCACCACCACCTCGTGCTTCGCCCCCACCTTCTCCTTCATCTCGTAGGCCATGATGACGCCGCCGAGCCCGGCGCCGAGGATGACGATCCGCGACATGGTTTCCTCCAATTGGTGCGCCCGCCGGTCCTGCCGGCGGATGCCGGGCACGCTCGGGACCTGTTGACCCCACGTCGTGCCTCTTGACATTCAAGAATTAGAATTTCATTTTTTTGAATGTCAAGGGATTTGGACGTCGTCACGACGCACCGTCAAGGAGGAACCCCATGAGCGAGATCGCACAGGCCCGGGGCGGGTCCGGTTCAGGCTTCGCCTGTTCGCTGAAGGCCAAGGCGTGGTCGCCCTACGTGGCCGGCATTCTCATCGGCCTTCTGCAGGTGCCGGCCTTCCTGCTCATCGAGACGGCGCTCGGCGCCTCCTCGTCCTATGTCACCGTCGGCGGCATCGCCGCGTCGTGGATCGACCCGGCTGTGACCAACATCGACTATGTGGCCAAGCACATCGCCGCCACTGGCAAGAACTGGTGGCAGGTGGCGCTGGTCGTCGGCGTCGCCATCGGTGCCTTCCTCTCCATGCGCATCTCCGGCGCCCGCCGCCAGCCGATCTCGCCCATCTGGTCGCGGGCGCTCGGCACGGCGAGCCCCGGCGTCCGCTATGCGGTGGCGTTCGGCGCCGGCTTCGTGATGCTGTTCGGCGCCCGCATCGCCGATGGCTGCACCTCCGGCCATGGCCTGTCCGGCATGGCGCAGCTTGCCGTGTCCTCCACCGTCGCCGTCGCCGCCATGTTCGCCGGCGGCATCGCCACCGCCCTCCTCCTGCTGCGCCGCATCTGACGCCGAACACCGGCAAGGAGAAACGCCATGTCTCTCGTCCAATCCATCGTCATCGGCCTGCTCATGGGCACGGTGTTCGGCGTCGCCCTCGAAAAGTCCCGCGTGTTCGAGCCGGGCATGATCGTGGGACAGATGCAGTTCCGCAATTTCATCATGCTCAAGGTGTTCCTCACTGCCGTCGCCACCGGTGCGCTGGTGATCGCGGCACTGCACGGCTTTGGCCTCGTGAAGCTCGCCCCGAAGGCCACCTTCTATGCCGCCGACGTGGTGGGCGGCCTGATGCTCGGTGCCGGCATCGCGCTGGCCGGCGCCTGCCCGGGCACGGTGCTCGCGCAGGTCGGCGTGGGCTATCGCGACGCCCTCTTCACCCTCCTCGGCGGCATCGCCGGCGCCACCGCCTTCGGCTATGCCGAGCCGGTGCTGAAGCCGGTCCTCGCCGCCTCCGGGCCGGGCAAGATCACCTTCATGGACCTCACCGGCCTCTCCTATCCGGTGATGGCCGTCGGCCTCGCCGCGGTGCTGGTGCTGATCCTCGTGGGGCTGGAGATGTGGCGGCCTTGGCGCGCCGATCTCGGTGCCGACGTGGACGGTGACTTCGGCCCCGCCGCGCCGGCGAAGACCCCGCGCTCCCACCTCGAACCGGCGGAGTGACCCCCATGTCCGCGCCACGCATCGTCATTCTGGGCTCCGGCTTCGCGGCGCTGACCGCCGTGCGCGAGCTGCGACGGCGGCCCGTCGGGGCGGACATCACGGTGGTGTCGCCCAACCCCGTGCTCACCTATCTGCCGAGCCTCATCTGGGTGCCGGCAGGGCTGCGGCGGGCGGAGGACCTGACGATCCCGCTCACAGGCTTCTTCGCCCGCCACGGCGTCCGCCACATCGCCGCGACGGTGGAGCAGGTGACGGACGGCGGGCGACGCGTCCACACCAGCGGCGGCGTCATTGAGAACGACGTGCTGCTCATCGCCACCGGCGGGCGCTATATCCGCAAGCTGCCGGGCATCGAGAACGCCTTCATCCCCTGCGAAGGCATCGCCGTGGCGGAAGCCCTGCGCCTGCGCCTCGCGGCCCTCGCGCGTGGCACCATTGCCGTGGGGTTCGGCGCCAATCCGCAAGAACCCTCGGCGGTGCGCGGCGGGCCCATGTTCGAGTTCCTGTTCGGCCTCGACACCCTGCTGCGTCGGCAGGGCCGGCGGGAGGCCGTGGATCTGGTCTTCTTCAACGCCTCCACCCAGCCCGGCCAGCGCCTTGGCCCGAAGGCCGTCGGCGGGCTCCTGAAGGAGATGGAGCGGCGCGGCATCAAGACCTACCTCGGCCACAAGCCGCTGCGCTTTGCGCCCGACAGGGTGGTGACGGAGGGCGGCGAGATTCCCGCCGACCTGATCCTCTTCATGCCCGGCCTCACCGGACCGGCATGGCTGTCGGAGAGCTGCCTGCCGCTCTCGCCCGGCGGCTTCGTCGCGGCCGATGCCACCTGCGCGGTGCAGGGTCTCGACGATGTCTACGTGGCGGGCGACGCGGGCTCCTTCCCCGGCCCGGACTGGATGCCCAAGCAGGCCCACCAGGCCGACCTGCAGGCCCGCGCCGCCGCCCGCAACATCGCCGCCGCCCTCGCCGGCCGGCCGGAGCGGGAGACCTTCCGGCCGGAACTCGTCTGCATCGTCGACACGCTGGATGCGGGGATGCTGGTGTTCCGCGACACGCGGCGCAACTTCGCCTTGCCCCGGCTCGGCCCGCTGCACCATGTGAAACGGATGTTCGAGGCCCACTATCTGCGCGCCTATCGCGCCGCCTGAGGCGGGTGCCGCCCCTTTCGCACCGCACAAAGATGCATTAAGCCCCCGGGACGAACGATCCCCAGAGCCCCGGGTGCCCTTTTCCCATGATCCGCCTCGACAACATCAGCAAGCAGAACGGCCGGCAGCTCGTCTTCATCGAGGCGTCGGCGGCGCTGCTGAAGGGCGAGAAGGTGGGCCTCGTCGGCCCCAACGGTGCCGGCAAGACCACCTTGTTCCGCATGATGACCGGGCAGGAGACGCCGGACGAGGGCCAGGTCTCGGCCGATCGCGGCATCACCATCGGCTATTTCAGCCAGGACGTGGGCGAGATGTCCGGCCGCTCGGCCCTCGCCGAGGTGATGGACGGCGCCGGCCCGGTCAGCACCGTCGCGGCGGAGCTGAAGGAGATCGAGGCGGCGCTGGGTGATCCCGACCGCATGGACGAGATGGACGCCCTCGTCGAGCGCTACGGCGAGGTGCAGGGCCGCTTCGAGGAGTTGGGCGGCTATGCGCTGGAGGGCCGCGCGGCGGAGGTTCTCGCCGGCCTCGGCTTCTCCCAGGAGATGATGGACGGCGACGTGGGCAAGCTCTCCGGCGGCTGGAAGATGCGCGTGGCCCTCGCCCGCATCCTTCTCATGCGGCCCGACGTGATGCTGCTCGACGAGCCCTCCAACCATCTCGACATCGAGAGCCTGATCTGGCTGGAGAGCTTCCTCAAGGGCTTCGACGGCGCGCTGATGATGACGTCGCACGACCGCGCCTTCATGAACCGCATCGTCAACAAGATCGTCGAGATCGACGCCGGCAGCCTCAACACCTATTCCGGCGACTATGAGTTCTACGCCGGCCAGCGGGCGATGAACGAGAAGCAGCAGCAGGCGCAATACGAGCGCCAGCAGGCCATGCTGGCCAAGGAAATCGCCTTCATCGAGCGCTTCAAGGCCCGCGCCTCCCACGCTGCGCAGGTGCAGAGCCGGGTGAAGAAGCTGGAGAAGATCGACCGGGTGGAGCCGCCCCGCCGCCGCGAGGCCGTGGCCTTCGAATTCGCCCCCGCGCCCCGCTCCGGCGAGGACGTCGCGAGCCTCAAGGGCGTCCACAAGAGCTACGGCAGCAAGGTCATCTACGAGGGGCTGGACTTCCACATCCGCCGCCGCGAGCGCTGGTGCGTCATGGGCGTCAACGGTGCCGGCAAGTCCACCTTGCTCAAGCTTATCGCGGGCTCCACAGCGCCGGACGACGGCACGGTCAATGTCGGCGCCAGCGTGAAGATGGGCTATTTCGCCCAGCACGCCATGGACCTGCTGGAGGGCGAGCGCACCGTGTTCGAGACGCTGGAGGACGCCTTCCCCCAGGCCGGACAGGGCGCCCTGCGCACGCTCGCCGGCTGCTTCGGCTTCTCCGGCGACGACGCGGAAAAGCGCTGCCGGGTGCTCTCCGGCGGCGAGAAGGCGCGGCTCGTGATGGCCAAGATGCTGTTCGACCCGCCGAACTTCCTGGTGCTGGACGAGCCCACCAACCATCTCGACATGGCCACCAAGGAAATGCTGGTGGCGGCGCTGGCCGATTACGAGGGGACGATGCTGTTCGTCTCCCACGACCGGCACTTCCTCGCCGCCCTCTCCAACCGGGTGCTGGAGCTGACGCAGGACGGCATCCACCAGTACAATGGCGGCTACACGGAATATGTCGCCCGCACCGGCCAGGAAGCGCCGGGCTTGAGGAACTGAGGGCCTGCGGAACTGAGGGGCTGCGGGCAGCGGGGCGCTCACAGCGCCCGTTCGCCCGCCTCCATCACCTCGATCAGCGCCGGCACCACGGTGGCGCGCATCCTGCGGCCGTAGAACAGGCCGAAATGGCCGGCGCCCGCGACGCTGACGTGGCGGTGCAGGGCGTCCGGCACGCCGCGGCACAGATCGTGCGCGGCCTCGGTCTGGCCGGGGGCGGAGATGTCGTCGTCCGTGCCCTCGACGGTCAGCAGCGCCCCGCGCAGCGCCTCGGCCCGCACCCTGTGTCCGGCGATCTCCAGCGTGCCATGGGCGAGCGCATTGTCGCGGAAGATGGTGGAGACGTTCTCCATGAAGAATTCGGCCGGCACGTCCATCATGGTCCAGCACAGCCGGGAGAGCGGAAAGCACAGCGGGTCGTCGCCATCGTCGAACAGCAGGCGCATGGGCAGTTCCCCGCCGGTGATGGACTGCCGCCAGAGGTAGAGGGCGAAGGTGTCGATCTGCCGCCACGCCGGGAATACGCGGCGCCCGGCGCCGGGCAGGCCCTGCGGCACCTCCTCCATCACCTGCGCCTCCAGCGCCTCCAGCGAGCGCTCCTGCAGCATCTTCCACAGGCGGGTGGGATTGCGCGCCGGGTCCATGGGCCCGCCCATCAGGCCGAGGCTCGCCACCGGCAGGCCTTCCTCCGCCAGCAGGCAGGCGGCGGCGAAGGCGGGCAGCGCGCCCTGGCAGACGCCGACGATATGCACCGGCCCCGTCACCGCCAGCGCGCGGGCCATCTGCGCCGTCTCCAGGCAGTTCTCGGCGAAGCCGAAGCGGCCGGCGCCGAGCGGCAGATAGCGCGCATTGGGCCATTCGGTGATGCCCACCCGTCCGGCCGCTGGCAACAGCGCGGCAACGAGGTCGCGCATCAGGAACGGGAAGCCGCCGGCGATGGGCGCCACCACCAGAACACTCCGGGCGGGGGCCACGCCATCGCGGGCATTCTGCCGCGAGAACAGCCGCAGCCGGCCGAACGGGAGGCTGGCCGGCACCGTATCGCCCACCGTGCCGCTCGCCAGCCCGAATGCGCGATAGGCCTCCTCGGTCGCGCAGGGGAGCGTGTCGGCCGCTGCGGGACGGAAGGGACGCAGATCGTCAAGCCACATGAGGCGCGGTCCGTCCTTTGCGGTCCGGGTGGGGGCGACGGCCCATCATAGCCGAACGCCCCCGGCGCACCATGGCTGGTGGAGGAGATTCTAAGCCGGCTTCAGAGCGACGCGGCCGCGCGGGCGGCCTGATCGTAATGGCCGGAGAGGGTGCGCATCAGCGCGGCGATCTCGGAGAGCCGGGCCGGGTCGATGCCGGTCGCGGCCACCGCGTCGGCGAGCAGCGCCTCGCGCACTTCGCGATAGCGCGCGCAGACGGCGCGGCCGGTGTCGCTCGCGGCCAGCGTCTTCTCCTTGCCGCGGCGGCCACCTTCCACGAGGCCGAGGCCCTGCAGCTTCTTCGCCGCATAGGTGACGAGGTGAGTATCCTCCACGTCGAGCACGAGGCAGAGGTCGGCGATGGTCTTGGGCCGGTCGCGATGGACCACATGGTGCAGGATCAGCACGTCGAGGGCCGAGAGGTCCGGCACGCCCGCCGCCGCCATGCAGCGCACCATCCAGCGGCCGTAGGCGTGGGTGAGCATGTTGAGCCCGAACTCGAACTCCGACAGCGCCGGCAGCGCCCCGTCCGCGAGATGGGCGGAGGAGACGATGGAGGGGCCGGCCTTGCGACGGGCGGCACCCTCGGCGGCCTTGCTCTCGCCGGCCTTGCTCTCGCCAGCCTTCTTGGGGGTGTCCTTGGTCACGGGATCGATCCTGACGAGACGGTCCTGGCTGGAGACCGGGGGCGGGAGGGCCCGTCCCCGGTCCGCGCCTTCACTTCTTGTACGTGGCGATGATCTCCTGGCCCGCCGGGCCGGCCTTGGCGAGCCACGCCTCGGTGAGGGTTCCGCCGATCTTCTCGAAGCCGGCCTTCAGCTCGGGCGCGGGCGGGGCGACCTTCATGCCCTTGGCGGCGAGGATGTCCATATAGGCCTTGGTCTTCTCCTCGGAGAGCTTCCAGCCGCGGGCCTCGGCGGCGGCTGCGGCCTTCAGCACCGCCTCCTGGGTGGGCTTGTCGAGGGCGTCGAAGGCGGCCTGGTTCACGAAGACGACGTTCTTCGGCAGCCAGGCCTGGATGTCGTAGAAATAGGGGATGCTCTCCCAGATCTTCACGTCGTTGCCGGTGGCGGACGAGGTGATGAGGGCGTTGACGACGCCGGTGGCGAGCGCCTGCGCCAGTTCCGCCTGCTGCACGGTGACCGACTGGGCGCCCACCGCCTCGCCGATGCGCGAGGTGCCGGCGTTGTAGGCCCGCCACTTGGCGCCCTTCAGGTCGTCCACCTTGGCGACGGCGTTCTTGGAGAACAGGCCCTGGGGCGGCCACGGAACCGCGTAGAGCACCTTGATGCCCTGCGCCGCGAGCTTCTTCTCCACCGCGGGGCGGGAGGCGTCCCACAGCTTCTTCGACGCGCCGTAGGAGGTGGCGAGGAAGGGCACCACGTCGATGCCGAAGATCGGGTCCTCATTCTCATGGATGGAGAGGAGCACCTCGCCCGCCTGCACCTGCCCGGTGGCGACGGCGCGCTTGATCTCGGGCGCCTTGAACAGCACCGCGTTGGGCTGGAGCGTCACGGCGAGCTTGCCGCCGCTGGCCGCCTCCACGTCCTTGGCGAACTGGGCGAGGTTCTCGGTGTGGAAATTGTCGGCCGGATAGGCCGAGGCAAGGTTCCACTTGGTCTGCGCGGCGGCGGGCGCGGTGCTCGCCAGAGCGGCGAGGCCGGCGGCGAGGAGCGCGGGAGCAAGGGTGCGGAAAGGCGCCATGTCTGGTCTCTCTCTGGTTCCTGGGAAGGTCTCGAACGTGTTGCCCTCATCGCAGCGGCGCGGGTCTGCGACCTTCGCCGATGCGTTACGCTCATGTGCCGCGCGGACTGTGCCGAAGGCCCGCGCGGAAACGCCTGAACTGCGGCATCAGCCGCCCGGAAACACCCAGCGCGGCAGCACCAGGGCGATCTCCGGAAACGTGGTGATGATGATGACCGCGATGTTGAGGAGAATGAAGAAGGGAAATGCCGCTTTCGCCACCGAGAAGGTATCGCGCCCGCTCATGTTCTGCAGCACGAACAGGTTGAAGCCCACCGGCGGGGTGATCTGCGCCATCTCCACGTGGATGACGAGGTAGACGCCGAACCACACGAGGTCGAAGCCCGCCTGCTTCACCATGGGCAGCACGATGACCGCGGTCAGCACGATCATGGAGATGCCGTCCACGAGGCAGCCGAGGATGATGTACATCACGGTCAGCGCGAGGGCGAGCTTGCCGGGGGTGAGGTTGAGCCCCTGCACCCACTCCGCCAGGGCCACGGGAATGCCCGTATAGGCCATGGCCGCGGTGGTGAAGGCGGCCCCCGCGATGATGAGCATGATCATGCAGCTGAGCCGCGTGGCGCTCATGACGCTTTCGACCAGCGTCTTCCAGGTGAGCGTGCCGCTCCACCACGCCAGCGCCAGCGCCCCGGTGACACCCCAGGCGGCGCATTCGGTGGCGGTGGCGATGCCCAGCACCAGCGACAGGAACACCGCCGCGATGAGCAACAGGCAGGGCACGAGCCGCGCCGACTGCCGGAGCTTCTCGACGAACGGCATGTGCGGGTCGCGCGGCGGCGTGCGGCTGGGATTGAGCAGCGACCACAGCATGATGTAGCCGGAATAGAGCCCCATCACGAGCAGGCCCGGCAGGAAGCCCGCCAGGAACACCTGCAGCACGGAGACGTTGGCCGTCACCGCATAGACCACCATGGGAATGGACGGCGGGATGAGCAGGCCGAGCGTGCCGGAGCCGGCCAGCGAGCCCAGGCTCATGCCCTTGTCGTATCCGCGCTTATCCAGCTCCGGCAAGGCGATCTTGCCGATGGTGGCGCAGGTGGCGGCCGAGGAGCCGGACACCGCCGCGAAGATGCCGCAGCCGATCACGTTCACATGCAGCAGCCGGCCCGGCAGCCATTGCAGCCACGGGGCAAGACCCCGGAACATCTCTTCCGACAATCGGGTGCGGAACAGGATCTCGCCCATCCAGATGAAGAGGGGCAAGGCGGCGAGGGTCCACGAGGCGCTGGCGCTCCACACCGTGGTGGCGAGCACCTGGCCGATGGGCACCGGCGTGGTGAGCACCATGGCCAGCAGGCCGACGAGCCCCAGCCCGAGGGCGATCCACACGCCGGAGGCGAGAATGGCGATGAGGAAGACGAGGAGGACCAGCGAAAGCTGGATGAGATCGAGGTGCGGCATGGCTCAGACGCCGCCTCCCGATGCGATGCGCTCCACCAGTTCCTCGGGCGAGGAGACGGGTTCCTTCTCGTAGCGGGGGCGATTGCCGCGGGCGACGTTGACGAACTCGTCCACCATGGCGATCAGCAGAATGGCGAGGCCGGCGGCGTACCCCGTCTGGGGGATCCACAGCGGCACCGCGACGACGCCCTGGGACATGTCGTCAAAGCGCCAGGAATCATAGGTGAGGCGCCCGGCGTTCCAGGTGAAATAGGCGAGGAAGGCGATGGCGACGACGAGCGCGAACAATTCCAGCGCCTGCCGCCGCCGCCCGGTGAGCTGCTCCAGCAGCAGGCCGACACGGATCATCTCACCATAGCGGAACGTGTGGGCGAGGCCGAGGAAGGCCATGGCGGCCATGGACCAGGCGGCGAAGTCGTCGCCGGAGGGAATGTTGATGCCGAACTGCCGGCCCACCGACAGGCCCATCATCAACAGGAAGATGATGATGAGAAACCCGGCGGCCACCACGCCGGACGCGAAATAAAGGCCATCGAGCAGCTTCCGGATCATCGGGGCGCCCCCGGGGTGTACGCCGGGGTGTACGCCGGGGCCTGGGCGCAGGTCCGCGCGGCCCCCGTTCGGTGACGGAATTCTTCGCTGGTCATCGGAACCCCTCTGGAGACCGGCGCCATTGTTCTGCCCGCCAAGAAGAACCGGCATTCAGGCGCTCTTGAAGGGATGTTCTCCCGCCTTCGATATTTCGTCAACAAATTGTTGACGTTTTATCGCCCTCGTGACTTCCTTATTCGTGAGCGGGGCATCGTGCCTCGCGGGCGCGCCCTCGCTGCGTCCGAAACAGGGGAGCAGGAAGCCTGCCAACCCCGCCAGCCACCATCCAGACGGGAAACGGGGCCGATGTCGAGCGACGATGTGAAGACGAGCGCAGCCGCCGAAGCCGAAGCTGCGGCGGCCCCCTCTCCGCCCGCCTCCGCACCCTCCCCCGCACCTTGGGAATTCTGGATCGACCGGGGCGGCACCTTCACCGATATCGTCGGCCGCAAGCCGGATGGCAGCCTCGTCGCCCACAAGGTGCTGTCGGAAAATCCGGAGGCCTACCGCGACGCCGCCGTGCACGGCATCCGCGAACTGCTCGGCCTCCCTGCCGGCGCGGCGATCCCGCCGGGGCTGGTTTCTGCCGTGAAGATGGGCACCACGGTTGCCACCAATGCCCTTCTGGAGCGCAAAGGCGACCGCACCCTGCTCGTCACCACCCGCGGTTTCAGGGATGCGCTGAGGATCGGCTATCAGGCGCGGCCGAAGATCTTCGCCAAGAAGATCGTACTGCCGGACATGCTGTTCGAGCGTGTGCTGGAGGTGGACGAGCGGGTCCGCGCCGACGGCACCGTGGAAGCCGCCCCAGACCTCGCCACCGTGCGCGCCGCGCTGGAGCAGGCGAAGGCGGACGGCATCGCGGCGGTGGCCATCGTCTTCATGCACGGCTACCGCTTCCCCGAGCACGAGCAGCAGGTGGCGACGCTGGCGCGGGAGATCGGCTTCCCGCAGGTGTCCGTCTCCCACGAGGTTTCCCCCCTCATCAAGCTGGTGGGGCGCGGCGACACCACGGTGGCCGACGCCTATCTCTCACCCATTCTGCGCCGCTATGTGCGGCAGGTGGCGGAGGAGCTGTCCGGCGGCGCCGAGGGGGCTGGCAAGGAAGCCGAGGGCGAGGCCATCCGCCTGATGTTCATGATGTCCTCGGGCGGCCTCACCGCCGCCGATCTGTTCCAGGGCAAGGACGCCCTGCTCTCCGGCCCGGCCGGCGGCGTGGTGGGCGCGGCGGAGACCGGGGCGCTGGCGGGCTTCGACCGCATCATCGGCTTCGACATGGGCGGCACCTCCACCGATGTCTGCCACTATGACGGGGAGCTGGAGACCGCCTTCGACACGGAGGTCGCGGGCGTACGTATCCGCGCGCCCATGATGCGCATCCATACGGTGGCGGCGGGCGGCGGTTCCATCCTGCATTATGACGGCGCGCGCTTCCGCGTCGGCCCGGATTCCGCCGGCGCCAATCCCGGCCCCGCCTGCTATCGCCGCGGCGGGCCGCTGGCCGTCACCGACGCCAACGTGATGCTGGGCAAGCTCATTCCCGACTACTTCCCCAGGATTTTCGGCCCCGCCCAGGACCAGCCGCTGGACGCCGAGGTGGTGCGCCGGAAGTTCTCTGATCTGGCCGAGGAGATCGGCGGCGGGCGCACTCCCGAGGAGGTGGCGGACGGCTTCGTCACCATCGCGGTGGAGAACATGGCCAACGCCATCAAGAAGATCTCGGTGGAGCGCGGCTACGATGTCACCCGCTACGCCCTGAACTGCTTCGGCGGCGCCGGCGGCCAGCATGCCTGCCTCGTCGCCGATGCGCTCGGGATGACCAAGGTGCTGTTGCACCCCTTCTCCGGCCTCCTCTCCGCCTATGGCATGGGCCTCGCCTCCGTCCGCGCCCAGCGCACCCGCGCCGTGGGCGAGGAGATGACCACAACCCTCATTCCCGCATTGGTTGATCTGAAAGCCGAACTGGCCGCCGCCACTCGTGCCGAACTGGCTGCGCAGGGCATCCTGACTGACTCGATCCTGACAGAGGCGAAAGCCCACCTGAGATATGGTGGAACCGATACTGCACTCCCGGTTCAGCTCGCCGACATCGCGTCGATGACCGCCGAGTTCGAGACCAAGCACCGGGCCCAGTTCGGCTTCGTCTCTCCGGAAAAAACCATTGTGGTGGAAGCGCTTGAGGTGATTTCGGCGGGCGGCGGCGCCGGCATCGCCGAGCCTGACCTTCCACTGCATGCCGGTACACCTTCGGATACCTCCCAGACCCGTTTCTTCGCCCGCGGCGCATGGCATGACGCGCCCGTGGTGAAGCGGGAAAACTTCAGGCCCGGCATGGGCTTGCAGGGCCCGGCCATCGTCATCGAGCCGAACCAGACGGTGGTGGTGGAGAAGGGCTGGCGGGCGGAGGTCTCGGCCAAGAACCACCTGATCCTCACCCGGACGGAAAAACTTCAACGATCAGAAGCGGTTGGCACCCATGCCGACCCGGTGATGCTGGAGGTCTTCAACAACCTCTTCATGTCCATCGCCGAGCAGATGGGCGTGACTCTCCAGAACACCGCCTACTCGGTCAATATCAAGGAAAGACTGGACTTTTCCTGCGCCGTCTTCTCCGCCGAGGGCGATCTCGTCGCCAACGCCCCGCACATGCCGGTGCACCTCGGCTCCATGGACCGCTCGGTCGAAACCGTCATCCGCGAGAACGCCGGCGACATCCACCCCGGCGACGTCTTCGCCCTCAACGCCCCCTACAACGGCGGGACGCATCTGCCTGATATTACAGTGGTAACGCCGGTTTTCGACGACGCCGGAAAAGCCATCCTGTTCTGGGTCGCCTCCCGCGGACACCATGCGGACGTGGGCGGCGTCGCCCCCGGCTCCATGAGCCCGCTGGCCACCCATATCGAGGAAGAAGGCGTTTATATCGACAACTTCAAGCTGGTCGCAGAAGGCACCTTCCGCGAGGCCGAACTGCGCCATCTGCTCACCTCCGCGCGCTATCCGGCCCGCAATCCGGTACAGAATATTGCAGATCTCAAGGCGCAGATCGCCGCCAACGAGAAGGGCGTGCGCGAGCTCCTGAAGATGATCGACACGTTCGGCCTCGATGTGGTGCAGGCCTATATGGGGCATGTGCAGGACAATGCGGCCGAAAGCGTGCGCCGCGTTCTCGATCGTCTTGACGACTGCTCCTTCCATTACGAGATGGACCAGGGCACCGTTATCAAGGTCAAGATCTCGGTGGACAAGGAGAAGCGCGAAGCTACGGTGGATTTCACCGGCACCTCTCCCCAGCAGCCCACCAATTTCAACGCCCCTGCCCCCGTCACCCGCGCTGCGGTGCTCTATGTGTTCCGCGTCATGGTGGAGGACGAGATCCCCATGAATGCGGGGTGCCTCAGGCCCATCCGCATCGTTGTGCCGGAGGGGTGCATGCTGTCGCCGGTCTATCCGGCCGCCGTGGTGGCGGGAAATGTCGAGACATCTCAGGCAGTTACAAACTGCCTGTTCGGCGCGCTGAAGGCCATGTCCGCCTCCCAGGGCACCATGAACAACCTCACTTTCGGCAACGACGTCTATCAGTATTACGAGACCATCTGCTCCGGCTCCCCCGCCGGCCCCGGCTTTGACGGGACGGATGGCGTGCATGTGCACATGACCAATTCCCGCCTCACCGATCCGGAGGTGCTGGAGACGCGGTTTCCCGTTCTGCTGGAAGACTTTCACATCCGCCCCGGCTCCGGCGGACGGGGGCGTTGGCATGCGGGATCAGGGACTTACCGGCGCATCCGCTTCCTTGAGAGGATGGACTGCGCCCTGCTCTCCTCCCACCGCCGCATCCACCCGTTCGGCGTCGACGGAGGGGAAAAAGGCCAGCTGGGAGAAGGGTTTGTGCGCCGGCTGGATGGCTCCACCGAGGTCCTTCAAGGCTGCGACCAGAAGGTGCTGGAGGAAGGCGAGGCGGTCATCATCGTCACCCCGACAGGGGGCGGATTTGGCGATGTGAAGCTGAGGGAGAGGTAACCAGACCCTCCCGCGGCCAACAAAAAAGGCGCCCGACGGGCGCCTTTTCGCTGCGGTGCGGCAAAATGTCAGTAGGCGAGCGCGCCGACCTTTTCCACCTGGATGGCGTCGCCGACGCGCACGATGCGCAGCGAGGTGCCATCACGGCCGACCGGGCCGGGGAGGGAGACGATCTGCTCGTCGCCGGGCTGCTGGAGCACGGTGGAAACGCGGACCACGGCCGGCGTGGCACCGGGCTCACCGGCGGCATCAAGGGTCGTAACCACTTGATAACCCTTGGCGGCACGCACGTAATAGGTGACGGCGGAAGCCTTGCCACCCAGATTGGTCACGATGGCCTGACGCTCGGCGGGGAGGGTCTCGCCAGCGAAGGCAGGGACGGCCGCGATCACAGAGGTCGCGGAAAGGAGGCCGGCAACGCCGGCGAGGAGGATGTTCTTCATGTCAGCCTCGCTGCGCTCCGTGCGGCCCGCGGCCAAGATCTCGGTGCGCTTTAGCTGTGGTGCACCATACCGGACTTGCTGCGATGCAGCACGCGTATTTTCCGCATTCCAGAAATGCATTCCACGCAAATCTCCACCTACCTCGGTACCCTTTCAGCCCGGAGGCCCGAAAAGGACGCGCAGGCGGGCCCTGACACCCCGGCTGACACCCCACTGCCGGTACATGTCCACCCAGGTATTCGAGACGATTCGGATGGGGTTCAGGCTCGATTCCACACCGGCCACTCCGAACACCAGCGGCTCCCCCTTCGGCGCTTCGGTGAATGTGCCGAACATCCGGTCGAAGATGATCAGTACGCCACCGAAATTGCGGTCGAGGACGGCGGTGTTCGCGGCGTGATGCACCTGATGATGGCGGGGCGTGTTCAGCACCCATTCCAGCGGGCCGAGATGGGGCGGGGCGGCGAGGTGGAGGAAGAACTGGTAGACGAGGCTCGCCCCCAGCATGCCGAACACCGCCAGCGGCGGGAAGCCGATCAGCACCAGCGGCAGGTAGAACACGAACCCGCCGGTGAGTTGCCCGCCCCATCCGAGGCGCACCGCCGCCGAGAGGTTCAGGCGGGTGGCGGAGTGATGGACGGAATGGGTCGCCCACAGCCAGCGCACCTTGTGCATGGCGAAGTGGTGGACATAGTAGCTCAGCTCCACCCCGAGGAAGAGCGCGACCCAGGCCACGGCCCCGTCCATGGGGATGTCGAACAGTCTGTGGCCGGAGACGAAGAACACGGGCACGGCGACGATCCCCGCGGTGAGCGCTGCGATCACCTTGTTGCCGACGGCGATGGCGAGGGAGGCGGCGGTCTCCCGCGCGTCGTAGCTGTCGTGATGGTTGAGCCTGTGAAACAGGAATTCCACGAGCATCAGTGCAAGCGCGATGAGCGCGAAGGCAAGCGGATGGGGCACGGCGGTGCCGCTGGCGAGAAGGCCGAACATAACGATGATCCCGTGTGGGGCCCCCAGCCCCGCCGTCCCGACACCGAACGGTCAGCCGGGCCGCGACCTGGGGCGGAGGCCGCGACCCGGCTTTCCGAGCCTTGACGGCCCGGAGCTGGATATCCGGTCAGTAGCGGCTCACCGTGCCGGAATGGCTCACGCTGTTGCCGGCCGGGCCGGTGCTGGAGCCCTGGTAGGAATAGGTGCCGGGGGAGGTGCGGGTGACGCTGCCGGTATGCGAAGCCGTGCCGCCAGCAGGGCCGGTGACGGTGGAAGCGCGGCTGCAGGTGCCGCCCGCGCAGCCGCCGGCAGCAGAGCTGTTGTAGGTGCCGCGCGGCGTGGTGGTGCTGCCGGTGCGCGTCCAGGCGGCCGCCTCGCCGATGCCCGAGAGCATCGTGAACCCGGCGACGGTGAGGATGGCGGCGGAACGGGAGAAGGGGATCAGGCTGGGCATCTCGGTCTCACTCAGGCGCCATCCCGGGGGGCATGGCCGGTTGCGATGGGGAGAGCTTCACGGATGGCCGTTGCATCGCGTTTGCCTGCCGGTGAGGTGCTGTAACGTTTTGTATCCTCCACACGGCCGCGCATTGATGGCGGGCGTCCCTCCGGCGAAACTCGCCCCGTCCCAGCCGAGACCCCACCCCTTGGAGACCCGCTTTTGGCCCCGCGCACGCTGCTCATCGTCGAGGACGACCGCGAGATTCGCGCCCTGCTCGCGGACTTCCTCGGCCGCGAGGGCTATGGCGTGCTGGCGGCCGAGGATGGCGTCGCCATGGACCGTATCCTGTCGACCGCGCGGCCAGACCTGGTGATCCTCGACCTCATGCTGCCGGGCGAGGACGGTCTGTCCATCTGCCGCCGCCTCCGGGCGCGGGGCGGCGTGCCCATCCTCATGCTCACCGCCAAGGGCGACGATGTGGACCGCATCGTCGGGCTGGAGATGGGCGCCGACGACTATCTGCCGAAGCCGTTCAACCCGCGCGAGCTGCTCGCCCGCATCCGGGCCGTGCTGCGCCGGGCGGACGGGACGCTGGTGGAGCCCGCCCCGCGCAACCGCCGCGTCGCCTTCGCCGGCTTCGTGGCCGATCTCGACGCCCGCAGCGTCGCCGAGGCCGACGGCCCCCTCCTCGACCTCACCTCGGCGGAGTTCGAGCTGCTCGCCTGCTTCCTGGAGCGGCCGAAGCGCGTGCTCTCCCGCGACCAGCTTCTGGACTGGACCCGCGGGCGCTCGGCCGACCCGTTCGACCGCACCATCGATGTCTCCATCAGCCGGCTGAGGCGCAAGCTCTCCGCCGTCTCGGAAGAGGCGGCCCTGCTCATCAAGACCGTCCGCAATGGCGGCTATCTGCTCACCGTCGATGTCCGCCAGCTCTGATCCGGCGATGCGCCGTCACCGCCGGTTCGGGCTCGGCACGCGGCTGGCGCTGATCGTCGTCGCCGGCCTTTTGGCGGTGCAGGTGCTGATGCTCGCCGCCTATGTGCTGGAGCGCCAGCGGTCCTCCTCGCCCGTCGCCGTGCTGATGGTGATGCAGCGCATCGCCGCGCTGGCGCAGCTGCTGGATCGGCTGCCCCCCGCCGAGCGCGATCTCGCCGTGCGCGCGGCCGCAGGTCCCGGCTTCCTCGTCGCCATCCGGTCCGAGAAGCCGAACATCCAGACGCCGCGCCTGCTCGGCTTCGCCGAGCGCCGGCTCCGGCTGCTCACGGGACTGCCGCCGGACCGCTTCATCGCGCTGTCGCTCGCCGGCGACGATCACCCCCACGGCCTCGTCGAGCGCCTGCGCGACCTGCGCGGCGCGAAGCTCACCGTGGCCTTTGCGCTGGTCGGCGGCGGCTATCTGGAGATCGTGGCGGGAGGCGACGTGACGGTGCGCTTCCTCGGCCTTCCGGTGGGGCTCATCGGCGGCATCCTCGGCTTCCTCGTGGCCCTCCTCGCCCTGCTCGCGGTGCGCCGGGAGACCCGCCCCCTCTCCGACCTCGCGGCGGCGGTGGAGCGGTTCGGCGCCCAGCTCCAGCCCTCGCATGTGAAGGAACGCGGCGCCCCGGACGTGCGGCTGGTGATCCGCACGGTGAATGCCATGCAGGCCCGCATCTCGGAACTGGTGCGCATGCGCACGCTGGTATTGGGGGCCATCAGCCACGATCTGCGCACCTATCTCACGCGCCTGCGGCTGCGGCTGGAACTGATGCCGCCCGGCGACCAGGTGGAGAAGGCCCGCACCGACCTCGACGGGATGCAGGCGCTGGTGGACGACGCCCTCGCCTTCGCCCGTGCCTCCTTCGCCCCCGCCTCCGGCGAGACCGTGGACCTCGGCGCGCTGGCGCGGGCCGAGTGCGAGACGCGCCGGGCGCAGGGCGCGGCCGTCAGGCTCCATGGCGCCGACGCGGAGTGGGTGGTCGCCGGCAATCGCGGCGCGCTCGCCCGCGTGCTCGCCAATCTCGTCGGAAACGCCATCGCCTATGGCGCGTGCGCGGACATCACGCTTCTGGCTCGCGGCGACGCGGTGGACCTCGTGGTGGAAGATCGCGGGCCGGGCATTCCCGAGGGCGAGCGGGAAACGGTGTTCGAGCCCTTCTACCGGCTGGAGCCCTCGCGCAACCGCGACAGCGGCGGCGCCGGCCTCGGCCTCACCATCGTGCGGCAGATCGCCGAGGGGCACGGCGGCGGCGTCACCATCTCCGACCGCCCCGGCGGCGGCGCCTGCCTCACCGTGCGGCTGCCGAAGCCGGGAGGGCAGGCCGGCACGCCCTGAACCGGTCCGGGCCCAGGGCGAACCCGCTCACCGCTGCACCGAAATGTCCTCGCCCCTCAGGAAGTAGGAGGCAGCGTCAAGATCGTCGGCGACCGTCCAGGCCGTCTGTTCCGACGGGCGGTTGACCTTGATGTAGACCGTGCCGTCACAGATGATCCGCGCGGTGCGCGGAAAGCTCAGTTCGGAGAAGGTGGCGGCGGTCCGGTCGGCGCCCAGAATGGGGCTGGTCTTCAATGCGAAGGTGCCGCTGGGATGGCCGAGCGTCAGGCTCCCGCCCTTCCCCGCCTTCAGCGCGCCGTCGCGCAGGGCCTGGTTGGGCACGGTGCCGGGGATGGCCGCGGCGGCCGCGAGGCAGGTGGACCCGCTCCCCGGCGCCGCCGAATGCATGATCGATTCGAGATAGAAGCGCGCGACGACATCCACCGCCTCGGCCTTCACCTCATGCCCGTCGAGGTCCGTGTAGGTCGCGGGCGCGGCGACCGAGACGGCGAAGGGCAGCGTCGCCTTGCCGATGGTGTCGATCGTGTACTGGTTCCAGCCGATCAACTGGGCGATCTTCAGCCGCAGCTCGGTGAGGCGGGCGAGCATGCCGGGCGGCGTCAGCACCGCTCCGGTGGGCGAGGGCAGTTCCAGGCCCGTGCAGCCCAGCCCGAAGTCCTCGGCCCGGAAGAACCCGCAGATATTCACCATGTCGACGATGGTGACATCGATCTTGCTGCCGTCGCTCAACACGACGGTGTCCACCAGATTGCCGGTGGGAAAGGTCCGGCCGGTGAAGCCGCCGCCCTGGTCGCGGAAGTCCACCAGAATTTCCGCGCCCGTCCCCGGCACCCCGCCGATGGCGGTCTGGCCATCCACCAGCGCCTCGCCGTTGGCGACGTCGAGGGTCATGTACATCATCTTCTGCGTGTTGGTCGAATAGGCGCGCACGGTGAGGCGGCCGTCCCGGACGCCCGGGATCATGTTCTTCATCAGGGCGAACACCGGCACCCCGGCCGAGATGTTGCCGCAGTTCATCTTGTAGGTGACGGTCGCCGGCTGGTCGGGAAAGATCTGCACGAAAGTGTAGTCCACATCGGCGCCCTCGCGTGTGGAGGGCTGCACGATGGCGGTCTTCGACTGCAGGATGGTGTTGCCGCCGAGACCGTCCATGCCCATCGGGTCGGGCGAGCCGCGCACGGCCAGCAGGAACTCTTCAAGCCCCTGGCCCGGCAGGGGGACGTTGCGCCCTTCGAAATAGAACCCCCGGCTGCTGCCACCCCGGATCAGGGTGATGGGGGCCAGCGTCTGCTCGAGATTGCGATCGAAGTGAAACAAGCCCATGGCGCCCGCCCCCCCGCGCCGCCACATTGGGCGATCGCGTCCCTGATCTCGGCCTCCGAACGGAGACCCGGTGAACCGCTGCAAAACTTGCGGCACCTCCAGGACGGCTGCGTTGACATAGGTCATCACGAGCGGGCGCGATCAGGCGATCGCCCCCCCTTGCGGGACGGTCGTTCAGTCCTTCAGCGCCGCCTCGACGCCGGCGGCCACGGAAAAGAGGGCGGCATCCGTGCCCGGCGCGCCGGCCAGCATGAGGCCGGCAGGCAGGCCGCCTTCGCCGGTGAGGGGGAGGGAGATGGCGCAGCCGTCGATCATGTTGATGAGGGTGGGATTGCGCAGGGCGATGAGATTGGCGCGGCCATAGGCGTCGTCGTCGGTCAGAAGGTCGGCGATGCGCGGCGGGGCGATGGCGACGGTGGGCAGGGCCAGCGCGTCGAAGCCCGCGAGCCGCGCGGCGGCGCGGGCGACGAGGCCGGCGCGGGCGGCGACCAGCTCCACGTAATCCGCCGCCGACTGCTCGGAGCCGCGACGAACGCGCACGGAGACGCGCGGGTCGTAGCCCTCGCCCTTCTCGGCCAGCAGGCGGCGGTGGACCGCATAGCTCTCCGCCGCGGCAAAGCCGCCCTTGGCGTTGAGCGTGGCGATCTCGCCGAATTCCGGGAAGGGCGCGGAAACGATGTGCGCGCCGGCCCTGGCGAGGCGCTCCAGCGCCGCCTCGAAGGCGGCGGCAACGGGCGCGTCCAGACCGTCGAGGGCAACCGTGGTGGGCACGAGCAGGCGCAGGCCCACGACCGGGCGGGCCGGCAGCGGCGCGTCTCCGCCCGAAAGGATGGCATCGAGCGCCGCGCAGCAGGCCACCGAGCGGGCGATGGGGCCGATGGAATCGAGCGTGGTGGAGAGCGGGAAGGCCCCCTCGCGCGGCACGCGGCGGGCGGTGGGCTTGAAGCCGACGAGGCCGCAGAAGGCCGCCGGGATGCGGCAGGAGCCGCCCGTGTCGGTGCCGAGCGCCGCATGGGCCATGCCATCCGCCACCGCCACCGCGCCGCCGGAGGACGAGCCGCCGGAGACGCGCGGCGTCGTCGCCCGCTCGAACGGGGCGGCGGGGTTGCCCGTGTGGGGGTTCATGCCGAGGCCGGAATAGGCGAACTCGGTCATGGTGTTGCGGCCGACCAGCACGAAGCCGGCCCGGCGCAGGCGCGCCACGGCCGGGGCATCCGCCTTCGCCGGGGGAGAATCGCGCAGCACCTTGGAGCCCGCCGCCGTGACCTCGCCAGCCACGTCGAACAGGTCCTTCACCCCGATGGGGATGCCGGCGAAGGGCGAGGGCGCGGCCCCCGCCTTGCGCAGCAGGTCCTGCGCATCGGCGGCCGCGCGGGCCGCCTCCCGGTTCACCCGCACGAAGGCGCGTCCGCCCTCCCCGTCCGGATCATCGATCCGGGCGATGCAGTCCTCCACCAGCGCCCGCGCCGTGGTGCGGCCGGAGGCGAGATCATCGGCGAGGGCGGCAAGGGTGGGCTGCATGGGGCGCGGGTCCAGAATGGGAGAGGAATCAGGCCGGATCGAAATAATGGATTTCGAACAGGATGCAGCCCTTATCCGACTTGAACGGCCCATGCACGGCGCCCGGGGGACGCACCGCATAGGTGAAGGGCGCGAAGCTCTCGCCGCCCTCGCCCTTGTCGTCATTGCCCACGGTGAGATCGCCGGAGACCAGGAACACCTCTTCCCAGTATTCGTGCACGAACGGCTTGGTGGTGAACACGCCGGGCTCGAACTTCAGGAGACGCGAGCGCGAGCCGGCGCGGTTCTCCTCGTCGAGGGCGCCCGCGAGGATCTTCTGCTGGATGCCGGAGGGATAGCCGGGGGGCACTTCCCATCCGGTGGTCAGGTCCAGGGTATGGAACTCGTCGTGGATCTTGTTGATCGCCATGGCTGTGTCTTCCAGTGAACCAAGTATCACTCGGCCGCGCGGGCGGCGGCGAAGGGCTTCACCTCGTCGGAGAGGGCGTAGGAGGAGAGCATGTCGGCGAGCAGCTTTTCCGCGCCCGCCCAGTCATAGGTGCGGAAGGAATGGCCCTTCACCACGAAGGAGGCGCCCGCATAGAACATCTCGTACTGCGCATGGCGCGAGGCGAATTCCGAGCCCACCGCGTCCCAGGCGAGCTTGTAGAACTTCACCTTCTCCTCGGCGCTGGCAGCGGGCGACTGCTGGGTCTTGCCGATGAGGCGGGCCAGCTCGGCATTCTCGTAGTCGTGCACCGAGGAGGGCAGCATGATCATGCCGCCGCCGGCGAGCTCCCGCAGGGTGGTGATGAACTTACCGTAGAGCTGCTGGGCCAGCGTCTGCGCGGCATAGAGGGTGTGGCGGTCGGGCACGAAATAGGGGCCGTAATAGCTGCCCTTGGCTTCCATGGCGGCGACGAAGGCATCCACCATGCCGGCCTCGGCGGCGAGCTGGCCCAGCGTCTCGCGCACCTGCGGGAAATTGGTGGTGCCGTTCACCTCGGTGATGCGGCGGGCGATGCCGAGCAGGAACTTCAGCTTCACTGAGAGGCGGATCTGCGCCTGGTAGTTCTGGTAGACGTGGGCCGGCGTCGCATGGAACTGCTTGTTCGTCATGGCGATGTCGCGGGCGATGAAGATGCGGTCCCACGGCACCTTCACGTCGTCGAAGTAGAGCACCGCGTCGTTCTCGTCGAAGCGGCTCGACAGCGGGTTGTCGAACACGCTGGGCGAGGCCGCCTCATAGGACTTGCGGGAGAGGATCTTCAGGCCCTTCGCATTCATCGGGATGCAGAAGGAGAGCGCATAGGGCTCCTCGCCCTTCTGCAGGGGCTGGATGCAGGTGACGAACACCTCGTTGGCCATGATGCCGCCGGTGGCCAGCATCTTGGCGCCACGCACGGTGATGCCCGAGGTGTCCTCGTCCACGACGGCGGCGGAGAGGAAGGGGTCGGCCTGCTCGGCCGCATTCTTGGAGCGGTCGGCCTGCGGATTGATGATGACGTAGGTGAGATAGAGGTCGTTGTCGCGGGCGTAGCGGTAATAGTCCGCCAGCGCGCGGGCGCGGGCCGGGTCGTACAGCTCGAACTGGTCGAGGCCCATGTACATGCCGGAGATGCAGGAGGCGACGTGATCCGGCGCGCGGCCGAGGAAGCCGCCATGCAGCTCGGTCCAGGCCTCCAGGCCCCGGCGGCGGGTCTTCAGCTCCTCATAGCTGGTGGGGAGCTGCCAGATGCGGTTGGCGCGGGTGCCGGTGTCGGTCTCGAAGGTCATCAGCTCCCGGTTTTCCGGGGCGCTGTGGAAGTCGAACATCTTGCCGACCGAGGCGATGGACCGGCGGAAGGCGTGGTGGGTGGTGGCATCGGACAGATTCTGGCCGTCGATGAAGATCTCGCGGCCGTCCTTCAGGCTCTGGATATGCTCGGCACCGGTCTTGATCATGGCAGGGTCCTCAAGTTCGGTTCAGCCGGCGACGGCCGCAAGCGTGCGGTAGCGTCCGGCATGGAAGATAAGCGGCTCGGCGGCAGCCGAGCGATGGGCGACGACGCGGGCGATGAAAACTTCGTGATCGCCGCCGTCGTGGATGGCGTGGGGCACGCACTCCAGATGCGCTGCCGCACCGGCAAGGAGCGGGGCGCCACCATGGCCGCGCAGGTGGTCCACGCCGGTCCACTTCTCGCCCTGGGCACGGGCGAAGCGGCCGGACAGATCCTGCTGGTCATGGGCGAGGACGGAGATGCCGTAGGCCGCCGCCGTGCGCAGAGCCGGCAGCGAAAGCGCCGAGCGGGCAACGGAAAACAGCACCAGCGGCGGGTCCAGCGAGACCGAATTGAACGAGCTCATGGTCATGCCGATGAGCGTTCCGTCGGCCGCCTCGGCCGCCACCACGGCGATGCCGGTCGCGAACGCCCCCAGCGTCTGGCGGAAGGCGCGCGGATCGAAGGCAGTGACGCTCGGAGAGCGGGGCGGAGACAGGGGGGGCGGCGAAGACATGGGGCAATGTCCACAGCACTTGATAGCTTTGTTATAAAGCTATTATCAAATGGGTGATGGACGTCAAGCCCCCTGCCCGGCTAAAAACATGTCGGCGTGCCGCCCCTCTGCAGGGGGAGGGTCCACGGTGCGCGGGAGCACGCGTTCATGCCTCAGACGAAGAACGGGCGGGGCCGGAGGCCGCTGCCTTTGACAGCGTCACGCGCCGCCTTGCTGATCGATGGTTCGGACACCGAGTTCCGTGAGCTGGTGCACGACATGCTCGCCTTCGCGGCCGCCATCCAGGAGGTGCGCAACCGCCTCGGCGGCCTCATCGGCCTGTCGGGCACGCAGTACACGATCCTGATGTCCATCGCCCGGCTGGCCGGCAAGGTGCCGGAACTGGGCGTCGCCACCCTCGCCGAGCACCTGCACCTGTCGGGCGCCTTCGTCACCATCGAGATCAACAAGCTCGTCGCCGCGGGCCTCGTCAGCAAGGCCGTCAATCCCAGCGACCGCCGCCGGGTGCTGCTCGCCGTCACGCCCGAGGCCGAGCAGCGCCTCGCCGAGCTGACGCGGGTGCAGGCGCCGGCCAACGACACCCTGTTCGGCCCGCTCTCGGGGAGCGAATTCCGCGCCATGCGCTCCATCATCGCCAAGCTCGCCGGCACCGGCGAACGCACCCTCAAGCTGATCGACTATCTGGCGCCCGACGGGAAAATCGAGACGGCGCGCGAGCAGGTCTCCCCGCTGGTGTGAGGAGGGCGCCGCCGGAACCACCCTCGCGCCCCGGACGCATGCAGCGACAGCGGAATGCGAGCCGGGGCCCAGCGCAAGGGTTCGCCGCAGGCGGCTCAAACCGAGGGTGTTGGGGGTGTCGCCGGCTTCGCCGACTTTTCCCCTGGGCCCCGGCTCGGCGCTCCGGCTGCGCCGTCGCTGGTCCGGGGCACGGGTTTCGTCCCTCTCCCGGACACCTCCCGCTCACCTTCTACAAATGCCCCGCCACGCCCCCGGCCCGCTCCGACACCATGCGGCCGTCGCTCATCTCCACGATGCGGTCGAAGATGTCCGACCAGCGCGGGTCGTGGGTGACGACGCCCACCGCCACCTGCCGCTCGTCGGCCAGCGCCCGGAATACCTCCATCACCTGCCGGCCGCGCGTGCCGTCCAGCGCCGCCGTGGGCTCGTCCGCCAGCAGCAGCACCGGATCGTTGGCCAGAGCCCGGGCGATGGAGACACGCTGCTGCTCGCCGCCGGAGAGCTGGGTGGGGTAATTGTCCTCGCGCTGGCCGAGGCCGAACTGGTCCAGCAGCTCCCGTGCCCGCTCCCGCGCCAGCTTCGGCCTGACATCATTGATCTCCAGCGCGATCTGCACGTTCTCAACGGCGGTCAGGAAGGGGATGAGGTTCGCCTTCTGGAAGATGAAGCCCACATGGGTGCGGCGGAAGTCGCGCAGGCTGTTGAGCTTGGTCTGCGGATCGGCGATGGGCCGGCCGCGGAAATGCACGACGCCGGTGGAGGGCGGCTCCAGCAGGCCGGCGATCATCAGGAAGGTGGTCTTGCCCGAGCCGGAGGGGCCGACGATGCCGGTCAGCTCCCCGGCGTTCAGCGCCAGCGTCATGTCCGAGAGCGCGGCCACCGCATTGGGGCCGGAGAGGTAGATCTTGCTGGCGCCGCGCACCTCCATCACCACGTCCGGCGACGGCGGGGCGAGGCGGGGGGCCGGGGCGGTTCCCGCGAGGGCGCTCATGCCAGCACCTCCTGCGCCCGCACCCGCATGGCGCGGCGGATGGCGAACCAGCTGGCGAACAGGCTGATGAGGAAGAGGGTGAAGGCGATCCAGGCGAGGTCGTCCGGCAGCAGCAGCACGGTGCGCGGGAAGTTGGGATAGAGGGTGAAGGAGATGGCGAGCGCCACCCCATAGCCCAGCACGCCGATCCACAGTGCCTGCTGCACGATGAGCCCGATGATGACGCGGTCCCGCGCGCCGATGAGCTTCAGAAGGGCGATCTGGTTGATCTTTTCCAGCGTCAGCATGTAGATCGTCAGCGCGATGATGGAGCCCGCCACCAGCAGCGTCATGGCGGTGAAGGCGAGGATCTGCACCCTGAGGCGCCACAGTCGCCCGTTCAGCAGCATGTCGCGCTCCTCGTCCTGGGTCAGAACCTCCACGTCGCCCCACGCCTTGATGCGGCGCTGCACCTCCTTCACGTCGGCATTGGGCTTCAGCTCCACCATCACCGCGGCGATGGAGCCTCCATCGCCCATGCCCATGCGCGAGCGGCCCTTGGCGAGCCGGTTCAGCAGCACGGCCTCGGAGGGGAGCACGCGGTTGATGGATTGCGCATCGGGGATGGTGACGAAGAACATGCCGTCGCCGCCCATGTCCACCTGGCCCTTGGTGAGGCCCACCACCGTGTAGTCGTCATGGCCGAGGCGGATCACGTCGCCCACCAGAAGCCCCGTGGACTGGTCGGCGATGGCCTCGTAGCGGGTGGAGCGGAAGGCGCGCCCGTCGATGAGCGGGATCCAGGCGGCGGAATCCTTGGGGTAGTCCACCCCGGTCACGGCAAGGCGCACCGGCTTGCCGTCGATCGTGTATTGCTGGTTGTACTGGATGAAGCGGCGGGTGGAATCCACCCCCGGCACGCCCTCCACCCGCCGGTCGAGATTGGCCGGCACCGCCGAGGTCTCAGCGAAGGGGCCGGAGCGCCCGCCCTCCACCACCCAGAGGTCGGCGCCGATGTCGTTGATGATGAGCAGCGCCTCGTGGACGATGCCGCGATAAAGGCCGATCATTCCCATGGTGGCGCCCAGCAGCATGCCGATGCCCACCGCCGTCAGCGCGAAGCGCAGGGCGGAGAAGCGCATGTCCCTCAGGGCGATGTTCATGGGCGCGCCTCAGGGCAGCTTCGTGCCGAGGCTGACCGGCTGGAAGGCGTAGCGCCCGGCCGGGGCCAGCACCACGTCGCCTTCCTTCAGCCCGCGCGTCACCACCACGTTGGAGCCGCTGATGTAGCCGAGCGTGACCGGCGTCCAGGCCGCGCGGCCACGCTGGGCCAGCCACACGCCGGCCCGTCCGTCGCGCCGGATCACCAGCGATTCCGGAATGCCGATGACCTGCTCCGGCGACTGCGCCTCCACCGCCACATTGGCGCGCTGGCCCATGGCCCAGCTCTCGGGCAGGGAATCCAGCGTGATGTCGGCGGTGAACTCGCGCGTCTCCTGGTCCACCTGCCGTGACAGGCGCAGCACCTTGCCGCTCCACACCCGACCGGGATCGGCGGCAAAGGTGATGCGCGCCGGCTGGCCGGCCTTGATGGTCGCGCGGGCGGATTCATCGAAGCGGGCGGAAATGATGATGGAGGAGAGCTCCACCACCTGCATCAGGTTCGCACCGGGCAGCAGCAGGTCGCCGGGATTGCGCTCGCGGGAGATGACCACGCCGTCCAGCGGCGCGCTGATGGTGGCCTCGCCGAGGCGCGCCTCCAGCACCTTCACATTTGCCTCCTGCGACAGGAGCTGCGCCCGCGCCCGCTCGATGCCGGCCTCCGAGCGCGCCATGTCCGCCTCGGCCTGCTTGAAGGCGGCCTCCGTGGTGGTCAGCTCCGCCTGCGAGGCGGCGTTGAGGCGCACGAGGGTCGTGCGGCGCTCGAACTCGATCTTGGTCTTGTCCAGCACCGCCTGCGCGCGGGCGCGATCGGCCTGCGCCTCCGTCACCATGCGCCCGGCGGCGCTCGCCTCCGCCTGGGCGGCGGCGAGCTGGTTCTGGAGGTCGACGGATTCGAGGCGGGCCAGCACCTGCCCGCGCTTCACCGTGTCGTTGCGGTCGGCCTCGATGACTTTGAGAAAGCCCTGGATGCGGCTCGTCACCACCACACGATTGATGGCGTCGAGGATGCCGGGGCCGTTGATCTCGAGGCTCATCATCCGCAGGCGCACCTCGTGGTACGCCACCGGCACCGGCAGCACATACCACCAGAAGCCGGCGCCACCCGCCGCGAGGATGAGGAGCATGACCACGGCGAAGCGCCGCCACCCGGCCGAATGGTCGGGCTTGAGGTGGACGGGCTGGACGCGCTCCGGCTTCACGAGCGCCCCCCGCGACGCGCGACGATGGGGGGTGCAAAGTCTTCGAAGAGGCTCACGCGGGCTGCTCCTCGTCCGCATCGACGATGGCGGTGCAGCCGTCGCCGCCGAGTTCCATCCGGTCCAGCACCTCCTCCAAGAGGCCGCGCCCTTCGACGGGAGTCAAGGCGGTGAGGTCGAAGCCGAGACGGTAGGCGAGCCCGTCCGTGCTCTGGAAGGAGCGCAGGTCGAACTCGTTGATGGCGTAGCGCATGAGCCGTGAACTCACGGGCGCGACCTTGATGTGGCCGAGGTCCAGCACCTCGCTCTTGCCCTGCCGTTGCAGCGTGGAGGTGGTGGCGCCCCGCGCGAACCGGTCCGGCGCCTGCATGCCGGTCTGGTACAAAGCGAGATACGAGCCGGCGGCGATCACTTCGTCATGCACCGCCCCGTCCAGCGCCGCGTACTCGAACGGCACATAGGGCATGGCCCGGTTGAGCTGGTCGGCGAGGCTTGCGGCCAGCGTCTCCAGCTTCGGCAGCGCGCGGGCCGGCGCCCGGAGCAAGGCCGAGCCGGCGACCCAGCTGATGAAGCCGTTGAGCCGGCGGTCCGTGCGCATGGCGGCGGGGACGTTCAGCATCACGTCATCCACCCCGCCACGCGCCGCCACCGTCTGGGCGACGGCGGCGATGAGCAGCGCCGTCTCGGTGACACCGGCGGCCCTGGCACGGGTTTGCAGCCGCTGCTGGCCGGCGGCGCTCAGGAAGGCGAACATCTCGCCGGACGGGCCGCCCTGGGTGAGGTCGAAGTTCGGCGCGAGGCCCTTGGCCCGGCGGCCGAAGTGCGGCACCGGCGGCGGGTCCACCGCATAGAGGCTGCGCAGATAGGCGTCGCGCTCGGCCATGAAGGCCGGGTCCGTCGCCCGCTCGAAGGTGTTGACGTAGGTCGCCACATCCATCTCCGGCGGCGGCAGCGGGATGCCGAGGAAGGCCTGGAACAGCTCTTCCACGAACAGGCCGAGGGACCAGCCGTCGAACACCGTATGGTGTCCGTGCGCCACCACCACGTCGCCCTCCGGCCCGCAGCGCAGGACGGTGATGCGATAGGGCGGGTTGGTGAAGGGGTCCATCTCGTCGTCCATGAGGGCGGAGATGCGGGCCTCGACTTCCGCCTCGCCGGCCTCCGGCATGTCCTCCACCACCAAAGGCGGCTCGCCGGGGGGCAGGATAAAGACGCGCGGACGCCCGTCGTCGCCCAGCACGAAGCGCGAGCGCAGCGCCTCCTGCCGCTCCTCCACCAGCTTGAGCGCGCGGCGCAGGCGTTCGAGGTCCATGCGCGGGGTGATGCGGAAGGCGCGGTTGACCGTCCAGGCGGACCGGCAGGCGTGGCCGGTCTCTGGCTTCAGGAAGGAGCGCAGCAGCAGCCCCTGCTTGAGCGACAGCGGCACCTCCCGCTCGCCGCTCACATGCACCGGGGCGGACGCCACCGCCACCGGCTCGGGCACCGCCGCAGCCGTGCGGCGCAGGGGCTCGGCGGGGGCGTGCCATGTGGCGTCGCAGACGCTTGCGGCACTACCGCCGAGGGCCTCCAGCGTCGTGGCGAAGGCATCGAGGAAGGGGCGCCCGGCGCCAGCGTCGAAGGCCGCCGTGTCGAGGGCGAGCACGAGGCGCACGCCGTCGCCGTCCGCCACCGCATCGAGCCGCAGCTCGTTGAACGGATCGGCCAGCGCCGCCAGCGGGTCGGCGATGCCGAGCGCAGCGAGCGCCGAGGCAGCGGCCGCATCCACATAGGAGAAGCCCAGTTGCCGGAGCGCCGCCCCGGCGGCATTGAGCCTGGCGCCGAGGATGGATTCCAGCGCTGCCGTGTCGATGGCCCGATGGTCGCGGACCATGGCGAGACGCTGGCGGGTGCGGCGCACCAGCCGGTCGGCTTCGCACAGCCGGTCCAGCAGCAGCGGCACGGAGGTGGAAACCGGGCCGAGCAGCCCGTCGCGTCGCGCCGGGTCGTGGCACTCGATGGCGAGCGCCGTCGCGCCGTGGCGCGTCGCGAGGGTGCGGGCGAAAGCGGAGAGCAGCAGCGCCTCCTGCTCGACCGCCGGCAAGGCGGCGAAGCCGGGCATGGCGATGCGGGCGGAGATGCGCCCCACCGGCCCGCGATTGATGCCGAAGCCGGCCGGCGCCAGCGCCAGCGAGCGCACGCCGGTCTTGAGCGCGGGAGGCACGGCGCGCAGCACTTCCTTCCAGAAGGCGAGATGACGCCCCTGCTCCGGCGCGCCATCGGCCGGACGCCCCTCCGCCGCGAAGGTGGTGAAGGGCGCGCCGGGGACGGGTACCGTCTCCACGGCCGCGATCAAAGCGGCGAGGGCGAGATGGGGCGAGAGCGCATCCGCCGCCGCGCGGTGGGCGCGGGCATGGAGCGTCAGCGTTCCATCGTCGCCCTTCGAGACGCCGAAGCGCCACAGCGGCCCCGGCTGCGTCACCGGCGCGAGGGCTCCGGCGGAGGCGACCCATTCGAGATCGGGTGCGCCGTTGAGCACGATGGCGCCGGTCTCGGTGGCGGTGAGGCGCAAGGCGTCCTGCGCCGCCGCGAGGTCGGAGAGCGCCTGCGCGAGCTGTTCGAAGGCAAGCCCGGCCGGGACGGCGCGCGAGGCCGCCACCTCCAACGCGCCGCGCACCGCCTGCGTGGTCATGGGGCGGGTGCCGAGGGCGAGCATCGCCTCCTGCCGCACCAGCGGGCGGAAGGCGAGCGGGCCGGCGCTTCCGGCCGCCCCTTCGCCACCGGCCGCGAGGGCTTCCGCGCTGGCCGCGCGGGCCTTCTGAGCCGCCTCAAAGGTGGCGGCCACCACGCCGGAGAGGCCGGTGATGGTGGGCGTTTGCAGGAACTTGGCCACGGGGATGTTCACATCCACATGGGCCTCGATGCGGTTCTTCAGCTCGAAGGAGGAGAGGGAATCGAGCCCCAGCTCCGACAGCCGCCGGTCGGGCGGGATATCGGCGGCGGCCACCTTCAGCACCTTCGCCACCTCGCCGCGGATGAGGTCGGCGAGCATGGCGTCCCACTGCTCGCGGGGTGCGGCGAGGAGATCCGCCTGGATGCGCGAGCGGCCGGCGGAACGCTGCGCCAGCAGCGGCTTCACCCGCCCCGTCGCGGCGGTGCGGGCGAGCGCGCGGGCGATGGCGGACCAGTCGGCGCGGGCGAAGGCGGGGTTCTCCTCCTCCGCGCGCAGCAGCGTGCCGAGCGAGGCCGCGGCTTCCGTGTCCGGCACCGGCTTCATGCCGATGCTTTCGAGATAATTGCCCAGCGCCTCCGAGCGGGAGACGAAGCCCGAGCCAGCGATGGAGCCCCACGCCACCGACGATCCGGCGACGCCCCGCCCCTTGCGGAACGAGCCCAGCGCATTGAGGAAGGCGTTGGCCGCCGTGTAGTTCGCCTGTCCGGGGCTGCCGATGACCTGCGCCAGCGAGGAGAAGCTGACGAAGAAATCCAGCTTGGCGCCATGCTTTTCCACCGCGCGGTGCAGGCTCCAGCCGCCGCCCACCTTGGGGCGGATGACGCGGCTGATCTGCGCGGCGTCGAGCTGGGCGAGGAAGCCGTCCTCGATCACCGCCGCGCCATGGACGATGCCCTTCAGCGGCTTGTCGGACGCGGCATGCGCGGCGATCACCGCCTCCACCGCTTCAGGGTCCGTGACATCGAGGGCGAGGGGCACCACCTCGGTGCCGCGCGCCGCGATGGCTTCAATGACCGGCGCGGAGTCTTCGTCCGGCGTGCCGTTGCGGCCGGCGAGCAGCAGGCGGCCGGCGCCGGCCTTGCTGAGATAATCCGCCACCGCGACGCCGAAGCCGCGCAGGCCGCCGGTGACGAGATAGCTCGCCTCGCCCGAGAGCTGCATGGGCTGGGCGAGGTCGATTTCCACCTCCACCTCGGGCTCATCGAAGGTGAGAACCACCTTGCCGATGTGCTGCGCCTTGGCGAACAGCCGCATGGCATCCGCCGCCCGCGACACGGGGAAGCGCGTCGCCACCAGCGGCCGGTAGACGCCGCGCGCCACTTCCGCCTCCACCGCCCGCAGCAAAGAGGAGAGCCGCGCGGGGCGCTCGTCGGCGATGGTGGAGAGGTCGATGACCGCGTAGGAGTTGTTGTAATAGAGGGACTTGAGGCCGATGGGCTTGTCCTGCGCAAGGTCGCGCTTGCCGATCTCCACGAAGCGGCCGAACGGCGCGAGGCATTCCAGCCCCTTGTCGATGCCGGCGCCGGAAAGCGCGTTCAGCACCACGTCCACGCCGCGCCCGCTTGTCGCCGCGCGCACGTCCTCGGCGAATTCGAGGCTGCGCGAGTTCATCACGCAGGTGATGCCCAGCGCGCGCAGATGATCGCGCTTCGCATCCGAGCCGGCGGAGGCGAGGATGCCGGCGCCGATGTTGCGCGCCACCTGGATGGCGGCAAGGCCCACACCGCCGGTGGCGAGATGCACCAGAACCTGCTCCTCGGGCAGCAGGCGGCCGATGTCCACGAGGGAATAATGCGCGGTCATGAAGGCGGCCGGCAGGGTTGCCGCGTCCTTCAGGTCCACATGATCCGGCACATGCATGAGGAAGCGGGCATCGGCGGCGGCGAAGCGGCGCAGGAAGCCCTTGCCCATGCCCATCACCCGGTCGCCGACCTTGAAGCCGGTCACGCCCTCGCCCACGCTCTGGATGGTGCCGGCGAATTCGAGGCCGAGATTGCGCCACCACGCGCCCTCGCCATCCTGCTCGTCCGGCAGGATGGAGGTGGCGGCCATGATGTCGCGGAAGTTGAGGCCCACGGCCGCAACCTCGACCACCACCTCGCCCGCCTTGGGGGCGGGATAACGGCACTCGCGCAGCACCACATTGTCGATGACGCCGGGCTGGGTCATCGTCACGGTGAAGTTGGAGCGGTCGGTTGCCGCCGCGATCAAGCGATGCTTCGGCGCCTGGGCGGAAAGCTCGCTCTGGCGCAGGCGCGGCACGAGGCGGCCGGCGCCGCGCAGCACGATCTCCGACTCCGCGCTCTCCTCCGCCACCGCCTGGGCCAGCGTCGCCCCGGCGGCGAAGGCCGCGGCGTCCGCGTCCACATGGCGGACGGCGAATTCGGGGCATTCATTGGCGATGGTGCGGGTGAGGCCGAGGAGCGGCGCATCGGCGAGGCCGTCCGTGGTCATGGCGCCGTCGCCCGGCACCCGCCGCCCGGCGCGGCCGAGCACCACGAGGGTGGGCCGCAGGGACGCGGTGCGCAGAAGGTCCAGCGCCTTGCCGACCGTGACGAGGCCATTGGCAGCCGGCTCCACCGCCGCCAGCAGCGCCTCGGTGGAGAGGGCTTCGGGGTCGCCGAGATGTGTGCCGGCAGTGGCGGCATAGATGATGCCAACGAGCCCTTCCGGCGCCGCGAGCATGCCTTCCACCTGCGCAGTGAAGGCGTCCGCCTCCATGGCGAACAGGGGCGCCGGGTCCATGGTCTCCACCGTCGAGCCCTGCGCCTGAAGCGTCGCAACCAGTGGCGCGGTCTCGGCGGCATCGCCGCTCACCAGCAGCCAGCGGCCGGTGCGCAGCGGGGCCGGCGGCTTGTCGGCATCGCTCTCATAGGTCTCGTCGATGACGACGGCGCCCTCGCCGGTCGCCGCCTTGAGCGCGCCCAGCGTCTTCACCTGCAAATTCTCCACCGCCAGAAGCGGCGTGCCGTCCGGCGCGTAGACGCGATAGATGCCGGTGTCGTCGCGCGGATCGGTGAAGAACTCGCAGATGACCTCGCTCGGCAGCGGGCCGGCCACCATCACCTTGCGGATGCCGATGGGGAGCATGAGGCGATACTTGCCGCCCACCTCCTCCATATCAGGCAAAGGCTCGCCGGGAATCCAGAGGCCCGCGTCCACGTCGTCCACCACGAGGCCCGCCTGCAGCACGGAATCGAACAGGCCGGGGAAGGCGATGAAGCCGGTGCGGCGCGCCGCCTCGGCGCTGACGATGCGCGCCACCGCATGGCGCGGGCCGGGCAGCCACAGCGCCTCCACCGCCTGGAACGAAGGGCCGTAGTCGAGCCCGTGGCGGGCGGTGAGGCGGTAGAAATCCTCCCGCGTGATGGCGGGGGTGCCGGAGAGAACCGCGGGGTCGAATTTCGCCTTGGGCAAGGTGAAGGCGTGCTGCCAGCCATAGGCCTCCACCCGCAGGCGCCAGTCCTCCTCCGTGTCGCGCTTGAGCGAGGAAATGCGCAGGCGGCTGGTGACGGGATCATAGGAGGTGCGCAGCAGCACCACGTCGTCGGACCCGATGGAGAGCGCCTCCATGATCTTGAAATCGCGCAGTTCCACCGGAGCGGCGCCGAACAGCTCGCGCAGCGCCGCCGCCATCATCTCCACATAGCCGACGGTGGGGAACAGGCAGTCCCCGCCGGGACGATGGTCGGCGAGATATTTGAGGCTCTTCAGCGTGAGTTCGTTGGTCCAGGACGGCTCCGGCCCGCTCTCGCGCCAGCCGAGCAGCGGGTGGCGGTCGGCATCGAAGAGGAACTGCTTGGCCTCCAGCGGCAATTGCACCAGCCGCTCGTTGGCCCAGGGGCGGCGCGGCAGGGCCAGATGCTCCGCGCGGGCGGGGGCATCGGCCTCCGCATCCTTGGCCGCCTCGGTCCAGTCGAAGCCGACGCCGTTCACATAAAGGTTCGCCATGGAGCGGGCCATGACGAGGCGGTCGTCGCCCTGCCGCTCCAGCGAGGGCACGGCCACCACGGCGGCGTTGCGCTCCTGCGCGATGCCGTGGATCAGCGGCGTCACCGTGCGGTGCGGCCCCAGCTCCAGGAAGGCGTCGATGCCGAGGTCGAGGCAGAAGTCGATGGCCTTCTTGTAGTTCACCGGCTGGCGCAAATTCTGCCACCAGTATTCGCTGTCGAACCGCGTCTCCAGCATGGCGGTGACGGTGGAGACGATGGGGATGGACGGCGGCTTCCAGTCGATCTCGCCGAGGCCGGCGCGGAACTTCGCCTCGCAATCGTCGAGGTGGGGCGAGTGCCAGCCGAAATCCATGGTGAGGCGGCGGGCGAGGACGTCCGGGAACAGCCGACGCACCTCGGCGAGCACCGCGTCCACCGGCGCTTCCATGCCGGAGATGGTCTGGGCCGTGGGGCCGTTATAGGCCGCCACCACCACGCTGCCGTCGTCGGGCAGCAGAGGCGCGAGCTGGTCGTAGGTGACGCCCAGCGTCGCCATGGCGCCGCGCCGCGTGCTGCCGTGGGGGATGAGGCCGCGATGGTAGATGATCTTCGCGCAGGTTTCGAGATCGATACAGCCGGCGATGTAGGTGGTCGCCACCTCGCCGAAGCTGTGGCCCACCAGCAGTTCCGGGGTGAGGCCGCGCTCGCGCCACATGCGGTAGAGGCCGACCTGCATGGTGAAGATGGAGGCCTGCGTCACGTCCGCATCGTTGATGCGGGTCTTGTCCTCGGCCTTCAGCACCTCCTCCACCACGGACCAGCCGGTCCACGGCTTCAGCACGGCGTCGAACTCGTCCACGAAGGCGCGATAGGTCGGTTCGGTGGTGAGCAGATTGCGGCCCATGGCCCACCATTGCCCGCCCTGCCCCGAGAAGGTGAAGGCGAGCCGGCGCGGGCGAGCGCGGCCGGTGATGATGTAGGGCGCGACGGCCTCCGCCTCCTCGGCCGGCGCATCGGCGCCCAGCGCCAGCATGCGCAGCTTGTACGGCAGATCCTGCGCCACACGGTCCGCGAGGATCACGGCGCGCTCGCTGAGATGGTCGCGGCTGGTCTTCAGCACCTGCGAGAGGCTGTCGTAGGCGACGCCGGACAGCGCGCCGCCCTCGTCCACCGCATCGGCCAGTTCCTCGGCCCAGAGCGCGAGCGCCGGCTTGCCGTTGGCGGAGAGGGGGATGAAGGCGGGGTCGTCGGACGGCACGGCGCGCGCGGGCGCTGCCTTCGCAGGCCGCCCGCCGCCGTGCCAGCTCTCCACCGCCACCGAGGCGTTGGTGCCGCCGAAGCCGAAGGAATTGACCGCCGAGAGGCGCACCCCGTCCTCGGCATCATAGGGGGTGGGCTCCACCGGCACTTTCAGGCCGAGGGCGTCGAACGGGATGTTGGGGTTCGGCCGCTCGAAATTGAGGTTGGGCGGCACGATGCCGTGATGCGCCGAGAGCACGATCTTGATGAGGCCGGCGATGCCGGAAGCGGATTCCAGATGGCCGAGATTGGGCTTGAAGGAGCCCACCAGCACCGGCCGGTCCACCCGCCCCGCGCCGAACACGCGGCCGATGGCGCTCGCCTCGATGGGGTCGCCCACCGGCGTGCCGGTGCCGTGCGCCTCCACATAGCCCACATCCTCCGGGTCGATGCCCGTCTGTTCCAGCAGGCTGTTGAGCATGGCCGTCTGGGCCACGTCGCTGGGGGCGGTGAGGGTCGGCGTGCGGCCGTCCTGATTGACCGTGGAGCCGCGCAGCACGCCATAGATGCGGTCGCCATCCGCCACCGCGCGGGCGAGCGGCTTCAGCAGCACGAGGCCGCAGCCCTCGCCGCGCACGAAGCCGTCGGCGCGGGCGTCGAAGGTGTAGATGGCACCGGTCGCGGACAGCATGTTGGCGCTGGAGAAGGCGACGAAGGGGCCGGGGTCCAGCATCATGTTCACGCCGCCGGCCAGGGCCACGTCGCAGGTGCCCATGGAGAGATGGCGGATCGCCTGGTCCACCGCCACCAGCGCCGAGGAGCAGGCGGTGTCGAGGGCGATGCTCGGGCCGTTGAGGTCGAGCCGGTGGGAGATGCGGTTGGCGGCGATGGAATAGGCCGATCCCGTGCCCGCGAAGATGTCGGTGGCGACGCGCCGGTAGCGCTGGGAATAGCTGAAGTCGGACGTGGAGATGCCCACGAAAACACCGGTGCGCTTCTTCTGCAGCGTGCGCAGGGTGATGCCGGAGTCCTCGACGGTCTCGAACGCCACTTGCAACAGCAGCCGCTGCTGCGGGTCCATGGACATGACCTCGCGCGGGGCCATGTCGAAGAAGGCGGGATCGAAGTGGAACACGTCGCCGGTGAGGAAACCGCCCCATTTGGAATAGGAGCGCCCCGCGCATTCGGGGTCCGCATCGTAATAGTTGCGGTAATTCCAGCGATCGGCCGGAATTTCCCGGATGCCGCACCGTTTGCCGACGAGGAAAGACCAATAATCGGCCCCGCTGGCGATGCCGCCGGGAAAGCGGCAGCCGATGCCGACCACGGCGACGGCCAGGGATTCGGTGAGCCGGGGTTCGGCAAGCGTGTGGGAGGCGACGGCTTTCAGCTCGCCGTCGAGCAGATCGACACTGTCCATCGGAAGCGCCCCTTCCGTGTGATCCCGCACCGCAAAATAGGCTCATACCAAAAATGTTGTCATCACCAATTCTTGAGTGAACGCATAAATACTTTTAAATGGTATTATGATACGAAGTATATTTACCAGACTACCGGTCATTCTGCTTCATTTCCGGGCAGCGTGAATGAAATGAGTGCGCCAATACTGAAGCCTGTCCGCGACCACACCTCCTGCGGTTGTGCTGACGCGAAAAGGCCGCCGGCACGCAGAGCGCCGGCGGCCTTTTCGGCGATGGGGATGGGGGCGGGCTCAGCCGTCCTCTTCCGCCGCCAGCAGCACGAGATCGCTCAGGGTGAAGCGGTCGAAGTCGCGCAGCTCGCCCGGCGCGAGGATGGAGGCGTCGGAATGGCGCGCCAGCGTCCACAGCGCCTCGGCGACGATGCGGCTGCCCACCGGGCCGAGATGCTTGCCCGCCGGTCCGGCGGGATCGCCCGCCTCGGCGAGGATGTAGAACCACAGCGGCGTCGCCTCGCAGAACGGCAGAGCGGCGACGCGCTGGGCTTCGGGCAGTGCGGCGAGCAGCGTGTCGTCGCGCAGCGGCCTGAGGCCGAGATGCTGCGCCACCGCCTGCCCGCTCGGCAGGCCGAGCCGGTAGCCGCGCGACAGGTGCCGGAGCGCCGACGCCTCCACCGTGTCCGGCGCGCCGGCGAGGATGGTATCGAGCCGCCGCGCCCGCTGCGGCGCCTCCGCCTCCAGCGGCAGGAAGCCTTCCCAGGCGATGATGCGATCCGCCGGCAGGCCGTCCGGGCCCGAGCCGGAGGGGCCGAGGGCGGTGCGGGTGGAGAGCGCCGCCCCTTCCGCGTCCCTCAGGTGGCGGTTGTAGTCATAGCTGGGCCGGGCGAGGCTGGGGGCGATGGCGAAGGCCGCCGCCCAGAATTCCACCGGGATGAAGATGTCGCCCGGCCGATCCTGCCGCCACAGCAGCGGCCCCTCGCTCATCACCTCCTCCACCACCGCCGGATCGGCGATCTTGGGCAGGAGGTCGAACAGCACCATCCATTGATAGCGCTGCCGCAGCGCCCGGCGCGCCGCCTCGAAGGAGCGGCCGGTGGCGACCAGCGCGTTGTGCGCCTTGAGAAAGGCGACGTGGAGCTGGCTGAGCGGCAGGCTGCGATCGTTGCGCGCGTCGCTCATGCGCGGCACGCGATCACGGGCCGGGTCGAGGGCGCGGGGAAGGCGCGGCAGGTCGTTGCGCGGGCCCTTGCGCGGCGGCAGCGCCGGCTCGCCCAGCGGGTTGCGCCACACCTCGCCCAGCAGCATCCGGCGCACGGCGGCGGGATCGCGCGGCGCGTCATAGATGGATTCGAGGTCGAGGCAGCCGGACCGGCGGTTGAACAGGGTGGAGAATGTGCCCAGAGGAACGAAGGCCGGCGCGCCCGCGAGCGCCGCCTCCTCCGCCGGCCGGCGCTCCCAGACGAGATCGTTGAGCACGAACTCCACCAGGAAGGCATAGGCGGCGGGAATATCGGCATCGCCCTCGGCGCGGCGGCGCGGCGGCCGCCCGCTCGGCGCCTCGGCGCAGGCGCCCATGGCGGTGGCGAGGCGGGCGAGGTCCTTCAGCGTCCGCGGTCCCTCGCCGATGCCGCGCGAGGGCGTCGCCAGCGTCGGGAACATGCGGCCGAAGCCATGGTCGCTCGGCCGCGCCCCCGCCTCGATGGCAAGGCTCCGGACGCGCGCGCTGATGGCCTCCCGGGTCGAGGGGCGCTGCTCGTCGCTTCCGGTGGTCATCTCAAGGGGCCTTTCGACACGCATTCTCGGGCACGCTCCTCTGATGCCCCCGCCCCGGGGCTCCCCCATACGTCACCATTTCAACGGTTCGGTCAGCATCATCCGAATGGGGGATGACCCCCTTTCGGACGTCTTGCAGCTTGAGGTGGTTGTGCAATGCTGCGCTCACGATCTCCGTGGGCCGCCCGCCGGCATCGGCGGGCGCCAGGGCAAGCCTCAAGGCACACTCTAAGTCGCCGTCCGGTCCTCGCGGGGTGGACCATGGCGGCCCATCGGATCATGGCGACGCGATCGCCGGCCCGGCCGGAGATATCGCCGCGCGAAAAATGGGACGGACATGGGCGAACTCGATCACTACTCCCGCCTCGTCGGGGACGTTTACGAGCTTTCCGGCGATCCCCGCCAGTGGGGCATCCTGCTCGAAGGCGTCACCCGCTTCATCGACGGGCGCGTCGGCCAGCTCGCGGTCTTCAGCCTCAAGCAGCAGACCAAGCCCACCTGGCGCGTGTGGGGCCACGACCACAACGACTACAAGACCTTCCTCTATCGCCACGCGACGGAAGACCCCCGCCTCTCCTACATCCTCTCCAATCCCGGCCGCGTCATCTGCGGCGAGGACGGGGTGGACCCCGACCAGTTTCGCGCCTCGGCCCTGTTCCGCGAGGTGGTGGAGCCCATGGACATCGAGCATTCGCTCGTCTCCTACTTCGCCCAGGAAGCCGACGTGATGGCCACCATCTGCGCCATGCGCGGCCGTGCGCAGGGGCCGTTCGGGCAGGCGGAGCGGCAGAAGCTCGGCCTCGTGGTGCCGCACCTCAGGCGCGCGTTCGAGCTTTACGCGCTGCTCGACGAGGCGAAGGCGAAGGTGGGCGACATCGCCGCCGCCCTCGACATCGTGGATGCCGGCATCTTCCTGGTGGATGCGGAGATGCAGGTCGCCCACGTCAACCGGGCCGGCGAGAGCATGGTGAAGTCCGGCGACATCACTGTCCGACAGGGCAAGCTCGCCTTCCGCGACGACCGCGCCTCCCGGCAGGTGGCCTCCGCCGTCGCGCTGGCGCTGGCCGCCGCGCGGGGCGAGGCCAACATCACCCATGCCGAGCACATGGAAGTGCCGCGCGCGGGCGAGGATGCCGGCCCCTACCGGGTATCGCTGCATCCGCTGCCGGCGGGCGAGGGCAGCCCGCGCCTCGCCACCCGCTCGCAGATCGCGGTGGTGGTGCGCCAGCCGGGACGCGGCGGGGCGGACGTGGCGCGGCGCATCCAGACCACCTTCAAGCTCACGCCCTCCGAGGCGGCGCTGGCGGCGGCGCTGGCGGTGGGGGCCTCCCTCGCCGACTTCGCCCAGCAGCGCAACGTGGCGCTCTCCACCGCGCGCAGCCAGCTGAAGGCGCTCTACGAGAAGACCGGCACCAACCGGCAGGGCGAACTTGTCGCGCGGCTGCGCGAGAGCGTCGACCTGTCGCTGGTCTGACCGTTCATCGCGCACCGGTTCATCGCGCATTCATGGCGCGTGGACATCATACGGCCGCGCCCGAGATGGCGCGGCCGCTCACGATTGAGGGGTTCAAACGGGCGTCTTCCGGCAGGGGCCGCAGACGCAGGACGATCCGGGGGCAAGAATGCTGGGGCGCAAGGGTCTGATCCTCGGGGCGGGGATCATCGGGTTTCTGGGGCTGGCCGCCCTCACCGACGCCATCATGTCGCGCAACGAGGCGCCGGCCGAGCCGGGCAAGGCGCAGCCGCTCGACCAGGGCTGGTCGAAGGAGATGCGCGAGCAGTTCTATTTCACCTCCCAGGGCTCCCAGCTGATGCCCTACGCCATGCTGCGGGCGCTGGAGCAGCCGCTGTCCGACAAGCTGTTCCTCGATCCCGCCCATGTGGCGGAGATGGGCTTCCTGCCGGCGGACGGCCCCTCGGCCCTCAATCCGGACGGCCTGCCCATCGGCTTCGTGAAGGACCCGCGCCCCGGCACGAGCGCGCTCGGCCCCATGGTCGGCCTCACCTGCGCCGCCTGCCACACCGCCGACATCGAGGCGAAGACCGGCGCGCGCATCCGCATCGATGGTGGCGCCTCGCAGGGTGACTACCAGCTTCTGATGGCACGCCTCAGCAAGGCGCTCGACATCACCCTCGCCGATCCCGCCAAGTTCCACCGCTTCGCGGCGCGGCTCGTGGCCATGGACCCCAAGGCCGTGCGCCCGGCGCTGGAGGCGCTTGCCACCGAGATCCGGCGGCTGGAGGCCGCCTCCTGGACGCCGGTGCCCTACGGGCGCGGGCGGCTCGACGCCTTCGGCCACATCCTGAACGCGGTCTCCGCCACCGCGCTCAACGAGCCGGCCAACTACCGCATCCCCGACGCGCCGGTGAGCTACCCCTTCCTGTGGACCACGCCCTGGCAGCGCTACGTGCAGTGGAACGGCGTCGCCGGCAACCCGCTCGGCCGCAATCTCGGCGAGGTGCTGGGCGTGTTCGGCCATCCGGACTTCGCCAACGGCAACCTCAGGGACGCCAGCTCCACCGCGCTCGGCGAGAATCTGGTCGCCCTCGAAGCCTGGGTCTCGACGCTGAAGCCGCCGCCGTGGCCGGAGAAGGAACTGGGCAAGGTGGACGCCGCCAAGGCGAAGCGCGGCGCCGAGCTGTTCAAGGCCAATTGCGCCGGCTGCCACGGCGGTCCCGACTATCGCCTCACCCCCGCCGCCGAGACCGAGGGCGGGCGGCAGTGGCTGGCCGTCTCCATGGTGAACATCGACACCGTGAAGACCGACCCGAAGATGGCGATGAACTTCATCACCCGCTACGCCAAGCCCGGCCCCTTCGCACCCCTGCTCGGTGCCGCGCCGCACTCCCAGGACGGCAAGGAAGTGCTCGCCGGCTCGCTGCTGCTGGCGGCAGTGACCACCCTCACCGAGAACAATCTGCGCACCCGCGGCATCACCGGCGACGCCCGCAAGGCCGCCTATGGCTGGCGCTTCGCCCCCAGCAGCGACACGCCGCAATCCGGCTGGCTGCTGCCGCCGAGCTACAAGGCCGGCCCGCTCGCCGGCGTGTGGGCGACGGGGCCGTTCCTGCACAACGGTTCGGTGCCCACCATCTATGACCTGCTCTCCCCCGAGGAGGAGCGCCCGGCGCTGTTCTATGTGGGCTCGAAGCGCTTCGACGCGGAGAAGCTGGGCTTCGTCTCGTCCTACGATTCGATCCCCGAGGCGGAGCGGGTGCGCGTGTCGCGCTTCGACACCGCCCTGCCCGGCAATTCCAATCGCGGCCACGCCTTCCCCACCGGGGCGAAGCTCTCCCCCGAGGATCGCTATGCCATCATCGAATATCTCAAGATCCTGGAGGGGCCCGATGTCCGTCCCTGAGGCCGCGGCGCGCGTGCGCCCCTACACGCCCTATCTCGACAAGCTCGCCGCCGTCCGCCCCGCCGAGCGCTGGCCGCTGGCGCGGGGCTGGATTTCCAGCGAGCCCCGCCCCTTCTTCGCCGAGCTGCGCGCCCACGCCCCGGTCTACGAGACCAGCGAGGTGACGCTCATCGCCAAACGGGCGGACGTGATCGAGATCCTGTCGGTGCCGAAGGTGTTCACCGTCGATCTCTACAAGCCCAAGATGGGCGACTTCATGCTCGCCATGGACGAGACGGTGGTGAACTACCGCGACAAGTCCGTGATGCGCGCCATCCTCGCCTGGGACGACCTGCCGAAGATCCGCGCCGCCGTGGCCGAGATCGCCGACGCCGCGCTGAACGCAGCAGGGTCCGAGATTGAGGCGGTGCAGAAGCTGGCGCGGCTCGTGCCCCTGCGCATCGTGCAGCGCTTCTTCGGCATCAAGGGGCCGGACGCCGACCTGCTCGACTGGTCCTATGCCAACCAGATGGATCAGTTCAACAATTTGCCCTACGACGACCGCCCGGACGCCGACGCCATCCATCAGGCGGCGGAGGACAGCCGAGTGAAGCTGCGGGCCCTGTTCGCCGCCCTCATCCCGGCCCGCATCGCCGAGATCAAGGCCGGCACCGCGCCGGACGACAGCCTCACCCGCATCCTCAGCCTCAATCTGCCGGCGGCGGACCATTTCGGCATGGACCGGGTGGTCATCAACATCGGCGGCCTGCTCATCGGCGCCATCGAGACCACGGCGGAAGCCGCCATCAACGCTTTGGCCGAACTCTTCGCCCGGCCGGAAGTGCTCAGCGATGCGCGGGCGGCCGCCAAGGCGGGGGATGACGCCGTGTTCGACGGCTATGTGTGGGAGGCGCTGCGCTTCTCGCCCATCGTCGCCTTCATGTTCCGCGAGGCGGCCTCCACCTACACCCTCGCCAAGGGCACGGCGCGGGAGAAGGTGCTGGGCACGGGGACGGTGGTGCTCCCCTTGAGCCTCTCCGCCATGTTCGACCCGGATTTCGTGCCGGAGCCGGACGCCTTCAAGCCGGATCGGCCGTTCCACACCTACCTGCATTTCGGCTACGGGCACCACGAGTGCCTCGGCCGCTATTTGGGCGGCACCATGATCCCGGAGATCGTGAAGCGCGTGCTGCTGCGCCCCGCCGCCCGCCCGCTGGCGCCGGTGGACATGGCCGGCACGCCGTTTCCCCAGACCTATCGCATCGGCCTGACCTAAGGGCCTATAGTTCGGGGATGGCTCCCGTTCCCGACATTCCCCCCGCGCTCTGCCAGCCCGCGCCCGCCGCGAAACCTGCTGCCAAACCTGCCGCAAAGCCCTCGGGCAAGGCGGAAGAGGCGCGGCAGGAGGCGCGGCAGGCGGCGGTCGCGAAATTCGGCGAGACGCTGTTCTACCGCGCCGGGGACGACCTCTTCGCCTTCCCCGCGCGCTATGCCCTCGCGCCGCCGGAGCTGGGCCTGCTGGGCTGCCTCATCCGCAGCCGGGAGACCGCCTTCGCCTTTCCCCTCTCGGACATGGCCGCTGCCATGGCGGCCCATGCCGCGACCCCGGGCGTCGCGCCGCCGCGTGCGGCAGGGACTGCGCAAGCCGCACCGGCGGGGGATGACCCGACCATCCGCGTCACCGCCTTCTACCTCGGCCCCCACCCCGACTTCGCCGGCATGACCAAGACCATCGCCAGCGTGCGGCGGGAGGACAAAAGGCAGGGCTTCCTCAACGATCTGGAGCGGTTTCCGGCAGCGGGCGGCGATTATCTGGTGCGCATCTCCGAGGATCGTGGCGTGCTCGCCCGCCTGCCGGCAAGCCCCGATGCCGCCGACGCCCGCGCGCAGCTCTGGTTCCAGACGCCCGTCTGGTCCGCCGCCGTGGAGGTGCCGGCGACCGCTTTGCCCCGCTGGGACACCATTCACGCCGCCATCGACGCCTTCGTGGCGCAGCATCTGGCGAAGGGCTATTTCAAGCGCTAGAGCGCCTGGATACCGGCACGGCGCGCAACAAAGTTTTGATTCCCGCGCCCGTTCCCGGTAAGCCTCGCCGGCTGGAGGGCGTGCCGGAAGCCTGCGACGCAGGCGGATCGGGTCCCGCGGTCTCCGTCCCCGAGTTGGAGGGGCGTTTCATCCGGCGGACGGACTTCGTCCGCCAGGGCGTCGCGCTCCAGACGCGCGAACGCCAATGACACACAACGACGCTCCCCTCTCCGACGCTCCGCTCTCACTGGCCGACCTGCGCTCCGAGATCGACCGCATCGACGCGGCCATGCACCAGCTGCTCATGGAGCGCAGCGAGATCATCGACCGCCTCGTGCAGGTGAAGCACACCCAGGGCACCGAGGGCGGCTCCGCCTTCCGCCCCGCCCGCGAGGCGGACATGATGCGCCGGCTGGTGGAGCGCCACCACGGCCTGCTGCCGCTCGACACGGTGGAGAGCATCTGGCGCGTCATCATCGCCACCTTCACCTATGTGCAGGCGCCCTATTCCGTGCACGCCGACCTCTCCGGCGGCGAGGCGCCCATGCGCGACAGCGCGCGCTTCCACTTCGGCTTCACCGTACCGTTCCTGCCCCATATGGGCGCGCGGGGCGTGATCGACGCGGTGGCCGGCTCGCGCGGCGATCTCGGCCTGCTGGCCGCCGCCCCCTCTCCGTCTGCCGCCGATCCCTGGTGGACGGCGCTGGAAGCGGAAGGCGCGCCCAAGATCATCGCCCGCCTGCCCTTCGTGGAGCGCGACGACCACCCCGCCGGCCTGCCGGTGTTCGTGGTGTCCCACCCCATCGCGGATGCCGCCGTGCGCGAGGTCCGCGTCTATTCGCTGCGCGTGACGGGATGGAGCGCGGCCGCCGGCCGTGCCATACCCGCCTTCGCCGAGGTGGTGGTGGCGCCGGATGAAGCCCTCGACGGCGCCGCTCTGCTGGTGTCCCTGCCCCCCGGCCATGCCGTGGACGAGGTGACGGGCGCCCTCACTGAAGCGGGCGCGGGCATCCGCGCCGTCGCCGAGGTGGGCAGCCACGCCGCCACCCACAAGGTGGTGCGCCCCGCCGCCCGGCCGTGAAGAAAGATCGTCTGGAGTTACCCGAGATGTCCGCCGTGCTGAACGACCCGATCCCCACCGGCCGGCCCGAGCCGAAGCCGGGCGTGCTCGCCATCGAGGCCTATGTGCCGGGCAAGAGCCACGCGCCGGGGGTGGAGAAGGTGTTCAAGCTCTCCTCCAACGAGACCCCCCTCGGCCCGAGCGAGAAGGCGGTTGCCGCCTTCGCCGAGGCCGGGCTCAAGCTGGAGGACTATCCCGACGGCTCCGCCCGCGCCTTGCGCGAGGCCATCGCCAAGGCCAACGGGCTTGATCCCGAGCGCATCATCTGCGGCGCCGGCTCCGACGAGATCCTGAACCTCGTGACCCACACCTATGTGGGCGCGGGCGACGAGGTGATCTATTCGGAGCACGGCTTCCTCGTCTACAAGATCGCGACGCTGGCCGCTGGCGGCGTGCCTGTGGTGGCGAAGGAACGCGACCTCACGGCCGACGTGGACGCGCTGCTCGCGCTGGTGACGCCGAAGACGCGGCTCGTCTTCCTCGCCAACCCGAACAACCCCACCGGCACCTATTTGCCGTTCGACGAGGTGAAGCGCCTGCACGCGGGCCTGCCCTCCAACGTGCTGCTGGTGCTGGACGCGGCCTATGCCGAATACGTCCGCCGCAACGACTACGAGACCGGGCTGGAGTTGGCTCTTTCGACAGAAAATGTCTTAATGACCCGCACCTTCTCCAAGATCCACGGCCTCGCCGCGCTGCGCATCGGCTGGGCGGTGGGCCCGGCCCATGTCATCGACGCCATGAACCGCATCCGCGGGCCGTTCAACATGAACACCCCGGCCCTGCTGGCGGGCGCGGCGGCCATCGCCGATGCCGCCCACGTGGAAAAGTCGGTGGCGCACAATTCCAAGTGGCTGCCCTGGCTCACCGGCAAGATCGAGGCGCTGGGGCTTAAAGTGACGCCCTCCGTCGCCAACTTCCTGCTCATCCACTTCCCGGAGGAGCCCGGCCGCACGGCGAAGGAGGCGGATGCCTTCCTCATGCGCCGTGGCTTGGTGCTGCGGCAGGTGGCGAGCTACGGCCTGCCCAATGCCCTGCGCATGACGGTGGGCACTGAGGAGGCCAACGAGCTGGTGGTCGCCGCGCTGACCGAGTTCATGGCCGGCGGAGCGGCGGGGACCACCAAGGGGCCCACCAAGGGGCCCGCCAAGTGATCCAGCCCCTCGTGCCGCGCCTCGCCATCATCGGCGCGGGTCTCATCGGCTCCTCGCTTGCCCGCGCCGCGCGGGAGAAGCATCTCGCCGGCACCCTCGTCGTCGCCGACGCCGACCCCGCCGTGTGCGACCGCGTGCGGCAGCTCGGCTTCGCCGACGTGGTGACGCAGGATGCGGGCGAAGCCGCGGACGGCGCCGACATCGTGGTCGTCGCCGTGCCGGTCGGCGCCTCCGGCAAGGTCGCCGAGGTGGTGGGGCCGCGCCTCAAGCCGGGCGCCATCCTCTCGGACGTGGGATCGGTGAAGGGCTTCGTGGTGGAGGCCATGGCCCCCCATGTGCCGGCCCACGCCCATCTCATCCCCGCCCATCCGGTGGCCGGAACCGAGTTTTCCGGCCCCGACGCGGGCTTCGCCACTCTGTTCGAGAACCGCTGGTGCATCGTCACCCCGCCCGAGGGCGCGGCCCCCGAGGCGGTGGCGCGCATCGTCGGCCTGTGGCGGGCGGCGGGGGCGAATGTGGAGACCATGAGCGCCCAGCACCATGATCTGGTGCTGGCCATCACCAGCCATGTGCCGCACCTCATCGCCTACAACATCGTAGGCACGGCGGCGCATCTGGAGGAAACGCTGACCTCCGAGGTCATCAAGTTCTCCGCCGGCGGCTTCCGCGACTTCACCCGCATCGCCTCCTCCGACCCCACCATGTGGCGCGACGTGTTCCTGACCAACCGGGACGCCGTGCTGGAGATGCTCGGCCGCTTCACCGAGGATCTGACGGCGTTGCAGCGGGCCATCCGCTACGGCGACGGGGACGTGCTGTTCGAGCACTTCGCTCGCACCCGCGCCATCCGCCGCTCCATCATCGAGCAGGGCCAGGAAACCGCCGCCCCCGACTTCGGCCGCCGCGCGGCGGAAAAGCCGAAGCACGAGGACAGCTGACCCTCGGGAAGAGCGCGCCGGCCAATGTGACGCACGGAATATGACGCTCGGGCAGGCCCTGTCACACCCGCGTGTCATATCCGCGTGTCATGGGGCCTGTAGGGACCGGCGTCACCATTCCGCCGAAGTCTCGCGCGACCTGAGAGGGGTTCGCCCCGACACAAGGAAGTAGATTCGGATGCTGGCGCGCCTGCTGCCCGTCGTCATGCTGCTCGCCGCGGCGCTCCTGCCCGGGGTGGCGGAGGCCCATCCCCACGTCTGGGTGACCATGAAGACCGAAGTGGTCTACGGCGCCGACGGCAAGCTCACCGCCCTCAAGCAGGCCTGGACCTTCGACGACGCCTTCACCGCCTTCGCCTTGCAGGGGCTGGAGAAGCAGAAGGACGGCAGCTATGGCGACGACGTGCTGAAGCCGCTCGCCGAGGTGAATGTCACCTCCTTGAAGGAATATGACTATTTCGTCCGGGGGAAGACCGCCACCGGCAAGCTCGCCTTCAAGGACCCGGTGGATTATTACCTCACCTACGAGAACGAGCTGCTGACCCTGCACTTCACCTTGCCGCTGGCCAAGCCCATCGCGGTGAAGGGCGCGGCCACCATCGAGATCTATGATCCGACCGTGTTCGTCTCCTTCTCCTTCGCCGACACCGATCCGGTGAAGATGGTCGCAGCGCCGGCCGGCTGCACGCAGGAAGTCACCTCGCCGGAGCCGCCGGCCAGCTCGACGCTCAACGAGGCCTTCTTTGCCGGGCTCACCGCGGGCAGCACCTACGGCGCCCAGTTTGCGGACAAGATCACGGTGAAGTGCCCGTGAGCGGGTTCCCTGCGGCGGTCCCCGGGCGGATGCGCCGGGCGGGGATGATCGTTCTCGGGCTCGGCGCGGTGGTGCTGTTCGCCCTGCTGGTCGCGCTGGTGCTCTATCCAGACCTCGCCTTCGCGCAGGGTTTCGGCCCGCCCGGTGGCGGCGGACCAAAGGCGACGCCCTTCGGCCTCGGCGGCGGCGGCGCGCCGCCCTCCGGCATCACCGGCTTCATCCTCGCCAAGCAGTCGGAATTCTACCGCGCGCTGGTGGGGGCCGTGCGCGCGGCCAAAAAGGATGGCAATGCCACCTTCCTCCTCGCCGGCCTCTCCTTCGCCTACGGCGTGTTCCATGCCGCCGGCCCCGGACACGGCAAGGCGGTGATCTCCTCCTATCTCCTCGCCGATGGCGGCACGCTGCGCCGGGGCGCGGCCCTGTCGCTGGCCGCCGGCATGGTGCAGGCGGTCGCGGCCATCCTCTTCGTCGGCATCCTGGCGCTGGCGCTGGGGGCCACCGCCGTCTCCATGGCGCAGGCCATGACGGTGGTGGAAGTCGCGGCCTATGGCGGCATAGGCCTGTTCGGGCTCTATCTCGCGATCGTGAAGGGCCGCGCCCTGGTTGCTGCGGCGCGGGGGGATGTCGGCCACATCCATGCCGCCGACTGCGATTGCGGCGACAAGCACGCCCCCGACCCCGCGCTTCTCGCCGGACAGGGCGGATGGAAGCGCGCCGCCGTCGCCGTGGTCTCGGCCGGGGCGCGGCCGTGCTCCGGCGCCATTCTGGTGCTCACCTTCGCCTTGTCGCAGGGCGTGTTCCTGAGCGGCGTCGCCTCCGCTTTCGCCATGGGCCTCGGCACCGCCGCCACCGTGACGGCCATCGCCGCCATCGCCGTCTATGGCAAACGGCTCGCCGTGCGCATCGCCGGGCGGGACACCAAATGGTCCATCATGGCCCGGCTGGGTGTGGAGCTTGGCGCCGCCCTGCTGGTGATGCTGTTCGGCTTCGGCCTGCTCACCGGCTATCTCGAAAGCGAGCGCCTGCTGCCGGGCTAAGCTCCCGCAACGCAGCCAAATTCGGTTGCGATGCACCAAAATTCGTCACGCCCAGCTTTTCGGCAATTTCGTTGCGCCTTGAATTGGAACAACGAAATTGCCGGGTGCGACACTCCGTGCCAGCCTAAAGGCGAACGGTGCGCGTGATTTCCACGCGACGCCGTCCCCTGCCCGGCCCCGCTGGAGGCGTCGCGATGGCTCTGAAGCCTGTTTCGCTCGACGACAAATATGACCTGTCCCAGGAGCGCGTGTTCGTATCGGGCACGCAGGCCTTGGTCCGCCTCGCCTTGATGCAGAAGGAGCGCGACCGGCGCGCCGGCCTCAACACGGCCGGCTATGTCACCGGCTATCGCGGCTCCCCCCTCGGCGGGCTCGACCAACAGTTCCTGCGCGCCGAGAAGGTGCTCAAGGCCAACGACATCAAGTTCATGTCCGGCCTCAACGAGGATCTCGCCGCCACCGCTTTGTGGGGCTCCCAGCAGGCGGAGCTGCGCGGGGAAGGCAAGTTCGATGGCGTGTTCGGCCTCTGGTACGGCAAGGGGCCGGGCGTCGACCGCTCCGGCGACGTGTTCCGCCACGCCAACAACGCCGGCACCTCCCGCCACGGCGGCGTGCTGGCCCTCATGGGCGACGACCACACCTGCGAAAGCTCCACCACTGCCCACCAGAGCGAGTTCCACTTCGTCGACGTGATGATCCCGGTGCTGAACCCGGCCGGCGTGCAGGAGATCATCGATTACGGCCTCTACGGCTGGGCGCTCTCCCGCTTCGCCGGCACCTGGGTCGGCCTCAAGGCGGTGAAGGACACCATCGAGTCCACCGGCATCGTGGACGGGCGGCTGGATCGCGTGCGCATCGAGCCGGCGCTGGGCTTCGAGATGCCCCCCGGCGGCCTCAACATCCGCCTCGGCGACACGCCGCTGGCGCAGGAGGAGCGGCTTCAGGAGTTCAAGCGCGACGCGGTGCTGCACTTCCTGCGCGCCAACCGCCTCAACCGCTTCATCACCTCCGGCGGCGCCCGCCCGCGCATCGGCATCGCCACCGTGGGCAAGTCGTACCTCGACGTGCGCCTCGCGCTGGACGAGCTCGGCATCGACGAGGTGCGCGCCAACGATCTCGGCATCCGCATCTGGAAGGTGGCCTGTCCCTGGCCGCTGGAGACGCAGGGCCTCTACGAGTTCGCCAAGGGCCTCGACCTCATCATGGTGGTGGAGGAGAAGCGCTCCCTCATCGAGGTGCAGGTGCGCGAGGAGCTGTACGGCACCGCCAATCAGCCCGTCTGCATCGGCAAGAAGGACGAGCAGGGCCGCTGGCTGTTCCCGGTGAAGGGCGCGCTCGACCCCAACGACATCGCCATCCAGCTCGGCCGCCGGCTCCTCGCCTATGGCGACATCCCGGACATCGCCGCGCGCGTGGCGGAGCTGGAGGAGGCGCAGCGGGTGCTCGCGGCGACCTCGGACGTGGCCACGCGCATTCCCTATTTCTGCTCGGGCTGCCCGCACAATTCCTCGACGAAAGTGCCAGAGGGCATGCGCGCCTATGCCGGCATCGGCTGCCACTACATGGTGCAGTGGATGGACCGGGAGACCACCGGCTTCACCCAGATGGGCGGCGAGGGCGCCAACTGGATCGGAGAATCCTCCTTCTCCAAGCGCGGCCACGTGTTCCAGAACCTCGGCGACGGCACCTACAACCATTCGGGCTATCTGGCGCTCCGCGCCTCCTGCGCCGCCAAGGTGAACGTCACCTACAAGATCCTCTTCAACGACGCGGTCGCCATGACCGGCGGCCAGAAGCATGACGGCGACCTCACCGTCCCCGTCATCGCCCGGCAGGTGGCGGCGGAAGGGGTGGAGCGGGTCGTCGTCGTCACCGACGAGCCGGGGAAATACCCCGCCAACACGCTCTGGCCCTCAGGCCTCACCATCCACCACCGCGACGAGCTGGACGCCGTGCAGCGGGAGCTGGCGGCCATTCCCGGCGTCACGGTGATGATCTACGACCAGACCTGCGCCTCCGAGAAGCGCCGGCGCAGGAAGCGCGGCCAGTTCCCCGATCCCGACAAGCGCGTACTCATCAACGAGCGCGTCTGCGAGGGCTGCGGCGATTGCGGGGTGAAGTCCAACTGCGTCTCCGTGCAGCCGCTGGAGACCGAATTCGGCCGCAAGCGGGAGATTGACCAGTCGTCCTGCAACAAGGACTTCTCCTGCGTGAACGGCTTCTGCCCCTCCTTCGTCACGGTGAAGGGCGCCAAGCCGAAGAAGAGCGCGGGCGCGGCGGCCGGCGCCGACAGCTGGCCGGAGCTGCCGGAGCCGGCGCATCCCGAGATCCACGGCACCTATGGCGTCATCGCCACCGGCGTGGGCGGCACCGGCGTCGTCACCATCGGCGCCATCCTCGGCATGGCGGCGCATCTGGAAGGCAAGGCCTGCGGCATGATCGACATGGCCGGCCTCGCCCAGAAGGGCGGCGCGGTCTACAGCCACATCCGCCTCGCCAACGATCCCGCCGACATCACCGCCATCCGCGTGCCGGCGCGCGGGGCGGACGTGGTGCTGGGCGGTGATCTGGTGGTGGCCGGCACCAAGAAGGTGCTGGCGGCGGTGAAGCCGGGCAAGACCATCGTGGTGGTGAACACCCACGAGGTGCTGCCCGGCGACTTCACCCGCAATGCCGACTATTCTCTGCCCACCGAGCGCATCAAGCGTACCATCCGCGATCTGGTGGGCGAGCCGCAGACCCATTTCATCGAGGCGAGCCGCCTCGCCCAGGCGCTGTTCGGCAATGCGCTGGCGCAGAACATCTTCATGGTGGGCTATGCCTACCAGTTCGGCGCCCTGCCCCTCTCGGCCGCCGCCATCGAGCGGGCCATCGAGCTGAACGGGGAAGCGGTGGCCATGAACAAGGCCGCCTTCCTCTGGGGCCGCCGCGCCGCCCACGATCCCAAGGCGGTGGAGGCCATCGCGACGCCCAAGGGGACTGTCTCCAGCGACGCCCGGCGCCTCTCCCAGAGCCTCGACGAGGTGATCGCCCGCCGCGTGGCCGATCTCACGCGCTACCAGAACGCCGCCTATGCTGCCCGCTTCACCGCGCTGGTGGACAAGGTGCGCGCGGCCGAGCAGGCCAAGACGCCCGGCCGTGGCGGGCTCGCCGAGGCGGTGGCGAAGAATTTCTACAAGCTCATGGCCTACAAGGACGAATACGAGGTCGCCCGGCTCTATGCCGACGGCGCCTTCCGCGCCCAGGCGGACGCGGCCTTCGACGGCGATCTCAGGTTCGAGTTCCACCTCGCCCCGCCACTCCTCGCCCGCCGCAACGACGCGACGGGGGAGCCGCGCAAGATCACCCTCGGGCCGTGGATGATGAAGGGCTTTTCCCTGCTGGCGAAGCTGAAGGGCCTGCGCGGCACGGCGCTGGATGTGTTCGGCTACACGGACGAGCGCAAGACCGAGCGGGCGCTGATCGCGGAGTATGAGCGCACAATGGGCGAGCTGCTGGCGAAGCTCGATCCCGCCAACCATGCGCTCGCCGTCGCCATCGCCTCCATCCCGGAGAAGATCCGCGGCTTCGGTCCTGTGAAGGTGCGGCACCTCGAAGCCGCGAAGGCCGAGGAGAAGGACCTCCTCGCCCGCTTCCGCAACCCGCCGGCCCCGACGGCGGTGGCGGCGGAATAGGCTAAACCACCCTCGCCGCCCCGCCCCACCGTCATGCCCGGGCTTGTCCCGGGCATCCACGGGGTTCGGCTGGGAATAAACCCGCGGCGCCAGGCTCTTTCGGCCCGACGTGGATGGCCGGGACAAGCCCGGCCATGACGCCGTTGGTTTGACAGCGGTCGGGGGCGCCGCCGCCCCTCAGTTCCCGCCCAGCATCGCCTTCAGCTCGGCGCGGAACTCGCCCTCGATGTCGGGGCGGGACAGCGCATAGGCCACATTGGCCATGAGGAAGCCGATCTTCGAGCCGCAGTCATAGACCGCGCCGTCGAACCGCACCGCGTAGAACGGCTCGGTTTCCTTCAGCTTCAGCATGGAATCTGTGAGCTGGATCTCGTTGCCGGCGCCGCGCTCCTGCTTGGCGAGCAGGTCGAAGATGCCGGGCTGGAGGATGTAGCGGCCGGAGATGGCGAGGTTGCTCGGCGCGGTGCCGGCCTTGGGCTTCTCGACCATCTGGGTGATGGCCTTGGCGCCCTTCGCCGCATCGGCGCCGGTGCCGACGATGCCGTACTGGTGGGTCTGGTCGTCCGGCACCTCGTACACCGCCACCACGTTGCCGCCGGTCTCGTTGTAGGCCTCGACCATGGAGCCGAGGCAGCCGTGGCCGTTGCCATTGCCGGCCTTGGGCATGTGCAGCATGTCCGGCAGCAGCAGCGCGAACGGCTCGTCGCCGATGATGTCGCGCGCGCACCATACCGCATGGCCGAGGCCCAGGGGCAGCTGCTGGCGGGTGAAGGAGGTGGTGCCGGCCTTGGGCGTGTCGCGGTCGAGCTGTTCCAGCTCCTTGACCTTGCCGCGCTCCTGAAGCGTGCGCTCCAGCTCGAACTGGCGGTCGAAATGGTCCTCGATCACCGCCTTGTTGCGGCCGGTGACGAAAACGATGTGCTCGATGCCGGCGGCGCGGGCTTCGTCCACCACGTGCTGCACGACGGGCCGGTCCACCACCGTCAGCATCTCCTTCGGCACCGCCTTGGTCGCCGGAAGGAAGCGCGTGCCAAGGCCCGCGACGGGTAGGATCGCCTTGCGAATGGGTCTACGCATCTTGAGTAATGCCCCTCCTGAATACCCACGCCCGTCGTCTAGCACAGCTCGGCGCGGACGGCGCCCTGCGCGGCACGCCGCCGCCTGGAAACCTTTCCTGCCCCTATGGCAGCCGAGTGGCAACGGCAGAGATCTCGGCCGTGTTCCCCAACTTCGGTTAATGCCGCCCCAACAGCATACCAGCCGCTGAAACTTGCCATCCATTAACCGCGACGCAACCATATTGCCGCCCAGTAGGAGCCTCAGACGATCACCCCGGTGCCCTCGCGGCAGGCCGGAAACGGAAGGTTTTCAAGATGGCATCGACGACGCGCGAAAGGACCACCTTCGGAAGCGGCGTGGCCGTGACGCTCGCGCTGTTTGCCGGTCTCGTCAGCCCCGCCGCCGGACAGGCCCAGACGACCGGCTCCATCTTCGGCTTCCCGCCGGCCCAGCAGACCCCGCCGGCCGGCGCCGGCCATCCGCTGATGACGCCGCAGGCCATCGCCCAGGCCGAGGCGAACTTCCCCCAGTGCATCGCCAATCTGTGGCCGCTGGCCCAGTCCAAGGGCGTCTCCCGCCGCACCTTCGAGACGTACACCGCTTCGCTGCAACCGCAGATGAAGATCATGGACTATCTCGACAGCCAGCCGGAATTCTCCAAGCCCATCGGCGCCTATGTGAACATGCTCGTCACCGAGACGCGCGTGAAGAAGGGCCGCGAGATTCTGGAGCGCTACAAGCCCATCTTCGACCGGGCGGAAAAGGCCTATGGCGTCGACCGCTACGCCGTGACCGCCATCTGGGGCATCGAATCCACCTATGGCGACCCGGACGGCATCGGCCGGCGCAACGTGCTGGAATCCACCGCCACCCTCGCCTGCATCGGCCGGCGGCAGGACTATTTCCGCGACGAGTTCATCGCCACCCTGCAGATCCTGGAAAAGGGCGACGTGCCCTACGACCACCTGAAGGGGTCGTGGGCGGGCGCGTTCGGCCCCACCCAGTTCATGCCCACCTCGTTCCAGCGCTTCGCGGTGGACTTCGACGGCGACGGCAAGCGCAACGTGGTGGATTCCATCCCCGACATCATCGCCTCCACCGCCAACAATCTGAAGCTGGACGGCTGGGAGTTCGGCAAGGCGTGGGGCTATGAGGTGGCGCTGCCGCAGGGCTTCGACTACCGCCTCGCCAGCCGCAGCAACAAGAAGACGCTGGGGGAATGGAACGCCCTCGGCGTGCGCCGCGCCAATGGCGTCGCCTTCCCGCGCCCCACCGATACCGCCTATCTGCTGCTGCCGGGCGGTGCCAACGGCCCCGCCTTCCTGATGATGCGGAACTTCGACGCCATCCTGAAGTACAATCCGGCCGACGCCTACGCCCTCGCCATCGGCCATCTCGCCGACCGGCTGCGCGGCGGCGGCGCCTTCGTCCAGTCCTGGCCGAAGGAGGAGCGCGGCCTCTCCAAGGCCGAGCGGCAGGAAATCCAGGGCCGCCTCGCCCAGATGGGCTACGACATCGGCAACGTGGACGGCATCCTCGGCCAGAAGAGCCGCGTCGCCATCCAGGACTATCAGGCCCGCGCCGGCCTGCTGCCGGACGGCTATCCCGACCTCGTCCTGCTCCAGCAGATGCGCCGCTGAGGGGCGGACGCGCCGGCTTCGTCTCACCGCGTCTTCGTCATGCCCGGGCTTGTCCCGGGCATCCACGTGGTAAGGCCGGGCACGGACGCCAAACCTTTGCACCGGCGGAACGACGTGGATGGCCGGGACAAGCCCGGCCATGACGGTGGTTCTCGTATCGCGTGTCCCCCCACGCCTCGACCGGCAGAGACGCCCCTCTCACACCAGCCCTTCCACCGCCTCCGTCAGCCGCTCCAGATCCTCCGGGCGGGACAGGCGGTGGTCGCCGTCCTTGATGAGGGAGAACACCACGTCGTCCTCGGCGAGGCAGCTCACAAGGCGCATGGCGTGTTCCCACGGCACGTCCTCGTCCCGCGCGCCCTGCAGAATGCGCACCGGGCAGCCCACGGCGAACGGCGCGCCGAGCAGCAGATGGCGGCGCCCGTCCTCGATCAGCTCGCGGGTGATGACATAGGGGTCCTCGCCATAGAGCGTCGGCTTGAGGAAGCGGCCAGAGGTCTCGATCAGCTCGCGCACCGGGGGCGGGAACTTGTCCCACATGAGGGCCTCGGTGAAGTCCGGCGCCGGTGCCACCAGCACCAGCCCCTTCAGCCGCTTCTCCCCCCGCGCCGCGAGGGCGCGGGCCAGCAGCAGCGCGATCCAGCCGCCCATGGACGAGCCGATGACCACTTGGTCGCCGGAGGTGGCGTGGTCGAACACCGCCAGCGCCTCGTTGAGCCAGCGCGAGACGGTGCTCTCCTCGAACGCCCCGCCCGATGCGCCATGGCCGGAATAGTCGAACCGCACGTTGGCCTGCCCCCGCGCCTGAGCCCAGCGCGCGAGGTGCTCGGCCTTGGTGCCGGTCATGTCCGACTTGAAGCCGCCGAGCCAGAACAGGCCGGGCGCCGCGCCGGGAATGGCGCGGATGGCGATGGCGCGGCCGTCCACATCGAGGGTGGAGGCGGTTTCGCCGGGAATGGTCTCGGTCATGGGGGCGTCCGCTCAGGCGAAGGTGGCGAAATAGCGGGCGATGATGCGGGAATAGATGCGCGTCAGCGCCTCAAGGTCGGCGACCGGCGTCGCCTCGTCCACCTTGTGCATGGTCTGGCCGACGAGGCCGAACTCCACCACCGGGCAGATGTCCTTGATGAAGCGCGCATCCGAGGTGCCGCCGGAGGTGGAGGCCTCCGGCCGCCGCCCCGTCTCCGCCTCCACCGCGTCCGCCACCAGTTCCACGAACGGGCCGGGCGCGGTGAGGAAGCTCTGGCTGGCGCCGGGCTGGAAGGCGAGATCGTAGGTGAGGCCGGCGCCGTCGATCCGGCGGATGATCTCGGACTTCAGCGTCTCCAGCGAATAGAGGTCGTTGAAGCGCACGTTGAAGCGCGCGGTGGCCTCGGCCGGGATCAGGTTGAACACCGGATTGCCCACATCGATGGAGACCACCTCCAGATTGGAGGGCGGGAAGAAGTCCGAGCCGTGATCGAGGGGCGCCGACGTCAGCTCGCCCACCAGCTTCAGGAGGCGCGGAATGGGATTGTCGGCGAGGTGCGGATAGGCGACGTGCCCCTGCACCCCCTTCACGGTGAGGATGCCCGAGAGGCTGCCGCGCCGGCCCACCTTGAAGGCATCGCCCATGGCGTTGGGGTTGGTGGGCTCGCCGAGGACGCAGTGGTCGATGACCTCGCCCCTCTCCTTCAGCCACTCCACCACCTTCACCGTGCCGTCGAGGGCCGGGCCCTCCTCGTCGCCGGTGATGAGGAAGGAGAGGCTGCCGGCCTCCGGCCGGCCATGGCTGAGCGCGGCGGCGAGGAAGGCGGCGACCGCCCCCTTCATGTCCACCGCGCCGCGGCCGAAGAGCTTGCCGTCCTCCACGGTGCCGGCGAACGGCCCATGCAGCCAGTGGGCGGGATCGCCCTCGGGCACCACGTCCACATGGCCGGCGAAGCAGAGGTTGGGCGAGCCGGTGCCGATGCGGGCGTAGATGTTAGGGATGGGAATGCCGCCGCTGTCGAAGGTCAGGCGCTCCACATGGTACCCGAAGGCCTCCAGACGGCGGGCGACGATTTCCAGCGCGCCGCCCGAATCGGGGGTGACGGACGGCGCCCGGATCAGTTCGGTCGCCAGCGTCAGCGCATCGGGGACGTTTGCCCGCAGCTCGGGCTTGACGGAAGCATCGGCGGTCATCAGGAAAGCCTCATCGCTACCGGGGGATGACGAGATAGCGGCAAAGGTGCGGGTCTTTCCAGCGCTTTTGTCGCGGTTTGGGGCGACCTTTACGCCTTTATCCCCCATCCGCCACGAGGCTGCCGCCTTCGGGCGACAGGAACGCCGCCGCGGAGGTTCAATATGAAGGTGAAGACGTCCGCGGCCTTTCTGGTCGCGCTCGCCCTGTCGGTTTTCCCCCTGGCCCAGGCCGGCGCCCAGCAGGCTGCCAGCCC